>JBBQKV010000035.1:0-23409 GCA_038327245.1 Acidobacteriota bacterium
TCGCGCGGGCGATTTCTCCAGCGCGGCTTCCTCTTCTCGGCGACCGAAGAACCACCAGAGCGCGAACGGCGCCGCGAAGCGTCCGGCGATCAGGTAGAAATGCCATCCCGCCGCCCAGAAGTTGCGAGCCACCCGACCGTAGTTCGCCACGCTCCACGCACCGAGGCTCGTCGCGTAGACGGAGTGCACCTGGAAGGTGAGGGCGAGGACGTGGACCACCCAGAGCGCGGCGGCCGCGGCGAGAAAGCGCGAAACGTGAGCTCCGCGGAGTGGCCTCGGGTCCAGGGCGAAGAGAGCGATCAGAAGGACGAAGTTGAAGTGGATGTCGGGACCGGACAGCCCGGGCCGCGCCGAACCGGGTGGGAAGTCGCGCCGGTCGAGGAGAATCTCTCCGCCCTTCGCGTCGAGCCGAGTCACGTCCGGAGATTCGAAGGCGTTGCAGAGAGTCTCGCTGCCCGCCGCGATCGCTTTCTCGTAGGTTCGGGAAAATCCGAACCAGATCGCGAGAGCCAGCAGGAATCCGACGAGCCCGCGCAGGGCGGCACGCCCGCTCAGCATCGGACCTCCGGATCCGGGCGCCGGGCCGCTCTCCCGGCGCCGCTCGGACGTCACCCTTTCCGGGGGCGGTCTCGAACCGTCGGCGAAGGCGCCTCGGAGAGCCGTCTCTCGCGCGACGCCCACAGCAGGAAGATCAGCACGCCGAATAGAACCACAACGGACTGCCAGATCACGGTGTGGGAGGAGCTGAAGAGCGCCGGGCGATGGAGCCCGATCCAGAAGAGCGTGATGACCCGGACCAGGTTGAGCACCTGGATCGCGAGAAACCCGAGCACGAGTCCGATGAGACGCCGGGTCCAGCGCGCGGGAAAGGCGAGAACGGCGGAGCCGAACAGCAGCCCGGTCTCGACGCCGTTGCAGCCGTTCTCGATGTTCACTCCGAAGGAAGACGACCGGATTTCCGTGCCCGAGACCTCCGCCTTCTCACCCAGGGCGTTCAAGAGGCGGCCGGAGACGGACGCGATTCCCGCCGTGAACGGAACGATCACCGCGTCGTTGACGGGGCGCGACGCGACGATGAAGTAGAAGACGACGAGATAGGCGACGAAGCGCAGGAGAAAGCCGATGGAACGGCGGCGCGCGTCGACCGGGGGATCCGACATCTTCGAGATTATAGCGAGGGAGCCGAGTCCTGAAAGGCGAGGATCTCCTCGGTCAACCGTTTCAATCCCGCGGGGAGAGTCAGGAGAAGTTCTCCATCCGACCGGACCACGACCTGCTCCGTCTCGGCGGACGCGAGAAGCGCGCCGCCGCTTCCCCGGATCTCGTAGTCGAGGATGAGACGAGCGGTCTCCGGCGGCCGGAGCCGCGCCGTCGCGCGGATCGTCTCGTCGGGCCGGGCGGGCGCGCGGTAGCGGATCTCGAGCCGCGTGACCGGAACCCGGTAGCCGAGCGCGAGCGCTTTCGCAGGCGTGAATCCGAAGCGCGCGGTGAGCCGGTCCCGCACCTCTTCAAGGTAGAGCGCGTAGTGGCCGTGCCACACGACGCCGTACGAATCGCACTCGGCGAACCGCACGGGGATGTCGATTGTGAAGCCCTGGAGCGGCGGCGGCTCAATCCTCGCTCTCACGAGACGGACTCGAAGACCGCGGCGAAGAAGTTTCCGCCGGCGCCGAAGGAATTGACGAGAGCCCGGCGCGGACTCGTGTTCGGAGGGAAAGGTCCTTCGGGATCGGCGAGCGCGCGGCACGCCGCGACGATCTGCCCGCCGCCCGCCGCGGCCATCTCTCCGATCGCGTCCTTGACCGAGATCGAGCGGGGCAGTTTGCCCGCGAAGACTCGGGCGACCACGGCCTCTTCCGCGCGGTCCATCTCGACGACGCCGTTGCGCGATGGAAACCAGAGCTGGATGCCCGACGGCTCCGCCCCCGCCTCGGAGAGCGCGCCGCGGATCGCGCGCTCGATCGCCGCCGGATCCGGAGCGAAACGATACGGCTCGCTCGGAACACCGGCCGTTCCGATTCCGGCGAGCCGGGCGAGCGGCCGCGCGCCACGCGCCTGCGCCGCGTCGGCGTCTTCGAGGAGCACCGCGAACCCCCCCTCTCCCTGAACGATGCCGGATTTCCGTTTGGCGCCGCGGAGCGCGCCGACGCGATCGAACCCGCGGGCGTACACCGCATTCCACTCGTCGACCGCCCCGGCGAGCATGGCGGAAGCCCGTCCCGACGAAAGAGCGAGCGACGCGAAGAGAAGCGCGTTCAGCCCCGACGGATCCTTCTGCGTGATCGTCACGTTCGGACCGAAGAGCTTCATCTCGATCGAAACCTGGGAGGCTGGCGCGTTCGCCACGGTATTCGGAAAGTGAAATGGGGGCGCGGCCTCCGGCGATTCCGTGAGGAGCACCCGGAGGAACTCGGTCAGCGCTCCGGCACCGGCGGACCCGGTCCCCAGGGCGATCCCCACCGACTCGGGCGCCTGCGCCACCGGGAAGCCGGCCTCCGCGATCGCCTGCGAGCAGGCGAGGATCGCGAACTGGCTGCCCCGGTCGAAGCGGCGGGCTTTCATCGCCGGAATCTCGGGGGCGGGCGTGAAGGAGTCGTAGCGGGCGACGTGCGTCGCCTGGAGTCCGGCGCGCTCCTCCTCGGTAAAGGGGCGGACCGCGCTCTCGCCTGCCAGCAGCCGCCGGTAGAACTCCTGGGAGGTCCGTCCGAGCGCGGAGACGGCTCCGGCGCCCGTGATCCAGGCGCGGTTCAAGGCGTCAGGAATGACGTCCGATCACGACGACCGAGCTGTTGCCGCCGAACGCGAACGAATTCGAGAGAGCTACCGAAACCGCCGCGTCCCGCGACTCGTTCGGAACGTAGTCGAGGTCGCACGCCGGATCCGGGTTCTCGTAGTGGATCGTGGGAGGGACCCGGCCCTCCCGCACCGTCTGCACGGTCGCGACCGCCTCGATCGCGCCGGAGGCGCAGAGGCAGTGCCCGATCATCGACTTGATCGAGGAGATCGGAATCTCGCGGGCCCTTTCCCCGAGAGCCACCTTGATCGCGGCGGTCTCGGCCGAGTCATTCTGCGCGGTCGCCGTGCCGTGCGCATTGACGTAGTCCACGTCGCCCGGGTTCAGCCGTGCCGCGTCGAGCGCCGCCCGGATGGTCCGGGCGCCGGCGGCTCCGGAGGGATCCGGGGCCGTCATGTGGAAAGCGTCGGAGGTCACGCCGTAGCCGAGAAACTCGCCGAGGATCGTGGCTCCGCGGCGCCGGGCCCGCTCTTCCTCCTCGAACACGAGGATCCCGGCGGCCTCGCCGATCGACAGGCCGCGGCGCTCCCGGTCGAACGGCCGGCACGGATCCGGATCGACCGAACGAAGGGAGTTGAATCCGCCGTACGTGAGCCGCGCGAGGACGTCCGAGCCGCCGGTGACCATGACGTCGGCGAGCCCCGCGGCCACGGCGTCGTAGGCGTATCCCATGGCGTTCGCGGCCGAGGAGCAGGCGGTCGTGATCGTCGACTTCAAGCCCTCCAGCCCGAAGCGCTGCGCGATCCGGTCCGTGATGGCGTCCGGAAGATGGTTCAGCACCCGGGACGCGCGGCCCCGCCCGCCCTGGAGCCACGTGGCGTAGACCTGCTCGGAGTCGAGGAGTCCGGAGGTGCCGCCTCCCAGGATCACGCCGATCCGGGTCGGATCCTCGCGCGACAGGTCGATTCCGGACTGGGAGAGCGCCTCGGCTGCGGCCGCCAGGCCCATCAGGTCGGCGCGCGACATCCGGCGCTTCTCGGCGGGGGAGAGGGAGCCGTTCGGGATCTCGGAGACTTCGCCCGCCGTGCGCGTCCGATACGCGGAAGCGTCAAAAAGGGAAAGCGGCCGGATTCCGCACACTCCCGCCAGGAGGTTGTTCCAGAATTCGGACACCGTCGTCCCGATGGAGGTGACGGCGCCCAGTCCCGTCACCACGACGCGACGATGGGATGCCATGAGACCGGCGATTGTGACACAGCCGCTTCCGGCATAATCCGCGCCGGCATGGCGGAACGAGTCGACTGGCACACGTACTTCATGAACATCGCGCGACAGGTCTCGACGCGGTCGACGTGTCCGCGAAAGAGGGTCGGCGCCGTGATCGTGCGGGACCGTACGATTCTCTCGACCGGGTACAACGGTTCGATCCGGGGCCTTCCGCACTGCGACGAGGTCGGCTGCGTGATCGAGGACGACCACTGCGTTTCGACCGTTCATGCCGAGGCGAACGCGATCATCCAGGCGGCGCGCAACGGCGTGGGGATCGCGGGCGCCGAGATCTACACGACCGCCAGCCCGTGCTGGCCGTGCTTCAAGCTGATCGCGAACGCCGGGATCTCCCGCGTCTACTACGGGGAGTTCTACCGCGACCAGAAGTCGCTCGTCGTCGCCCGCGACGCCGGGATCGAGCTCGTGAGTCTCGAGGCCTGAGAAAGTCGCGGGCCTGACCCGGGGTCTGATCCCCGAAGGGGGTCAGATCCCTCTCAGGACGCGGCGAGCTCCGGGGAGAGGAGCCGGAGACACTCCTCGAGGCTCGCGCGGGAGCTCGAGGACAGCTGGAAGAACCGGCAGCCCAGCCCCTTCTCGGGTTCCTGTCCGATCCGCACGACGATCGCTTCACCCACCACGGAGCGGGTGGGTTTCTCGACTGGTGTGTGGAAGGAGATTTCCAGGCGGGCGCCGATCGGCTGGTCGACGTTTCCTCTCACGGCAGGGGTGTTGTTTGGGTTGGTCCTTCGCGGCGCTTCCGCGCCACACCGCAGGCTGCTCCACCCCTTAATCGGCACGGCTTGGCAAGTTGGGCCGCTTGGGCCGCGGTCTCGAGTAAGCGCCGCCAAAAAGACTCAGACTGCAGCGCGGGTCCGCGTTCGGTCCGCTTCTCCGTTCTCGGGGGTGTCGGCCAACGCCGGGAAGCTGACCGATTGTCCGGGGGGCTGCGGTCACCGCGAACTTGGGGGCTCTGTCTCAATTCTGCTCAGCCCCAGGCACTTCTATTGATGAACTGCGATTTTCGGATGGAGAAAACACGGCCATGGGCCCGTACGAAACAGGAGGCCGAATAGTTGCAGCCGGGAATGCGAGGATTGCAGGAGCACCATTTTCGAAAGTCGACCGAACTTCTGAAGCTGAGATCGACAGGTACCTCCGGTCGTGCTTCGCTCGAGCGACCACCCCGAGGGTTTCCGAGCTCGCGAGAAAACTCGCGGTTTCTCGGGGGACGCTCGTCAGCCGTAAAGAAACTGCGATAAACGACGCCGGCGAAATACTTCCGGCAGCAGCAAATCGAACGCCCGAAAGGTTTTCTGGGGCGCGGTTGGCCGATTGAGCGCGTTGCTCGGCATGCAGGATTCGGATCGAGAAGAGCCTTTTCAGATCGTTTCGCGACGAGACGGGCATGACTCCCAGTGGGTACCGAAATGAACAAAGTGTCACTAGACAACGGCAGCGGCATCGTGGTGGAGTTCACGGCAAAGCGAAAAGTCGTTGAACTCCCAGGTTTCCCCGGAATTCAACCGGCAGTCCTGTGCCGTGCAACCCCCATCCACCTCGCCGCCCCGCTGCGGGACGGCCAACCTCTTTCGGGTCGGCGAGGGGGGGATTCATGAGAAGAGCACGCATCACCCGGCCGGTCCTGATAGCTCTCGCCCTTCTCCTTCCGGCTGGGCTTCGGCTCCGAGCCAGACCCCGTCGCCGCCGGCGAATGTCCAAGTGACGAAGCAGACCGGAAATCAGCTTTTTGAGATCGCTCGCGCCGCCAGCGTCGAGCAGGACATCAGGCGCCAGCCTCTTCTCTTTTCCTTGAGAAGCACATTCCGAAGTGGATGAAGACTTAGGTCGTTGCCGCCAAGTGTCAAAAGGCACGCCGGGCTCATCCGAGCCGACGCTCGAACCTGAGCGAAGTCTGCTGCCGCCTAGGAATGCGGACGAGGGCCGTGCTTGATGTCTCAAATCGGTGCATTACGAACACTGTATTGGTAGAGAACAACTACCGTGGATTCTGATCGTAGGAGCCGGTGCATTCGCTCGATACAGCGTGGGATCACACAGAAGAGCTCGCCCTCACCAAAGAAGACGAAGTCATTGGCGCGTCCCAATCTGAGCCTTGATCGGGGCCTAGGCCAACGAAAACTTCTTCGAACTAGCCCGCCAAGCGGGCGATCGAAGCCTCGAAATCTGTCGACCACAGTTGTCGAGGCGTATCTGGAATGGTGCCTAAAGCAGGAATCGCCACCGAGAAGCGGAGAGCTCGCCCGCAAGCTCGGGCTCTCCCGGCACGCGTTCGCCGAGGCGTTTCGGGCGGTCAGCGATGATCCGCCGGCGAAGTATCTTAAACGGCGACAGATCGCCTTGGCCCGATATCTTCTTGAGACCAGCACGTTAACGGCAACGGCGATCGCCTACAAAACAGGCTTCGGTACCCGGCGTACCTTCTTCCGTGTGTTCGCTGACTACGTCGGCGCCACACCGGGACGATGTCGGAGGGAGCGACGGTCTGTTGCCATAGCGAACAGAATGTCTCTAGACCCCCGCGCCATCGAAGTGGTTAGCTCCTCTCCTCAGGAAAGGGTCACGGGTCATGACGCTTCTATCCGCACGCCGTCGTCGCACTCTCTTCTCCTTCCTCCTGGCAGGCACCGGACTCCAGCTCGCCGCGGTCGGGTTGTCCCAGACGTGGACACCATGGCGAGGCATCCGCCTGGTCGATGACCGCGGCCTTGAGGTTCGTGAAAAAGTCACGGTTTGTTTTCGCCTCGATGAGATGACGGCATGCGTGAACACACCTCCTTGGGCGCCCCCCTCATCACACGACGCATTTAAAACGGTCACCGTCGAAGGAATAGCGCACGGTCCTACGACTCTGCCACTCGGTGCCATCTCCGATGGCTCGAGCGAGCCGTACACGGTCACTCTGGTGCGCAAGGCATCCATTCGTCTGCGCACCTCCAGTCGTCTACGCATAGCTGCAGCCGCCTATCTTCAGAATAGCGGACTGGAGAAGCCTGCTGCGCGAACTAACGACCTCAGTACAGGGCCCATTCGCGTCCCGCCTGGCAAGTATGTCGTCGTGCTCTCGAGCGACGGGTTCGCTCCCATGGCCGAATTTTGCACGCTCGGTGCTGGCGACTCCCGCAGGATTGTCTTCGTGCCCCGTCGGGGCTGGTCGATGCTTCTGAGGGCAATTTCGAGCACAACCGGTACCCCGATTGCAAACGCGAGCCTGACTCTCTCTTCACCGGCGCCGGATTGGCAGCCGAGGTCGCCGATCAGGACCAACATGGAGGGGTGGGCCATCGCGACGGGTATCGCGGCCCGTTACGTTACGGCGGTCCTGGATGCGCCAGAAGCGGCTGCCCACCAAGCCGTTCTCCTGGAGGGAACACCGAATGAGCTCGTGTATCAGAGCGTGCCACTCGAACCACCGGGCACGGTGGAAATCACAATGACGGCCGAGGGGGAGCCTCTCGCCGCCGCAGAGTGTGAAATCCTCGATGCGCCGCTGATCGCGGCTGGAGGTGAACAGCCGCCGGTGGTCCTTCGTGCCCTCGCGGCTGACGCTCGGGGCACATGCATCGTGACACTGCCGGAGGCTAAGTACTACCTCAATATCGCCGCGCGGTCCGGCGCGCGCGTACAGAACCTGCCCATCACAGTTATCGCAGGAAGAAATGCGGAGATGGCGATCCACCTGGAGCGGCTCATTATTAAGGGTGTCATTCAAAGAGGGAGCGTACCTGAGCCCGACGCGGAGGTCAGCATCGTTCCGCTCGTGGATCACAAGACAGCTGGAGAGGCCATTGCGACGGCCACAACTGACGCGCTCGGGCGGTACGAGGCGATCGTCTGGTCTGCTGGGGAGTACCGGATCGCCGTCACCAACGCTGATGGCCGACCGGGACCGGCGACAGTCATGCAACTTGGTAGCGCCAGCTCGAACCTCGACTTCAACCTTCCCCAAGAAGCCATCAAGGGCAGCGTTCACGATCCGGATGGCGTGCCCATTCGGCTCGCAACCGTGATCTGGCGCGACGACCAAGCTTCCTACCAGACTGTGACGGACGACAGAGGTGCCTTTTTCTTCGACCTTGCTCCGGCGAGCGGGATTTTCACCATACAGCGGGAAGGCTACCTGGCTGTCGACAGAGATCTCCCCACCGCAGAGACCCCCCTCGCCGACATCACGCTGAAGCCTCTCCCCGCGCTTCGCGGCTCGGTGATCACGGCAGCCGGCGACCAAGTATCCGAAACACTGGTCACAACCTACGATCCAACAATCGACTTGAGTCCTCTCGGCACAGTGACCACGGGTCCAACGGGAGAATTCGCACTTCCGGCAAAGCCGACGGGCACCTCACGTCTCTTCGCGTCCGGGACCCGCTGCGCTCTTCTCGCGACGATTGTTCGCCCCGGCGAGCGAGCCACGCTCGTCTGTCCATCCCAAGAGGTGAGCCTGTCGGTGATCGCTACCGACGCCAAGGGGGCTATGAGTCCGAACACGAGATTCTTGCTGCGCCAGGACGGAATTCCGATACCCGCGCGGGTGCTCACGGACCATCTCGCCCGTCGGGGGATTCGCTTCACTACCAACACCCAGGGGCGGCTCCTCCTCTCGGGGCTCGCGCCAGGATTCTACGAGCTACTCTCTGCCGACGGTGCTGTCCTCGCGGCGGTGCCGTTGCCGGAATCGCGTGCGGTTCACGTCATCATTCCCATCCAGTAGTAGAAAGGAGGCCTGCGTCACACCCTAAGACAGTGCGAGGCAGCGAGTCACCGATCTGGGAACCGCTGCCACAGGTACCCTCGGTTGAAGACACTCTTTGGAGGTCCCAATGAATCCCCGGTCAATCGGTTTATGGCTTCTTCTCATCCTCTTCCTTACGACCTCGGCTCTCGCAACACAGACACAGGTTCCCGGCGCTTCGACCACGGAGATGCCCGATCTGGTCGTTTACAACGGTGTGCTTTACATCTTCTACAACAACCTCGGCTCCGGCGTCTACTACCAGACCAGTTCTAATGGCACCACGTGGTCGGGAGCGAGTGCGGTACCCAGCACTCAGACTGTGTACAAGTCGCCCGCCGCGGCGGTCTTCAATAATAAGATCTACCTGTGCTACCGCCACAACGCAGGAGGAGCTGGGTCAGGAATCTTTATGGTGAATATGGATTCGGGCGGCAACTGGAGCGGCGAGACAGAGTTCAAGCCCGGCGGATTCGGAATCATAGCGAGAGGCGATCCCGCGATCGCCGCGTTCAGCAGCAAGCTCTACTTGGCGTACACCCTGGACTCCCCAATCGAGGTGCGGTTCGCCTCGAGTACTGACGGTAGTACTTTCGGCGCCGCGGTCACCCTCCCCTCGGCCATCTCGAACTCAGGGCCAGCGGCCTACGCGTTCAGCAGCCTTCTGTACATATTCTGGCGAAACACCGGCGATGCCAACAAGTATGCAACCGTCCAGGCTGCAGGCGGCGTCAGCGGCCCGTTCAGCCCGGGAGGTTCGACCTCATACGAGCCGCATGCCACCGTGCACGGCAGTGCGCTCTACCTTATCTATAGGGGAGCGAGCTCGAACAATCTTTATACTCGTTTCACCATTAACGGCTCTTCTTGGTCAAGCGAAAGCGACACGGGAGCGGACTCCTCGAAGGGTCCGGGGGGCACCTCTTTTGGCGGCAGCCTCTGGCTGACCTATAAAGGGGTAAGCAGTAATACTGTATACGTGAACAACCTATAAACAAGCCGCAGCGCCCCGCGCTGGAAGCTCATAAAAGGGCCTCCAGCGCTCGGGCTGCGTGGTTCGGCTCACGGAGCTTCCTGTCATAGGCGCGTCACTCCCGGCAGCTTGCCAATTTCGGAGCCCGACGAGCCCCAAGGTCCGGGCCGGTACGGTAGCAGCGACGGCCGTTCGGCGTCCCATTCCGAGGTACGATGGAGGCGAAAGGTGAAAGGGCAGAGCAACTCCCGTGGCTCAGCGGTTCGTTATCGACGCAGTCCTCCGGATGGTCAGAGAACTTCCCGGGTATCCGCAACTGCGCATTCTCGACCTGAGCACAGGCCGGGGCGAGATCCTTTCGGCGTTCCAGCGCGACGGCGCGACGGTCCGGGCAACACACTATCGGACCGATGACTACAAGCTTATTGGCTGCAGCGGGGACTTCTCCTTCCCTATCGACAACGCCGTCGACCTGCGGCGACCGCTTCCTTATGAGCCGGCGTCCTTCGACGTCGTTCTCCTGATCGAGGTCCTTGAACATCTTGAAATCCATTGGAATGTCATCAACGAAGCCGGAAGAGTACTCACGCCGGGAGGTCATCTGATCATTAGCACACCGAACCTAGCTCGGTTGCATTCCCGCGTGCATTTCCTCTTAACGGGAACCCATAAGTTAATACGGCGCAGGGTCGGTTGGGATCTGAGCCCCGATGACCTCTACGCGTACCACGTCAACCCCGTTGACCTGCCGCTGCTCCATACACTACTTTTCCAAGCTGGCCTCAGGATCCGTCGCGTTGCGATGACCCGCTTCAAGGCACAGCACGCATGGTTGATGCTCTTCTATCCTGTTCTCTGGCTTACGGCGAGATACGAAACGCGCCATCGGGTAACCGTGGGGGCACAAGCGAGGGGCGAGGACGACCTCTTTCGATGGCTGACGCACCCGACGGTTCTCACGAGCGAGCAGCTGCTCCTTCTGGCTGAAAAGCCATGTCAGCCTAAGACCTGACGAGCGCCGTGTTTGCTCCCGCGGAGACGGCCGCCTGAGCAACGAAACCGGCGATGCCGTTGGCATGCTCGCTCTGCCTAGTCGGACAGCTGGACGATCAGCCCTGCTCCATTCTCTTGCAAGGCGCCGACCGCTAGCTCTAGCGTGTCGCGCGACGCGCTAGTACTCTTCCGTGATGATCGTCGAACCATTCGATGAGGCGCCGCTTCGCGGCGGGAACCATCTATCGGGCCCTTCTACGGTCTGAGGACTTCGAGTAGTTCATCCGCTGTCGCCGTGCCCTCTCGAATTCTTCTGAGCATCGCGTCGATCATGTCTGTTGTCGTGCGGCCCTCGATGATGACCCTCGCCGTCTAGGACGCGGCGAGCTCCGGGGAGAGGAGCCGGAGACACTCCTCGAGGCTCGCGCGGGAGCTCGAGGACAGCTGGAAGAACCGGCAGCCCAGCCCCTTCTCGGGTTCCTGTCCGATCCGCACGACGATCGCTTCGCCCACCACGGAGCGGGTGGGTTTCTCGACTGGCGTGTGGAAGGAGATTTCCAGGCGGGCGCCGATCGGCTGGTCGACGTCGGTCTTGACGAAGAAGCCGCCGCGCGAGAGGTCCCGGATCGTGCCTTCGTGCTGAACGCCATCCCGCCAGAACGTGACCGACCACGTGACCGCGGCTCGCGCGGCGTTGCGGGCAAAAACGTTCAGGTGCCGCCGGAGCGTTTCGAAGAAGTCGTCCTCGACGAAGTCTCGGGCGAGAAAACCGTCGGCCCCCGCCCGCTTCCCTTCCTGGAGGTCCCTCTCGTTGCCGCCGACGAGAACGATGGGCCGCTGCCCCGACTGCTTGTCGGCTTTCAGGACGCGGCAGACGTCGACCCCGGTCATACCCTCCATCTCCACGTCCAGGAAGGTCAGATCCGGCTTTTCCCGGCGGGCGACCGTGAGGGCGTCGGTGCCGTTCGTGGCCGTCAGGATGCGGCAGTTCGTCCGCCGCTTGATCGCGCGCGTGACCTCTCCGAAGAGGTTCCGATTGTCCACCAGGAGAACGGACCGCATGACCTCGTCCGATTATACGGACCCCTCGTTCGGGCCGGGCCTAAACGACCCGGGGGCGGATCACGATCTCGCCGTGGAGCACGTTCGACGGCGACGTCAGGACGTACAGGAGAGCGCGCACCGCATCGTCGGCGGCGAGCCGGCGCGCGGGCTCGAGCGTCGGCCGGAAGCGGTCGAAGAAGGCGGTGTCGATCGAGCCCGGACAGATCGCCGTCACGCGGACGCCCGCGGGTTTGAGCTCCTGGGCGAGGGCGCGCGTGAACCCCACCAACCCCGCCTTCGCGGCGCAGTAGACGCTGCCTTCGGCGAACCCCTCGAGGCCCGCGATCGACGAGATGTTGACGATGTCCGAAGGCGCGCTCTTCAACAGCGCGTTCAGCGCCGCCTGGGAGAGAAGGATCGCCGCGCGCAGATCGGTCTCCAGCATTTCGAGGATCTCGGTGCGCTTCAGCTCGAGGAGCGGCGCGCGGTATCCCACGCCGGCGTTGTTGATCAGGATGTCGAGTCTCCGGTAGCGGGACAGCAGGACGTCGACGAGGTCGAAGAGCGACGGCGCGACGCGGACGTCGGCCACGTGATACGCGGCCTCGCCGCCGGCCCTGGAGATCTCCTCGACGACCTCGCGGAGTTGCTCCTCCCGGCGCGCGACCAGAAAGAGCTTCGCCCCGGCTGCGGCGAGCGAGAGGGCAAACGCCCTTCCGAGACCGGACGAGGCGCCGGTGATGAGAGCGACTTTTCCCTGGAGCGACTGCGTGCTCATGGATGCCGATCCCCAACTGTCCTGATAGCTTCTCACGCCGATGGACACCGTCACGCACGGCATCGCGGGCTCGGTCCTCGCCCGCGGGCTGACGGACCGTCACGCCGCCCGTGCCGCGCTCGTCCTCGGGCTCGTCGCCGGCATGCTGCCCGACATCGACCTCTTCTTCCTGCACGGAAAGATCGCGTACGTTCGGGGTCATCGGGGCTGGTCCCACTCCTTCTTCCTGCTTCCGTTTCTCGCGCTCGCGCTCGCGCTCCTGGCCAGGGTCCTGACCCGGTACGCCCGCCACCTTCCGATCCGGGTTCTCTTCATCTTCCCGGCCGTCGGGATCGCGAGCCACATCTTCTTCGATTGGATCACGTCGTTCGGGATCATGTTCTGGATCCCGTTTTCCCGACGGCGCTACAACCTGGACTGGGTCTTCATCCTGGATCCGTACTTCACCGGGATCGTGTCCGTCACGCTCCTCGCCGCGACGATCTTCCGCGCCCGGGGACGGCGGATCTCGGCGATCGGCGCGGGCGTTCTCGGGGCCTACGTCCTGCTGTGCGCGGTGCTGCACTCCGCGGCCCTCCGCGCCTGGCAGCGCATGGACGGGCCTCCGCCGGGCACGAAGGTGGCGGTGCTTCCGCAATTCCTGTCCCCGTTCCGATGGCTGGGCCTCTCGGATCGGGCAAACGAAATCCACGTTTCCTTCTTCGACATCGGCCCGTTCGCCCGCGGAGTTGCGTCCCCGCGCCCGCCCGACCGCTTCACCCAGCTTTTCTCGAGCCTGTCGGATTACTACCCGCCGCCGGAGCGCGCCCGAATCCAGCGATATGCCAAGCCTCCTCCGTCGCCGGCCCTGGCCGGGGCGGAGAAGATCCCGGACGTCCGCGCCTACCTCGACTTCGCGAGGTTTCCGCTGGCCACGGTTCGCGCCGAGCCGGACGGCGCTTCGGAGATCTCCTTCCAGGACCTGCGGTTCCTGCCGTGGTTCTCGGGGCCGTGGGAGCGCGAGCGCGGCCGGGGGATGCGCTTCCGCCGCCAGCCGTTCGTCTATCGGGTCCGACTAGATCGCTCCGGTCGGGCCGTCGATCGAGGCTTCGTCGGCAGCTCGGTCGACTGAGGCGACCGGCAGGGCGGCGGCCGCCGGCACGTACGAGTACTCCGGCGAGGGAACGCGGGTCAGGGCCTCGGAAACGCCGGCGTAGTAGCCGACCTTGAGCAGCGAGCGGAGGAAGACGAAGACCTGCTGCGCGAGAATGAGCGGAACGAGGGCGAACCGCGCCTCGCCCCCCGCCGAAGGGTCCAGAAAGATCCACAGGACGTAGAGCGCCGCGCCGGATGTCACGTAGAGAACGAGAACGCCGAAGAGCCGCGCGGGGCGCGAGAACGCGGCCGCCAGCCCGGCAAAGAGCCGCGAAACGGCGGGCAGGTCCGGGCGCGCGACCCAGATCGCGCGAACCGAGTCGGCCACCAGCTTGATGGCCGCGAGCGCGAGCAGGAGGACCGCGACCCGCGCCCCGTTCAACGCCATCGCCTGGCCCTCGATGTCGAGGTCGTTCAGGCGATCCCGCCAGGCCTCGCCCGTGACGAGATATATCCAGTTGTACGCGGCGAGCGCCGCGGCGAACGTAACGAGAGTGAATGCGAGGAACGCGGGGAACCGGCGCATTCCTTCGCGGCCGAACACCACCAGCGAGCCGTGGGGCTCCCGCAAAGCCCCGAAGATTCCGCCGAGCGCGAACGCGTGGAGAACGATTCCGAGCAGGGCGAGCGAGATCGCGGTTGCGCCGATCCCCTGGAGCGCCGCGAGAGAGACCGGTTTCACCCCCTCGACGCTGGTGGCGTCCTCGACCGCGTCCGGAAGCGCCCCGAGCAGGTCGGGGTGCGTGCGGCGGATGGTTTCCCACCAGCCATAGTCGGGGTCCGCGACCATCCGCGATCCGGTCGAAGAGTAGTCGAGCAGCGAGTGCAGGGCGTTGGAAACGGGCAGGACGAGCACGCAGGCGAGGAGGAGCTGGATCAGCCAGAGGGAGACCGCGAGGTAGGGCTTCGACAGCGAGAGCGCCACCCCGCGCGCGAAACAGCCGGCCGCGGAAACGCGGCGGCTCACCATGCGACCGTCAGAAAGTCCCCGAGGTTCTGCATCCAGAAGACCGCGCGGGACGTCCAGCGGGAGGCGGCACGGGGATCGGGGGTGACGAGCCGCCCGTTGTTGGTTCGGTCGACGTCCAGGAGGACCTTCTCCGCGGGGTCGACGACTGCCTCGATCAGCCTCGGGCCCCGGTCGACGCGGAACCGTTTCCACCGCGCTTCGCCATCCCATCGGGACCGATACGTGTGACCTCCCTCGAAGCGGAGCGCGATCTCCACCGGTATCGCGACGTCTCCGCGGCGGGCGACCGTGACCACGGTGTCCCAGCCCTTCGGGGAGGCGAGGTCCGGGGCCGGCTTCTCGACCAGCTTCCCCTCCCGCTCGAACAACCCCTTCGGCGGCGTCGCCTTCTCCGACGTTGCATCCTCCACGGCGTAGTCGACGACGCCCGACGAAAAGAACGTCCGATCGAAGAACCAGCGCCAGTCCTGCCCCGTGGCGTCGTTGACCGCCGCGATGAAGTCGGCAGTCCTGGGGTGCCGGAACCGCCACCGATCCGCGTAGAGTCGGAGCGCGCGGTTCATCGTCGGGGTGCCGATCAGCCTTTCCAGCGTTCCGAGGACGAGCGCGGTCTTGGAGTACACCTGTCCGCCGTAGCTCGCGGAGCTCCGGAACTTCCACGACGAGGCGGCCAGGACGTCCTGGCCCGCGACCCGGAAGTACCGCCGGTTCACATCCACCGGGCGGTGGATGGGGATGCCGACCGGAAACCGCCACCCGAACACCGTGACGATCGGGTTGTCGGAACCGTAGGCCGCCCCGACCACCCGGTCCTCCATGTACTCGTTGAATCCTTCGTCGAGCCAGGGCTCCTCGAACTCGTTGCTCGCGATCAGGCCGTAGAAGTACTGGTGGCCGAACTCGTGAATCGTGACGCCCTCGGGGCTGTGCTCCTTCGAGGGCGACGTCCGGTAAGTGCCTCCCGTGATGAACGTGGGGTACTCCATCCCGCCGGCTCCCCGGGCGCCCCACGGGGGATCGACGACCGTCAGGGTGGAGTAGGGATACGGGCCGAGCACCCGGCCGTATCCGGACAGGGCGGCCTTCGCCGACTGGAGGTAGCGACCCTCCTGGGACCGGTGCTCCGGCTGGAGAAAGAGGTGGATCTGCGTGTCGGCGATCCCCGGCTCCCGGAAGAGGTCGTGGACGACGAGGTAGTCGGTGTCCGCGGTCCAGGCGAAGTCGTGGACGCTCTCCTGGCGGAACCGGTAGAGCACCCGGTCCCCGGGAAGGTCGCGCTCCTCGACGCGCACGCCGGTCGCGCCGACCTTTCCGCGGTAACGAGCGGGCACGTCGATCGACACGTCGTAGTTACCGAAGTCGGCAAAGAACTCGCTCAGGCCGTGGAACTGGTGGCAGTTCCACCCCTTGTCCTCGAGGACCCCGATTTTCGGAAACCACTGGGCGACGAGGAAGAAGTCGCCCTTCCAGCCGGTCCGGGTCGAGACGCGCGGGAGGCGCGAGCGGAAGTCGATCGAGACCGAGATCGTCTCGCCGGGAGCCACCGGGCGGGGGAGCTGGACCTCGGCGGACGTCCGGTCGTCGGGATTGCCGTCGTCCGGGGAGATGTACGCGAGCGCGGGCAGCAGGTCGCTGCCGTCGGCGAGCGTCATCCGCGTCAGCTCGACCGAGCCCCACGACTCCGGGATCCGGTTCTTCCGGTGGCTGCCTCCGGACTCCCGCCAGAACGTGGAAAGGGTGTTCCGGAAGGCGTTCAGGTAGAGGTGGAACTGGAGGGTCGCCGCCGGATTTCGGGTGGTGTTCGTCCACGTGAGGAGCTCGGTCCCTTCGACCACCTTCTTCTCGGCGTCCAGGCGGCACGAGATCTGGTACGAGGCGATCGGCGGCGTGAGCGGAGCCGCGAGAAGGGGCGCGGATGAGGCCGCCGCGGCCGCGACGGCGAGAGCCCACCGGGCAATCCGGGCGAGAGCGAGAAGTGGTCTTCCGCCCTTTGCCCGCGGCATCCGGCAGACTGTAGCATGGGCGAACGATGAGAAAAGGCGCTGCCGCAGCGGGTTCCAGCGCGGCTGACCCGACGGAAACAGTTCGGCGCATCGAGAGGCTGCGTTCCGAAATCCGCCGTCACGAGCGGCTCTACTACGTCGAAAACCGGCCAGAGCTGACCGACGCCGATTTCGATCGGATGATGTCGGAGCTCGCCGAGCTCGAGCGGTCCCATCCCGATCTGGCGGCCCCGGACTCCCCGACCCGGCGCGTGGGCGGCGAGCCGGCCGAGGGGTTCGCGACCGTGGCGCATGCCCTCCCGATGCTGTCGCTCGAAAATGCTTACTCCTGGGACGAGGCCGAGGCCTGGCGGGCGCGGGTCGTGCGCGTTCTGGGCGAAGACCCGGGAGGCTACGTCGCCGAGCTCAAGATCGATGGCCTGTCGATCGCCCTCCGCTACGAGGACGGCGTGCTCGTCCGGGGCGCCACGCGCGGCGACGGCTTCCGGGGGGAGGACGTCACCGACAACGTCCGCACGATCCGAACGATCCCCCTCCGCATCCCGGAGGCCCGGTCGCTGGAGGCGCGGGGGGAGGTGTTCTATCCCCGCTCGGCCTTCCGGAAGCTGAACGCCGACCGCGAGGCGGCCGGAGAGCCGCTGTTCGCGAACCCGCGCAATGCCGCGGCGGGGACGCTGCGTCTCCTCGACTCGCGGGTCACGGCGAAGCGGGGACTGGCCGCGTGCCTCTACTCGATCGCCCGGGCCGCCGACCTGCCGCCGACGCAGGCCGAGGCGCTCGAGCGGCTGAAGGCGCTGGGGCTGCCGGCGCATCCCTACTGGAAACGGTTCGGCACCTTCGGGGAGGTCCGCGAGTTCGTCGAGCAGTGGGAGACGAAGCGCACGGATCTCGACTTCGAGACCGACGGGGTCGTGATCAAGGTGGACGACCGGCGCCTCCAGGAGGAGCTGGGCTCCACGTCGAAGTCGCCCCGCTGGGCCTTCGCCTACAAGTACCGCGCGGAGGAGGCGACGACCGTCGTCCGCGACATTTCGGTGCACGTCGGCCGCACGGGCGTGATGACCCCGGTCGCCCACTTCGACCCGATCGTGCTGGCGGGTACGACGGTCAAGCGGGCGACCCTTCACAACTACGAGGACCTCAAGCGAAAGGACGTGCGGGTCGGGGACACGGTCATCGTCGAAAAGGGGGGCGACGTGATCCCGAAGGTCGTGCGGGTGGTGCCCGAGAAGCGACCCGCGAAGAGTGTTCCCTTCGCGATGCCCGAGACGTGCCCGGTCTGCGGCGATCCGGTCGCCCGGGAGCCGGGAGAGGTCGCAACCCGCTGCGTCAACCCGGCGTGCCCCGCGGTCGTGCGCGAGGCGCTGACCCATTTTTGTTCACGCCGGGCGATGAAGATCGAAGGCCTCGGCGGAAAGCTCGTGGACCAGCTCGTCGGGGCAGGCCTCCTCTCGGACGTCTCGTCCATCTACTCCCTGAAGGGTGAGAGCCTCGCGCAGCTCGAGCGGTGGGGGGAGAAGTCCGCGTCGAACCTGATCGCCGAGATCGAGCAGAGCAAGGAAAACGACCTGTCCCGCCTCCTCTTCGCGCTCGGGATCCGGCACGTCGGGGAGAAGGCCGCGGGCACGCTCGCCCGGAAGTTCGGCTCGCTGGACGCGCTCTCGGAGGCGACCGAGGAAGCTCTGCAGGGCGTCGAGGAAGTGGGTCCGAACACGGCTTGCGCGGTCACGGCCTGGTTTTCCCACCCGCGCCACCGGGAACTCGTCGAACGGCTCCGCGCCCACGGCGTCAACTTCCTCTCGAAGGAGACGCGGCCCGCCGCCGACGGCCCCCTCGCCGGAAAGACGGTGGTTCTCACGGGCGCGCTCCCGGGCGTGACGCGCGAGGACGCCGCGCGGATTCTCCAGGCTGCGGGCGCCCGGATCGCGAGCTCCGTGTCGAAGAAGACCGACTACGTCGTAGCGGGGGAAGCCGCCGGCTCGAAGCTGGAGAAAGCGAAGTCGCTCGGGGTCGAAACGGTCACCTGGAACGAAATGCTCGAGTTGCTCGAAGGAGGAAATTAGCCGTGGAAATCCCCGCGAAGGTCGTCGTCTACTGCCCCACCCTCGAGCTCAAGAACCGGCCGGCAACGCTCGTCGGCATGTCACCCCACGGTTTTTACGAGGTGCGCCTCGAGATCGGCGAGCGCAACCACACGGCGCTGCTCCCGATCGCGGGCACCGGGATCATCTACCAGGAGCCCAACGTGACCGGAGAGCCGATCCCGGAGCTCGAGAGGTAGATCGCCCGCTCAGACGAGGGCGTTCCGCGCCGCTTTCTCCAGCTCGTCCGCGATCTCCCGGACCGCGTCGGCATCGTTGCCCTCGACCAGGATCCGGAGCAGGGGCTCGGTGCCGGAATAACGCAGGAAGACGCGGCCGCGCCCGTCGAGCGCCGCCTGTGCCCTGCGCACCGCCCCGGACAGCGCGGGCGAATCCTCGATCGGCTCGCGGCGGGACACGCGGACGTTGCGCAGCGCCTGGGGACTCTTGACGAGAGTGGCGAGCTCCGACAGGGGGCGCCCCGCGTCCGAGAGGATCGCCGCGACGACGAGGGCCGTCTGGATTCCGTCGCCCGACGGCGAGAGCGGCGCGAACAGGATGTGGCCGGAGGTCTCGCCTCCGAGGACCGATCCGGTCTCCGCCATGAGCTGAGCGACGTGGCGGTCTCCGACCGCGGCGCGGTGGAACGGGATTCCCTCGCGGGCGAGCGCAACCTCGAGCCCGAAGTTCGACATGACCGTGCCGACGACGCCGCCGTCGGTCAGACGACCGTCGGCCTTCCAGCGGGTCGCGACGATCCAGAGGACGTCATCGCCGTCCAGGAGCCTTCCCGTTTCGTCCGAGAAGATCGCGCGGTCGGCGTCGCCGTCGAGCGCTACGCCGAGACCCGCGCCCCGAAGGCGGGTCTCGCGCGCCATTCCGTCGGGGTGGAGAGCGCCGCAGTCCGCGTTGATGTTGCGCCCGTCGGGGTGGTCCGCAATGGAAGTGACGGTGCAGCCGGCCCGTTCGAGCGCCTCCGGACCCAGCCGGTAAGCCGCTCCGTTGCCCGCGTCCAGGAGCGCCGTCACGTCGTGCAGCTTCTGCGGGAGGCGACCGAGGAGGCGCGTGAGATAGATCTCGGAGAGCGACGGATCGACCGGCAGCGGCGGCCGCGCTCCCTCTTCCGGGAGGGGAGCGTCGGCGGGGGTCGGCTCGTCCGCCAGCAGGGTCCCCTCCAGCGCCTCTTCCTTCTCGTCCGGCCACTTCCGCGCGTCGGCCCCGAAGATCTTCACCCCGTTGTCCTCGTGGGGGTTGTGGGAGGCGGAAATCGAGACCCCGGCTCCCGCCCGGAGCGCGAGAACCAGCTCCGCCACCGCCGGGGTCGGCACGACGCCCGCGTACGCGACGGCGCAGCCCGACGCTTCGAGGCCGGCCGCGAGGTCGGCGGCCATCGCCGGAGTCGACTCCCGCGTGTCGCCGCCGAGGACGACGGTTCGACCTCCTTCCCGCCGGACGCTCGCTCCGACTCCCCGGCCGACGGTCGAGAGCGATCGGGGATCGAGCGGAAAGACCCCGGCCCTTCCCCGCAGACCGTCGGTTCCGAAGAGCTTCAACGGGTGGTGGGCGAGCCGGCCGCGGGGCCGGGAGTCGCGGTCGGAGCGGGGCCGATCCGCACCGTGACGTGGACGATCTGGCCCTCCC
This sequence comes from Acidobacteriota bacterium, assembly GCA_038327245.1. GTDB lineage: Bacteria > Acidobacteriota > Thermoanaerobaculia > UBA5066 > Gp7-AA6 > Gp7-AA6. Next base: position 20,371 of record JBBQKV010000035.1, read on the forward strand.
GGACCCGGACGCCGGGCACGTCGGGAAGGACGGTCGTCGTCGCGGTGAACGTGGCCGCGAGGCCGGCGAGGGAGACCGGTTCGGTTCCGATGCCGGTCATCCGGGCGAGCGCGGTCGCGGGTCCGATGACGCGCGCGATGCGCGGATCCACCGTGACGTCCACGACCTGCGATCCAGCCGCGACCTCGCCGGAGAGCGCCGGCACGATGGGCAGAAATCGCTCCGCGACCTGGTCGAGCACGACGCGAACCTCGGCGGGGGACAGCGCGATGACCTCGATCTCCGGAGGAACGTTGATGTCCTGGGGTGCGAGGCGGTAGATCTTTTCGCCGGGCGCCGCGCTCAGAAGGTCGATGACGGCTTCGAGCTTCTCGGGCTCCAGCTGGCGCAGCGCCGTGAAGGGGCCGCGAACCCGCACGTCGACCGCTCCCGGCAGCGGGGACGCGACGATCGTCTTCGCCGGGATGTTGACCAGGGAGAGCGGAATCCGGTAGCTCCGCTCCGAGATCCGCTCGCGCCGCTGTCCGGACAGGGCGAACCACACCGCGAGCGCAATCGCGAAGGCCAGAACCTTCAGGCCCAGGTTCCGGAAGATGAATGGACGTCGCGGCATCTCTGATCGGTCCTTCTCAGGCGGTCGCCGCGAACTCGCGGTACAGCAGGTCGCGCAGCGACTTTCCGTCGAGATCTTCGACTAACTGGCCGTCGCGGGCGAGCGAGATCGTGCCCCGCTCTTCCGAAACGACGATTGCGAGAGCGTCCGTCTCCTCCGTCACGCCGATTGCGGCGCGGTGCCGGGTTCCGAAGCGCTTCGAGAGGCCTTCCTTGAGCGAAAGCGGGAGAAAGCACGCCGCGGCCGCGACCCGCTCCCGGGAAATGATGACGGCCCCGTCGTGGAGCGGCGTCCCCGGCGCGAACACGTTCACGAGGAGGTCGTATGAGATCGCGGCGTCGAGCGTCACGCCGTTCTCGATGTAGGTCTTCAGTCCCTCGCGCCGCTCCAGAACGATGAGAGCCCCCACCCGGCGGGTCGAAAGCGACGTGGCTGCGAGAACGAGATCCGAGACGGTCTCCTCGGCGTGGTATCCGGAGAAGAGCGCGAAGAAGGGGGTCCTCCCGAAAGCGGCGAGCGCCCGGCGGAGCTCCTGGGAGAACAGCACGATGATCGCGAACGGAAGGTAGAAGATGAGGGCAGAGAGCACCGTCCTCAGCGCCACGAGCTTCAGGAGGACCGAGATCCAGTACACGACGAGGACCGCAATCAGCCCGAAGACCATCTGGACAGCGCGCGTCCCGCGGATGAGCCGCAGCAGAAAGTAGACGACCAGCGCGACGATCGCGATGTCGATCGCGTCTCGCCACGTGAAGGAGAAGTGGGCCAGCGGGCCGAAACGCGCCGACAGGGCGTCGATCATCGTGCCGCCGCGCCGGCGGGCTGCCGGACTGCCGGCGTCTCGATCGCGGCCAGCATCCGCAGGAACCGCACGGACTCCTCGATGTCGTGCACGCGGACGATCGCGGCCCCTCCGGAGCGCGCCGCGGCGAGCGCGGCCAGGGAGCCGGGAAGCCGGTCGGCGGAGGATGCGTCGTCCGCCACGCCCGAAAAGCGCCGCACGAAGGCTTTCCGCGAGGCCCCGACGGCCACCGCGAAACCCAGTGATCGAAACGCCGCCAGGTGGCGGAGCAGCTGGAGGTTTCCCTCGGGGCTCTTTCCGAAACCGAGACCCGGGTCCACGGCGATCCGATCGGCCGGGACTCCGGCGTCGACCGCGCTCGAAGACGCGGCGACGAGCTCCGAGGCCACGTCGGCGACCGGGTGCACGTAGGCCGTGTCCGCCTGCATCGTTCGCGGATCGTGGCCGCGCATGTGCATGAGCACGACCCCGCTGCCCTCTTCGACCACCATTCGCAGCATCTCCGGATCGTAGCGGAGAGCGGAGACGTCGTTGACGAGGTCGGCCCCGGCGGCGAGCGCGGCTCGCGCGACCGACGCTTTCCGGGTGTCGATCGACAGCGGCCGGTCGGTCGAGGAGCGGATCCCCTGGATGACCGGGAGGATGCGCTCGATCTCTTCCTCCGCGGAAACCGCCACGGCCTCTCCGTAGCTCGCGGGGCGCGTCGACTCGCCTCCGACGTCGACGATCGCGGCCCCGGCGTCGAACATCTCGAGAGCGCGCGCGACCGCCCGAGCGCGGTCGAAGTGAAGCCCGCCGTCGGAGAAGGAGTCCGGCGTGACGTTCAGGACCCCCATGACCGCCGGCCCTCCGGACAGGTCGAGCCGGCCTCCCCGGGCCAGGAGGAGAAATGGCGTCCGCCGTTCGGCGCGCTCGAAGACCCGCTGGGCCCGTTCGCGGAGGCTGGCCGGCAGCGCCTTCAGGCTCTCGGCGCGCCGCGCCCGGGAGAGGACGACGGGAGGCGAGGCCGAGCGCTCGAAGCGTACGACGTCCACCGGGAATTCCGAGGCTGCGAAGGTCGCCGGCCGGAAGCCATCCCAGGATGCGATCTCGCGCAGCGCCTCGGCATTCGCGGCCGCGAAAACCAGGTCGGCGGGCACCGGCACGCCCGGGAGTTTAGAACGAAGAGGCTTCGTCCGCGGACGGACCGTAGATCGGCGGCAGCGGCACGTCGTTCAACCGCAGATACACCGAGAGCTGTCCGCGGTGGTGGATCAGGTGGTTCAGGAAGACGCGGCGCAGCAGGCTCGCCTTGGACATCTGGAAATACGTCGTGCCCCCGCGCGAGACCGTGAAACGCTCGCGCAGATCCTCGTCCGTCTTCTGCGCGATGGAAGCCCGGCTCGCCGCCACGGCCGCGTCGAAGTGCGCGAGGAGCTCGCCCACCGACTCGAACTCGAGCCTCTTCCGCGTGCCGACCTCGAAAGAGCTCTCGTTGATGCGGACGCCCCAGTTCGCGAGCTCGGCGACGTGACCCGCGAGCTGCTTCAGCGTCATGGACTTCGCGTGGGGGCTCCAGTCCAGACGCTCCGACGGCACGCGCTCGAGCACGCGCCGCGTGGTTTCCATCTCGCCGTCGAACTCC
>JBBQKV010000036.1:0-22585 GCA_038327245.1 Acidobacteriota bacterium
CCCCTCGTCACGGGATCCTTCATCCGGTGTCGGAGGGTACCTTCCGCCTCGCCCGAAACGGCGAGAGTCGTCCTCCAGACCGGCCCGAAGGATTGCCCGTCCATGGCGCGAAGGAACTTCACGAGGTCCGAGGCCGGAACGCGATTTGCCGACGAAAGACCGGAGCCGTCGTGCAGCGTGAAGTGCGCGGGTTCGAGGCCCATCCCCGCCAGGAATTCCTTCGCCAGGGCGACGGAGCCCGGCCAGCTGCCGACGCCCTTCCTTTCGGCCGATACCGTCTTGAAGATCTGCTCGGCGTAGAAGCCCTGGCTGCGCTTGTTGCACACCTGGATCGTCGGGAGGAGGTCCGACTCGGTCGATGCCACCTGGATCCAGAACGAGTCGGGCTTGACCGGTCTGACGACGATGGGTCCGCTGACGGTGATCCCGGCGTTCTGAAGACGATTCTTGAGCGCCATTCCGAAGTAGGTCGGCGGATCGTCGATCGTGATCGGCGTCGACCAGGACGCCGGCCGCAGCGGGACCGTCCCCGACACCGTGACGGCGTTCGACCCGGCCGACCGCGAAACCGCGACCCGGACCCGGCCACGTCGGCCGACGGTCCTCGCCAGAGCGACGGGGCGCAGGATGTCGACCGGCGGCTCGATCGAGACCCCCGCAGGGCGCCCGGCGCGGCCTCCCGGCCGGATGGACACGAGAACCACGTTGTCGTTGTACGAAAGGGCCGATATGGGGGCCTGATACCAGCGCGACTCCTGTCCGACGGGCCAATCGGGGTGGCGCCCGACGGAGTCGAAAAACGAGGCGTTCAACACGATCTCGCCGACGACCCGGCTGATCCCCGCCTGGTGGAGACCCTCCGCCCACTTGTCGAACACCGCGTTGATGTTGTCGTCGTAGAACCGGCCGGAAATGTTCGGATCGCCGCCGCCGACCACCAGGAGGGAGCCGATCAGGCTCCCCTGCCGGATTTCACCCCGACGCCAGAAGGTCGTGCGGAACCGGTAATCGGGTCCCAGATAGTGGAGCGCGGTCGCCGTCGAGATGAGCTTGGTGACCGAAGCGATCGTCTCGGGCGTGTCGGGATTCCGCGAGAACACGACCTCCCCGGTCTGCTCGTCCGCGATCTGAATCGAAACACCCCCGGGCTGCCCCGGGATGCGCACGGCGACCACCTCGAGAGCGGCGCGGAGAGCATCTCCATCTGCAGATCGAAGAGGGGCAGCGACGAGAACCGCCAGGAGGACCGCTCCGAGACACCGGAGCGAAGAGGAGGACCGTGACACTCGAAAATTATAATGGGTGCGATGCCATTTGTCCCGCGCTCGTTCATGGGAACCTCGTCACCTTGAAATTCGACGACGCGAGCAAGACCCTCGAGCTCTCCGTCCGGGACCTCGCGGAGGACGGTGGATTCCGTCGCGTCGGATTCGACCGCGGAGACGGCTGGCGTCGACTCGGGATCGGCACCGAGGTTCACTCGCGCGTTCTCGCGTCGCGCCGCGAAGCGCACGACTCGTATCGGAGCGAAGTCCACCTCACGGCGCGCATCCCGATCGATGACTGGACGGCCGTTCTGACCGGGCGACTGGATGGCTGCGTCGAGCGCACCGGAGGCTCCTGGTTGATCGAGGAGTTCAAGTCCGCCCACCTTTCGGTGGACGGTCTCCGCTTCTCGAACTACGCGATCGAGCGGGATCGCCGTCAGCTGCTCGGCTATTGCTACCTGTGGCGGCGCCTCGGCCACTTGCAGGTCTCCGGAGCGCTCGTGTACGTCGACATCGCAACCGGCGAGGAGATTTCCCTGGCGGTCGCGTACGACGAGGAGCAGTTCGACCGAGACGTGGAGGGACGGCTCCGGAAGCTGCTCCAGGGCTGGAAAGCCCAGGGGGCGATGCGCGAGCGGAAGGCTCTGGCCGCGCAGAGATTGCCGTTTCCCCACGCCGCTCCGCGCGAAATTCAGCAGAGGATCATCGAAGCGGTCGACCAGGCGGTCCGGGGTCACGAGGTCCTCCTCGCCGAAGCTCCGACCGGATCCGGAAAGACCGCCGCCGCGCTCCATCCGGCGCTGGCCGCCGGCCTGGCGAGCGGCCGCCAGGTCGTCTTCCTGACGTCGAAGACGTTGCAGCAGAAGATGGCGGTCTCGGCCTTGACGGCCATGAACGAGCGCTCCTTCCACACCCTGCAGGTCCGCGCCAAGGAACGGATGTGCGCCAACGACCGGATCCTTTGCCACGAAGAGTTCTGTCGATTCGCCCGCGACTACCCCGAGAAGATGGCGCGATCCAACATCCTCGGTCGCTTGCAGGACAGCTACTCGCACCACGATCCCGACACGGTTTTCGAGGAGGCCCGGCGCGAGGAGGTCTGCCCGTTCGAGGTTCAGCTGGAGCTCGCCCAGCGCGCCGACGCGATCGTCGCCGACTACAACTACGTCTTCGAGCCGGGCGTGGCGATGAAGCACCTGTCGGGCGAAGACCTCCGGGACGCAATCCTGATCGTCGACGAGGCCCACAACCTTCCGGACCGGGCGCGGCAGATCTTCTCCCCGGCCCTCCTCGAAGAGGACGTGCAGGCTCTCCACAACCGTCTCTGCCTTCAGCCCGGAGACCTCTTCGCGGAACTGACCGCGAGCGTCGAGGACCTCCTGGCCCTGATGTCGGATTCCGCGAACGAGCTACCCGAGGGGGATGCGATCGCCGAAATCGAGCCGCCGTCCGAGCGGATCCACGAGTGGCGCGCGGAGTGGGAGCCCCGACTGCTCCGATACCTGGACTGGAAGCGCGAATCCAGGCTGGCCCTTCCAGACGACCCGGTCCTCGACCTCCACTTCGCCCTCATGCGGTTTGCAGCCGTCCTCAACCTGTACGGCCCCGACTTCTCGTGCATCGTCGAACGGCGCGCCCTCGGCGTGCGCCTCGCGCTCGTCTGCCTCGATCCCGCCCGCGCCGTCGGCCCGATCTTCCGAACCGCTTCTTCGGCGATCCTGGTGTCGGCGACGCTCACGCCGCACGCCGCGATTCAGCGGCTCCTGGGCCTGCCCGCCAACCGCACGTCTTCGGTTTCGCTTCCGCCCCCTTTCCCGCGCGAGAACCGCAAGGTCCTGATCGTGCCCGAAGTCCGCACCACGTTCGCGGCGCGGGAGAAGAACTACGGGCGCATTGCCGCGCTTCTCGGTTCGATGTCCGACGCGCATACGGGCAACGACCTCGTCCTTTTTCCGTCCTACCGCTTCCTCGCCGAGGTCGCGCAGGTGATGCCGCCCACCCGGGCACGGCTTCTCCTTCAGCGCGCGGACTTCACGGAATTCGAGCGGCATCGCGTCCTCCAGGCACTGACGTCCCCGCCGCCCGAGGGCATCCTTCTCTTCGCGGTCTCCGGTGGAATGTACGCCGAGGGTGTCGACTACCCCGGGGAGGTCATCTCCGGCGTCTTCGTGGTGTCGCCCGCTCTGCCCCAGGTCTCGTTCGAGCGGGAGCTCCTGCGGCGATACTTCGAGGACCAGGAGGAGGCAGGCTTCGATTACGCCTACCTCCAGCCCGGAATGACCCGGGTCGTTCAGGCGGCGGGCCGGTTGATCCGTAGCGAGACCGACCGGGGCGTGATCGCCCTCCTCTGCCGCCGCTTTCTCGAAGAGCCCTACGCGAGCCGTCTCCCGCGGGACTGGTATGCCGAGAGCCCCGCGGAGCTCGCATCACGCCGGCCAGCCGAGGACATCCGGGAGTTCTTCGCCGCCTACGACGGCCGCACGTGACCCGTCGCGGCGCTCCGAAAGGCCCGAAGCTCACGGTCGACGCCTGGACCCGGGACCGGCGCGGCCGCATCCTCCTCGTCCGCCGGGGCCGGCCGCCGTTCCGGGGACGCTGGGCGCTGCCGGGAGGCTTCTGCGAGGTCGGAGAGACGACGGAGGAGGCGTGCAGCCGGGAAGTGCGCGAAGAGACGGGCGTCCAGGTTCGAGTCGGGGGCGTCCGCGGCGTCTACTCCGATCCGAAGCGGGATCCGCGGGGGCACACGGTCACGGTCCTTTACGACGCGGTCGCCGCCGGCGGGAAAGCGCGCGGGGGCGACGATGCCGCCGAGGCCCGCTGGTTTTCGCGGCGCGAGCTCCGGAAGCTCGACCTCGCGTTCGACCACGGCCGGATCGTCGAGGAGCAGCTCGCTCGGCGGCCGCCTCCCCCGCGGGTCAGCCCGCGACGGGCTCCACCGAAGGCGCGGCGTCCTCGGCGCGCGCGGCCCGGCGCCGCTCGAGGATGATGCTTTCGCGCGCCGCATCGAACCTCTCCTTGTGGCTCTCGATCCGGGCGACGGCCTGATCGATCGACGTCACCAGCGACACCAGCTCGAGATCGTCGGCGTTCATCAGACTCCTCGAAACCATTTCCTGGCGCATCCAGTCGAGAAGGCCCCGCCACATGTCGCCGACGAGCACCACCGGACGCTCCGTCAGGAAACCGACCTGGAGCAGCTGCCAGACCATGAAGAGCTCCAGGCTCGTTCCGATTCCGCCGGGGAAGATGATGAAAGCCTGCGACATCCGCACGAAGTGGTGGAGCCGGGAGAAGAAGGTGCGATGCGCGGTCACGGTGTCGAGATACGGATTCGCCTTCTCGTACGGAATCGAGATCGTCAGTCCGAACGACCGCGTCTTTCGCGTTCCGCGGGATGAGGCGGCCCCCTCGTTGGCGGCCTCCATGAGTCCGGGACCCCCGCCCGTCACGATGTCGCAGCCGAGCTCGGTCAAACGGGACGCGAGGTCGCGCACCTCCACGTACTCGCGGTCCCCCGGGCGGATTCGGGCACTGCCGAAAACGGCGACCCGGTAGAACCGCAGTTCGGCGGGGTTCAGCTCCTCGAGCTCCTCGATCGTGTCCCACAGGCGCACTATCGTGCGGTCGATGATCTTGCCGACGTCCGGTTCCCGCCGAACTTTCCGCGTGGGCTGCATAAGCTCTCGATCTCTCTCGCCGGACGGGGCGGACTGGCTCACGCGTCCGTGCGGCAGAAGGTCCTGGTGGCCTCTCCCCGGGCCGGGAGGACGGAGGTCCTTCCGGATCAGTCGGAAGTCCGGAGCGTCACGGAGAAGGCTCTCGAGAGGAGCCCGTCCGTCGTGACCGCCCAGACGGTGTAACGATAGAACGTCCCGGGGCTGGCCGCCGGATCCAGGTACGCATAGCCGTAGGATTCCTCGGCGCGATCCGAGGACGGCAGGATCTCCGGCCCGGTTCTCGCGATTTTGCCATCGCTCAGAACCTCTTCCCGGAAGATTGCCCATCCGGCGAGACCCTCGTGGGAGGTGGTGTTCCACACGACCCGGGGTCCGTCAGCGCCCGCGGCGGCGTGCGCGACCAGTCCCGCGTACGGGAAGGAGGCCGCCTGCTCGACGCCGACCGGTGCGCGCAGAGCCGCGCCCGGAAATCCTCCCGAGATGACCCAGTCCAGGCGCGCGACGCCTCCCAGGGGCACGTGGCGAACATCCCCATGCGATAGGAAGACGACGTCCGGCGGCAGCGCCGCGTCCCGATACCGCACCACGACCGCGCCCGACCCTCCGTCCTCCGGCCAGGAGACCCGGAGAGCGGCGGCGCCTTCGGCGGGAAGAAACGTCCGGTGCCGCAACGCGAAACCGGCCGGAGCCGCTGCGTCGACCGCCCCGGACTCGAGGTCGAGCAGAGATACGCGCGACGGCGCAGCTTCCACTTCGAGGGTGGAGTACAGGCGCGCTCCGAACCGAAGGAGCGGAGCATCCTCGGACTCCCCCGTGCGCTCGGCGTACATTCCGAGCAGGACCGGCAGGATCTGCTCGCCCGACTCGGAAGCCCTCTCCCAGGCCGACCGGAGGAGACCCGGTCCCGCGGCGCGGGTCAGCTCTTCAAGATAAAGACGGCCGAGCGTCTCCGGGCTCTTCTCGAGGGAGAGCTCCGGCGCTGCCGCCACGATCCTGGCGGGCTCGCGGTCTTCTTCGGCCTCCGGGCGGGAAATGAGAGCTGCCGCCGCCTGCGTCGCAAAGCTGGTGTCCGCCACGCCGTAGCGGGCGAGCGTCGCGAGCGCGATCTGCTTCGCAACCTCCCGGACGATCTCGTGGGCAGTCAGGCCCCGCGCGTCGAGAAGAATGGCGGGACCGACGAGCCGCCCGCCCTCGACCGATCGGGAGGCGACCTGCCGCAGCCCCCCGGCCTCCTTCCGGGACACGAAGACCCGAACGGGCTCTCCGTCGGCGAAGGGGAAGTGCCAGCCCTGCCGGGCGTAAAGGTCGCTGTAGAGCCGCCGCACCTCGGCCGACAGAAGAGCGTTCAGGTTCGAATCGCTCGCTTCGTCGAAGAGGACTGCCCGGCCGGGCAAGAGCACCTGGGGTGGCCCGAAGTTGCGGTAGGGGCTTTCGACCCAACCCTCGGCCGAACCCGGCGCGAGGGTCTGGGCACCGGCCGCGGACGCGGACAGCGCGAACAACATCCAGCAAATCAGTGATTTGCGCACGTCCGCTTCCCGGTCTCGCGATGCCATGGACTTTTTAGAATAGTCGTCGGGCCGTTGCCCGTCAATCGTTTTACGTCCCGACATCGCGGAACGTTGGGGGTTTCCGCGGCCGGGGGTGTTCCGCGGCCGGCCGGACTACTTGACGGCTGCGACCTTGGCCTTGGTCCCCGCGGGAACCCGGACGACCACGACGGTAATGTTGTCGACGCCGCCCCGCTCGTTGGCCGTGTCGACGAGCCTGCGGCAGAGGCCCTGCGGCTCGGGTTCGCCGTCGACACTCGAATGAATGTCCTCGTCGGAGAGCATCGTCGTCAAGCCGTCGGAGCAGAAGATGAACTCGTCACCCGGCTGGAACGTGAGTTCCTGAAGATCCGGCGACACTGAGGGTCCGCCCCCCAGCGCCCGCGTCACCACGTTCTTGAGGGGATGAGTCTTCGCCTCCTCCTCGGTCAGGATCCCCGCCGTCACCTGTTCGTGCACCCACGAGTGATCGTCGGTCAGCCGGGTCAGCCTTCCGTCACGGAAGAGATAGGCCCGGCTGTCACCCACGTGGGCGAGCGAGAGCGTCTTCTCGTTCAGGAGGCCGGCCACGACGGTCGTGCCCATGCCCTTCAACCAGGGCTGTGCGGTGACGGCGGCCATGACCCGCTCGTTCGCCTTTTCGATCGCGATCGCCAGGCGGTTGCTGTTGAACTGGAGCTTGTGGTCGTAGCGGAAGGGCCACGTCGCCTCTTCCTTCTGCCGGGTCGCCGCGATGAACTCGCCGATCGTCTCGACCGTGATCTTCGCGGCGACTTCGCCGGCGGCGTGCCCGCCCATCCCGTCTGCGACGATGAAAAGGCCTTCGTTCACGTCGAGAGCGTAGGCGTCCTCGTTGTGCTTTCGCTTGCGCCCCACGTCGGTCAGGCCGAAAGCGTCGATCGTCACCGTGGTTCCGGCCATCGTCTAGAGCCCCGCCCCTCGGGCAGGTCCACTCGCTGGCCGGTCGGGAGGAGCCGGGACTCTCCTCACGCCTTGACCGCCCGTTCGGCGCGGATTTCCTCGACCGCCTTCCGGGCGTCGGCTTCCGCGGGGTTCCACCGGAGGGCTTCCTGGAAAAACTTCTCCGCCTTGGAGAGGAGTCCGGCCTGCCGGAAGACTTTCCCCGCGTCCTTCAGAAAGGTCACGTTGTGCGGATCGAGCGCGACCGCGGCCTCCAGAGCCTTCACCGCCGTGTGCAGGTCTCCGGACCGCGCCGCCGCCACACCCAGGTGGTGGTGCGCCCGAGGATCCCGGGGTTCCCGCTGCGCGACCAGGGCGAAGTTGCCGGCGGCCTCCGCAAAGGCGCCGGCCCGGAAAGCGGCGTTGCCCTGCTCCATGTAGTCCTGGACGACCGGGTCCGTGGAGGCGCCGGAGGACGAGGCCATCATCTGATCCCGGTCGTACGCCTGCCGCCGTTCCGGGTTGCAGAGGACGTTCACGGCGGCGGTCAGCTCCTGGAACTTCGTCTCGGCCTCGGCCTTCTGGTCGCGGGGCGCCCGGTCCGGATGGGCTTCGCGTGCGAGCGCGCGAAAGCGATCGCGAATCTCGCTCTCACTTGCTTCACGGCCCACGCCGAGCAGCACGTAGTAATCGACGTTTTGAAACATGTCTTCCGAATTGATCGGACTTCGGGGGCTCTCGACATTAACATAAGGGAAACGGGTTCCTCGGGGCAAGCGGAGGCGATTGTGGCGCCGGTCACTTTCCCCTCACCGGCGTCGCAGGATGAGGAGCTTGTTGGCCGAAGTGCGCAGGGCCGGTGCCAGGTTCCGGTCCCGGACGACCGTGCGGAGCTCCCGCGTCGGGAGCCGTTTGAGGAGGGGCAGGGTGACGTCCAGCGGAACCCGGGGATTCTTCACCAGCGTGACGATGATCGCGGGTTTCCGGATCCACTCGCGGTTCGCGGCGATCCGGCGATAGAGCTCCTCGTCCAGGTTCCGCATGCCCGAAAAGGCCTCGACCTCGTTCAGGGACAGGGAGCGCGACTTCAGAACTGCCGTGCCGATGAGCTTGTTCGAGTCTCCGATCAGGATCCGCCGCTCGTCCTTGCTTCCCTTGTAAGCGAGGGCCATCTTCTCGCTGATCGTCATGAGGCCGATCCGCCGGTAGATCGCGCCGATGAAGAGGGAGTTGTCTTCTTCCGGGGCCTCTTCGGCGGCGTCCTCCGCCGAGTCCTCCAGAATCTCGTCCTCGTCCTCGTCTTCGTCGAGGTCTCCCTCTTCTTCCGGGGCCTCGGCGATCTCCGGCTCCAGGGCGGCCTCCGCCAGCGCGGCCTCATCGGCCCGGCGAGCATCGGACTGGACCCGCCTCGCCTTCTTCTCGAAGAACTCTTCCGTGAGCTCCGAAAGAAGCCGCCGTCCCTGGTCCGAGAGCTCCGGGTTGTCGAGCAGCGCTTGAACGAGCGCGGGTTTCGCGAGAAGGCGCGCGTGGTTCGAGATCAGAGCTTCCTGGGGCCGCCCGCTCGAGGTGTGAGCCAGAAAGAGGAGCGTGCCGTCTCCGGTCATCCGGGAACGTACGACCTCCTCGAGGACGAACGGGTCGTCGCTCTGGCGAGCGAGGACGTCGATCTCGGCTTCCCGCGGCTCGCCCAACCGCAGGAAGGTGGCCAGTCGGTCGGGCGATGACGACTTCAGGTTCGACAGGGCTTCTTCGGCGATGCCCGGGTCCGGATCCCCGACGACGGCGAGAAGAGCGCGAAGGGAAGCGTCGGGGTCGAGCGGAAGCAGGCCCCGGGCCGCAAAGAGCCGGATTTCACGGGGCGCGGAGCCGCTCCGCAGAAGGGAAACGAGATCCTCGGGAGCGGCGGGGTTCTCCAAGTCAGCCCGGATCGGTCAAGGTCACCCTGGCGTCGGGAAACGGGCCGCGACGGCCGAACGGGTTACCCGCGCGAGGGCGAGTCCGGGAGGACCACGTTTCGCACGACCTGGCCGGGACGGCCGAGGGGCGCCAGCGGCCGTCCGTCGATCGAGACCCGGACTCCCCCGGCGTTTCCGAGGGTGATGCTGAAAGTTTTTCGCGCTTCGAACTTCCGACTCACCCCGGCGGCAATCGTTCCGCCGAAAACCTTCTCGCCGTCCGCCGAGATCTCGATCCATGACGGTTCGTCGAATTGGAGAATGAGCGCGACTCCGTTCGTCACTGCGGCGGGAGAGGAAGAATCCGGCGCGTCGTCCCGGATGAGCGGCGTCGGCTCGTTCGACGGCGCCACGTTCTTGAACGAGACCGGTGCGATTCGAGACGCCGCCGACGGGCCCGCAACCCGGGGGCGCCGATGTTCGGGGCTCGCGATCAACCCGAGAAGGAGGAGGACCGCGGTGACGCCGCCGAGGATCGTCCCGGCCGTCGAGCGCCGGCCCCGCAGAAATCGGGAGCCGCCGCCGGGTTTCGGGATCCCCGGCAGGGAAGGCGAAGTCGGCTGTGCCTCGGCGAGGTACGAGTTGATCTTCTCGACCGGGTCGAGGCCGAGGTGCAGGCAGTAGGCGCGGATGAAACCCCTCGTGAAGACCGGGGCGGGCAGCCGGGCGCGGTTACCCTCCTCGAGCGCCGTGAGAAGGCGCACCGAGATTTTCGTAGCCGCGGAGATTTCCTCCAGAGAGACCTCGCGCAAGACTCTCTCGCGGCGAAGGTCGTCTCCGAAGCCGGGACCCGATGCTCGAGGATGTTGCATCCGTCGAAGAAGCCTGTCTCTTTTTTCCGGTGTCAGTTGTGGTTCGGCTCGATGCTAGTCCCGCCGGTTGCGCTGCGCAAGGACTCTTTGCGCGGCGGCGCGGATTACCCCGGAATTGGCGTGCCTTTCGGAGATCCGGGCGAGTTCCTCCGGAGTCGCGTCGGCGAAAAGGGCTTCCGCCGCCTCCCCCGGCAGGGCCGGATTGCCGAGCAGGGCTTCCCGCACGCCGGGCCGCCTTCGCCAGCGCGGGTGCCCGGCCACGGTCGCCAGCGAGTCCGGGTGAGCCCGGGACGAGGCCGCTACCGCTACGACGTCGGCCTCGATCGCGAGCCGGTTGTCCAAGAGCGCCGCGAGAACCCGCGGATCCGGATCCTGCCGGACCGCGGGCAGGGTCCCGCGGCCGACCGAACGGGCCAGGTCCACACGCTCGGCGAGGGTCATCTCGGGAATCCGGCGCTGGAGCGCCCGGTCCGCGGCCCGGCGAACGTCCGGGTGGACGAGCGCGTTGGTCGAAAGATACGTCAGCCCTCGCCAGAAGAGCGTCTCGATGAGCGAGATCGCCTCGGCCCGGGGTGTGTTGCGGTGCGCGGCGAGAGCCAGCCGGACGGAGTGGAAGCGGCGGGCCTCCCGGTCGGCCAGGATGCGGTCGACCTCGGACGCCGCGAGGTCCGGTCTCCTCAATCGCCTCAGGTGTTCCGCTTCGTTCGCCATGCTCAAGCCGGAGTCGAACCCGGCTTTCGCCGGCAGGCGCGGACGAGCTGTCCGGCAAAGCGGCCGACGGCGCCGACGGCTCCCTCCCCCGCTTCCTCGGCGACGGCGACCAGCGCCGAGCCGACGACGACGCCCTCGGCGAGCGTCGCCGCGAGCCGCGCGGCGGCCGGTGTCGAGATTCCGAAACCGACCGCGATCGGGAGCGAACTGCGGGAGTCAGCGCGGTGAGCGCGGCGCGAAGACCTCCGGGCCCGCGCCACGGTCGCCGCGAGATCCGCCGGAAGATCGCGGCGGGCGCCGGTCGTTCCGGCGCGGGTCACCACGTAGAGGAATCCGGTCGAAAGCTCCGCGGCCCGCGCCATGCGGGACGGGGGCGAGGTCGGCGACACCAGGAAGACGGTCTTCAGGCCCTCTTTCCGAAACAGGGTTGCGACGCCCGAGCCCTCTTCGGGCGGAAGGTCCGTCACGAGCACGCCATCGAATCCCGCGCGCCTCGCGGATTTCGCCGTATTTTCCAGTCCGCGCCGCAGCAGCGGGTTCAGATAGGAGAAGAGGACGAGCGCGAGCGAGGTCTCGCGCCGGATCGTTGCCGCGATGCTCCACACGTCCAGAAGAGTCGTCCCCGCGCGGAGCGCCCGCGTCGCCGACCGCTGGAGCACGGGCCCGTCGGCGATCGGATCCGAGAACGGAACGCCGAGCTCGAGGATATCGGCGCCAGCCCGGTCGAGAGCCCTCGCGAGCCCGATCGTGGTCTCCGCCGACGGATCTCCCGCCGTGAGATAAGGGATGAATGCCGCTCGCGACTCATCGCGCGCGCGGTCGAAGGCTGCCGCGATCCGATCCGGGGTCAACGGGAGTTGGCCGCAGATTCGACGATCTCGAGGTCCTTGTCTCCGCGTCCGGAGAGGTTGACGAGAATCCATGACCTCTTCGGCATCCTGCGGGCGAGACGCATGGCGAACGCGATGGCGTGAGCGCTTTCGAGCGCGGGCAGAATTCCTTCGCAGCTCGCGAGGAGGCGGAAGGCCCTCAGCGCTTCATCGTCGGTCACCTTGACGTACTCGACGCGGCCGAGCGACTCGAGGTGGGCGTGCTCCGGACCGACCGCGGGATAGTCGAGCCCCGCCGAGATCGAGTGCGTCGGAAGAACCTGCCCGTCCTCGTCCTGGAGCAGGAGCGTGCGCGTTCCGTGGAGAACCCCGACCGAGCCGCCCGCGAACCGCGCCGCATGGTCTCCGGGACGGTTGCTCCGGCCGCCGGCTTCCACGCCGTACAGCCGGACGCGCTTCGACGACAGGTACGCCGAGAAGAGGCCGATGGCGTTCGACCCTCCCCCGACGCAGGCGATCGCGGCATCGGGGTCCCGGCCCGACAGCTTCCGGAACTGGACGCGCGCCTCCCGTCCGATCACCTCCTGGAATTCGCGGACGATCGTGGGATAGGGGTGCGGCCCGAGCGCCGATCCGAGAACGTAGTGCGTCGTTGCGACGTTCTCGATCCAGTCGCGCATCGCCTCGTTGATGGCGTCCTTGAGCGTGCGCGAACCGGAGTCCACGGCCACGACCTCGGAACCGAGGAGGCGGATACGCGACACGTTGGGCGCCTGGCGCGCCATGTCGACCGTTCCCATGTAGACGCGGCACGGAATCCCGAGGCGCGCCGCGGCCGCGGCCGTGGCGACGCCGTGCTGGCCGGCGCCGGTCTCCGCGATTACCCGGCGCTTCCCCATCCGTTTCGCGAGGAGGACCTGCCCGAGGCAGTTGTTCAGCTTGTGCGCCCCGGTATGCAGGAGGTCCTCGCGTTTGAGCGCGATCCTCGCGCCGCCGCCCCGCTCCGTCAGCCTCGAAGCGTCCGTCAGGGGGGTGGGGCGGCCGGCGTAGTTCCGGAGCAGGTCCTGGAGCTCCCGGCGGAAGGCTGGATCCCGGCGCCAGCGCCGGAACGCCTTCTCGAGCTCCTCGAGCGGGGCCATCAGGGTCTCCGGCGCGAAGCGCCCTCCGAACTCGCCGAAGTATCCGGTCCGGCGCCGGCGCGCACTCATCGCGGCGGCTCGCCGATGTCCGCCGTCCGCACGGCGTCGAAGAACCGGCGCATCCGGTCCGCGTCCTTGACGCCCGGGGAGCTCTCGACTCCGGAGGCCACGTCGACCGCGCTCGGTCGGGTCCGGCGGATCGACTCCGCGACGTTCTCCGGACGCAATCCTCCGGAGAGGAAGAGCGGCACCGGCCACGTTCGCCCTTCCAGGAGAAACCAGTCGAACGGGACGCCGGTCCCGCCGGTGAGACCCGAGACGTCGGAATCGAAGAGGATCCCGGCGCACCGATCGAGGAGCGTTCCCGGAGGGACTTCTTCTTCCCGTCCGGCGTGAGCCACCGCGAGCACCGGCCGCGGAATCCGCCGGAGGTCTTCGGCGCGGAGAGTCCGGTGCAGCTGGACCAGGTCGAGCGATGCGGCGTCGATCGCCTCTTCGATCTCCGTATACCCCTCCCCGACGAAGACGCCCACCCGCCGGACCGGACCGGAGACCGCCGCGGCGAGGTCGCGCGCCCGATCGAGCGCGATCCGTCTCGAAGACGCCGCGGAAAAGTTGAAACCGACGTAGGCGGCGCCGAGGTTGCAGGCCGCCTCGACGTCCGACTCGTGCGTCAGCCCGCAGATCTTGACCTCTGTCAACGGGCGAGCTCCCGCAGCGCCTCTTCGGGGTCGTCCGACCGCAGAAGGCTTTCTCCCACGAGGAAGGCCTCCCACCCCGCCGCCGAAAGGGTCCGGACGTCCTCGCGCGACGCGATGCCGCTTTCCGCCAGCCGGACCGGTCCCGGCGGGATGGCTGCCGCAAGCGGCGCGAGCGCGGCGCTGTCGGTGGCGAACGTCGCGAGGTCGCGTGCGTTCACTCCGAGCACGTCCGGTGCGACCGCAGCCGCCCTCGGGATCTCGTCGGCGGCGTGAGCTTCGACGACGACCGCCAGGCCGCGTTCGCGCGCGCCGCGGCGCAGGTCGGCGAGCTCCGGATCCGAAAGAGCGCGCACGATGAGGAGAACCGCGTCGGCTCCGAGCGAGAGCGCGAAGTCGAGCTGTCGCTCCGAGATCAGAAAGTCCTTCATCAGGACGGGCAGGCCCGAGATCCGCTTCGCGCGCGTGACCCATTCGGGTCTTCCGCCGAAGTGGTCCTGTTCCGCGACGACCGAGAGAGCCGCGGCGTGGCCGCGCCGGTAGGCCAGCGCGAACGTCTCGACCTTGCCGTCGGCCTCGGCGACGATCTCTCCCGCCGACGGCGAGCGCGCCTTGAACTCCGCGACGATCCGGATTCCCGGCTCCCGGAGCGACGCGACGAAGCGGACGCCGTCGCTCGTCCGCGCCGCCGTCCCCAGAGACGTGTATTCGCCCCGGGCGAGACGCAGGCGTTTGTCCGCCAGGATCCGGTCGAGGACGGGCGAAGCGCTCATGCCGCCGGCGCCCCGGCGCGCATTCTCTCGAACGTGTCGAGCGCGCGGCCGTCGTCCACGGCAACCCGCGCCCGCTCGTAGCCCTCCTGGAGGTCCGCGGCGACGTCGGCCATGACGAGGCCGAGCGCCGCGTTCAACAGGACCGCTTCCCGGCGCGGGCCCCGCTCCCCCTCGAGGAGGTCACGCAGCATGGCCGCGTTGGAGTGGGCGTCGCCGCCCGCGAGCGCGGCCATCTCCACCGGCTCCTGTGCCACCTCTCGCGGGTGGTAGGTCCACGGACGGGTCCAGCCGTCCTGGACCTCGATGCCGGTCGCCGGCACTCCCGGGATGAGCTCGTCCATTCCGTTCTCGGAGTGGAAGACGACCGCCCGCTCCGAGCCCAGGGTCGCGAGCGCTTCCGCCAGGAGGGGCACGAGCTCCGGCCGGCCGACCCCGATCATCTGCCGCGTCGCGCCGGCAGGATTCGCCAGCGGGCCGAGCGCGTTGAAGATCGTCCGGACTCCGAGCTCGCGCCGCACGGTTCCGAGCTCCTTCATGGCCGGGTGGAACGCCGGCGCGAAAAGAAACACGAGGCCCACCTCGTCGAGGAGTCGGCCCGCTCGATCCGGATCGAGGTCGATCGCCACTCCCGCCGCGGCAAGGACGTCGGCCGATCCGACGCGCGACGAGATGGATCGGTTGCCGTGCTTCGCGACGCAGGCGCCCGCGCCGGCGGCGACGATCGCCGTGGCGGTCGAGAGGTTGAACAGGTCGCGCCCGATCCCGCCCGGGCCGCAGGTGTCGAGGAGCGGTGCCCGCGAGGTCGAGACCCGGCGCATCCGCGCCCGCAGCGCGGCGACCGCTCCCGCGATTTCGTCGGCGGTCTCGCCCCGCGTCGCGATCCCGATCAGGATCGCTCCCTTCTGCGCCTCGGTCGCCTTCCCGTCCATGAGGTCGCCGAACACCGACCGGGCGAGGTCGCGCGTCAGGGCCCGCCGCGACGCCACGACCTTCAGCGCTTCCGCTACGTGGGGAGTCACGCCGGGTAAGCCCCTGCAACCGGCGCTTCCCCGGCGAGCGCGACGAAGTTTCCGAGGAGCGTTTCGCCCTCGGGAGTCAGCACCGACTCGGGATGGAACTGCACGCCGAACACCCGCTTCGAGCGGTGCGCGAGAGCCATGACCAGCCCGTCCGGGGTTCGCGCCGTGACAGCGAGGCTGGACGGCAATCCCACTTCCCTCACGACGAGCGAATGGTACCGCCCCGCGTCGAACGGATTCGACATCCCCGCGAACAGCCCTCCTCCGTCGTGAAGCACGGGCGAGGTCATCCCGTGGCGCGGCGCCGGCGCCCGCTCGACGCGCCCGCCATGCAGGGCCGCGATCGCCTGGTGGCCCAGGCAGACGCCGAGCAGCGGGATGTCTTCCCGTTCGGCGGCCGCGACTGCGTCCATGGTCCGGCCCGCCCGCTCGGGCCGGCCCGGACCCGGCGATACGACGATCGCCGCGGGCCGCCTCGCGACCATCTCGTCCGGGTCGAACCGGTCGTTGCGCGCGACCTCGACGTCGGGGTCGAGCTTCGCCAGCGCCTGGACGAGGTTCCAGGTGAACGAGTCGTAGTTGTCGACGACGAAGATCACGTCGTGCCCCGCGCGACTTCCACCGCCCGGAAGAGCGCTTCGGCTTTCGACTCCGCCTCGCGGTACTCGCTCTCGGCGACCGAGTCCGCGACGATGCCTGCTCCCGCCTGGATCCGGCAGGCTCCGTTCTCGACGACCGCGGTCCGGATCGCGATCGCCATGTCGAGGTTCCCGGAGAGGTCCACGTAGCCGACCGCGCCTCCATAGATCCCGCGCCGCGTCGTTTCGAGCCCGTCGATCAACTCCATCGCCCGGATCTTCGGCGCGCCGGTGAGCGTCCCCGCCGGAAAGCAGGCGCCCAGCGCGTCGATCGCTCCCTTCCCCTCCGCCAGCGTGCCGCGCACCTCCGAGACGATGTGCTGCACGTGGGAGTACCGCTCGACCTCGGCGTTCCGGGTGACGCGCACGGTCCCGGTCTCGCTGACGCGCCCGAGGTCGTTGCGGCCAAGATCGACGAGCATGACGTGCTCCGCGCGCTCCTTCGGATCGCGCAGGAGCGTTGCGGCGAGGGCGTCGTCCTCCTCTGCCGTCCTGCCCCGGCGGATCGTGCCGGCGATCGGACGCGTCTCGACCGTGCGGGCGCGGCAGCGCACCAGCATCTCGGGCGACGCCCCGAAAACCACGCCTTCGCGGGTCTCCAGGTAGAAGAGGTACGGAGAGGGATTCAGAATTCGGAGTGCCCCGTAGACGTCGAGCGGGTCCACGCCGAGAGAACCCGTCCACCTCTGCGAGAGAACGACCTGGTAGATCTCGCCCGAGAGAATTGCCTCCTTCGCCGTCTCGACCGCGGCGAGGAAGTCCGCCTTCGCGGTCGCGGGATCGAATCGCGAGCCGGGACCTTCCGGAGTCGCCTCGTCCGGAGGATCCGCCGCCAGCAGGCGCTCGAGCCGGTCCAGGCGGGCCGTCGCGGCGTCTTCGCCCTCCTCGGTCGTCGTCGTCGTCACCACCAGGCGGCGGCGCAGCCGGTCGAAGGACACGGTCGCGTCGAACCGCAGGAAGAGCGCGTCGGGCATGTCGCCTTCCCGGGCGTGGCGATCCGGGATCTCCTCGAGCAAACGCGCCGCGTCGTAACCCAGGTACCCGACCGCCCCCGCGCAGAGAGGAGGCAGACCCGGGTCGGGCTCGAAAGTGCTCTCGACCGCGAAGGCTTCGAGCGAAGAAAGGAGCGGCCGCCCGGACGTTTCTTGTCTTCCGTCTCTCTCGACCTCGATGGCGGCCCCGCGCACGGTCAGTCTCGCCGACGGCGAGACGCCCAGGAAGGTGTAGCGGGCCATCGCTTCCCCCCCCTCGACGCTCTCGAGCAGAAAGCACTCCTCGCCCGAGCCCCGAAGCCGGCGGAAGAGGTCGATCGGATCGGCATCGCCCTCGGCGATCGTCCGCGACACCGGGAACAGGCGGCCTTGCCCGGAGCGCTCCGTCACGGCGAGGGCGTCCCCAGGAGTCGGCGCACCTCGTCGCGGGCGACGCCCTCCACACCGAAGAATCCGGCCTGCGCGGCGGCCTGGACCGCGAACATGTCCAGCCCGCCGACGGTCGGGCAACCCGCGGCGCGCGCGGCCCGAATCGTCGACGTCTCCTCTCCGTCCCGCCGGTACACGCAGTCGAAGACGAGGGGCCGGCCCTCCAGAACCCGGACCGGGACCGCCGGCGGGTCTTCCGGGCGCCAACCCACCGAAGTGGCGTTCAAGTAAAGGTCGGCCTCGGTTCCCGCCACGTCATCCCATGCGAGCGAGTCCACGCCGAACCGAGAGGCCAGGAGGTCCGCCGCTTCGTCTCGACGTCCGGTCACCGCAACCTCGTAGCCGAGCCGGCGCGTCGCGACGATCGCCGCGCGCGCCGCCCCGCCGGTGCCGAGGATGAGCGCGGTCCGTCCCTCCCCCGTGTCGTGGTCGGCGAGCGGCTCGAAGATCCCGTCGACGTCGGTGTTCTCGGCGCGCCACTGCCGACGAACGAGAAAGAGGGTGTTGGCCGCGCCGGTCGACTTCACATCCTCGCTCGGTATACCGACCTCCGCGGCGCGCGTCTTCCACGGCAGCGTCACCGAGAAACCCCGGAAGCGCGGCTCGAAGGCGAGGTCGTGCGGGCGTTCGCGGCCGAAATCGGCGATCGGGAGCGGGAGGTAGAGCCAGGGCAGATCGCGCGACCGGAAGAGCGCGTTGTGGACCAGCGGAGAAAGGGACCCCGAGGGATCGACCGCCGCGATCCCGAACAGCGCCTGGGGTGTCCGGGGCCGATCCGTCGCGTACACGTCGAGGAGCTCGGCGAGGAGCGGCTGCCCGGCGGCCGTCGGGACGCCGACCGACCCGTAAACGAGCGCCGCGCCGAAGACCGCGGAGAGGATGCGCCCGGGTGCGCTCGCCGGCCCCATCGGGAAGACGGAGGTCGTCCCGCCGGTCTGGCGCCGCTGCACGTCCGCGAGGTCGAGGCTCGCGCGGAGGTGCGCGGCGCCCGCTACGAGCTTGACGGCCAGAGGCCGCGTCTCCCGCATCGCGGACAGGAGCGATTCCGGGTCGGCGGGCAGGCCGAACGGGAAGTGCGCGGAGACGATCACCCGCCGTCGGTCGGCCAGAGCGGCGTCTCCCGCGAAACCGCTCGCATGCTCGACGTCGACGATCGCGCCCTCGCGGTAAGCCTCGAGAACCAGTCGCCGGTATTCCTCCGCCGCGCCGTCGAAGTGCCCGCCCTCGCGGGTCGTCCGCCACGTGATGATCGCGGGGCGCGGATCGAGGCCGACGACCGCAGCTGGGGGAATGCGCTCCGCCGCGCAGTCCAGCCGGTACTCGATGGCCGAGGCGCGCCCCGGGACCGACGCGGCGAGCCGCTTCGCGTCCGCGAGATCGCGCGGAGCGAGCGACGCTACGTGCGCCGGAAGAGAGAGCGGTGTCTCCTTCAAAACGAAAACCCCCGGGTCCTCTCGGACCGGGGGTCGCTTCGCGTCGCTCTCCCCGCCCCGAGCAAATCGCGGCAGGGTCGGCAGAGCCGGAGCTCCGACCTTACCGGTTTCCCTCCCGCCAGCACCAGTTCGAGCGTCCGATCATCCGTCGGCCAAGATATCAGACCGCGCCGGTTTTCTTCCACCGGGTTCCCCCGGGGGTGTCCTCCAGGATGATGCCGCGCGCCGCGAGCTCGTCGCGGATCCGGTCCGATTCCGCGAAGTCCCGTCGCTTGCGGGCCTCGTTGCGCGCCGCGATCCTCTCTTCGATCTCGGCGGGGAGGACCTCCGGCGCGCGCGGCAGGACGCCCAGCACGGCGTCGGCCCTGGCCAGGGCTTCCCGCGCGGTCCGCGCGCCCTCCGCATCCAGCGATCCGTCGTCGATCGCGGCGTTGACCTCCCGGAGATAGTTGAAGACGGCCGCCAGCGCCTCGGGCGTATTGAGGTCGTCGTCGAGCGCGCCGGCGAACGCCGTCCCGAATTCCGCGGCCCGTTCCACCGAACGGAATCCGCCGTCGCGGTGCCCGCCGCGGGAAGCTTCGTCGAGGCGCACCGCGGCCGTGCGGATGCGGTCCACTGCAGCGGCCGCCGCCGAGAGCGCTTCCCAGGTGAAGTTGAGCTTCTTGCGGTACGGGAGGGACAGGAACAGGTAACGAACGGCGGCGGGGTCGTCCCGGCGCTCCAGGACGTCGCCGAGGGTGTAGAAGTTTCCCTTCGATTTCGACATCTTCTCGCCGTCCACGATCAGGTGCTCGGCGTGCAGCCAGACGTTAACGAACGGCATTCCGGTCGCGCCCTCGCTCTGGGCGATCTCGTTCTCGTGGTGAGGAAAGATGTTGTCGACCGCGCCGGTGTGGAGGTCGAAATGCTCCCCCAGGTATTTCATGCTCATCGCGGAACACTCAATGTGCCACCCCGGACGCCCCTCGCCCCACGGCGACGGCCACGACGGCTCCCCCGGCTTCGCCGACTTCCACAGCGCGAAGTCCTTGACGTCTTCCTTCTCGTACTCGTCGTCGGCGACGCGCTCGCCGCGTCGCGTCTGTTCGAGGTCGATCCCGGACAGCTTTCCGTAGTCGGGGAAGGTGGAGATCCGGAAGTAGACCGACCCCTCCGACTCGTAGGTGTGACCCCGCTCCGACAGCCGGCGGATGAGGTCGATCATCTCGGGGACGTGGTCGGTCGCTTTCGGGTAGTGCTCCGCGGGCTGGATTCCCAGCCGACCGATGTCCCGGAAGAAGGCCTCGGCGTGTTTCTGCGTGAAGTCGGGAAGCGACAGGCCGGCGGCCTGGGCGCCCCGGATCGTCTTGTCGTCCACGTCGGTCAGGTTCATGACCTGGGTCACCCGGTCTCCCCGCGCGAGGAAGTGCCTCCTCAGCACGTCCTCGAACAGGAAGGTCCTCAGGTTGCCGATGTGAACGACGTTGTAGACGGTGGGTCCGCACGTATAGAGGCGCACGTGTCCCGGCTCGATCGGCGTGAAGTCGACGAGCCGGCGGCCCAGGGTGTTGTGGAGCTTCACCGCTTCACCACCTCACCACAGTCCCCGGGCCCGGCGGCGCGCGATCTTCTTCCACGTCATCTCCCGCTTGAGGCCGCGCAGCCGGTCCACGAAGAGCATTCCGTTCAGATGATCCGTCTCGTGGAGGAGTGCCCGCGCGAGGAGCCCACTGCCCTCGATCTCCCGGCGCCGCAGGTCCGCGTCGCCCGCGGAGACGACGACCCGGCTCGGCCGCACGACCTTCTCCGAGATGTCCGGAACCGACAGGCAGCCCTCTTCCTCTTTCTGCTCACCGGAGCTCGAGAGAACGACGGGGTTCACGAGCACGATGATCGCAGAAGGGTCTTCGCCGACCGAGAGGTCGACGATCGCAACGCGGCGGTTGACCCCGATCTGCGGAGCCGCCAGCCCGACCCCCGGAGCGGCATGGCAGGTATCCACGAGGTCGGCGATCAAACTGCCGAGCTCCCCGCCGCGCTCCCGCACCTCCTCGTTGCCCGCGAGAAGGCGCTCATCCCCCCAGCGAACCAGGTCCCGGATCGTCACGGCCGGCGAGAGTAGCAGCGGAGGGACTGTCCTCCCGCTTCGAAACGCTGTCCGCTGGGTCGGACACCGGCTCCGCAGCGCGAACCGCCGCTTCCGTGGAAGTTGCTGTCCTACACGGCTTTGAGGACGACGTCGGGGTGCGCCTCGATGGCACGGGTGTCGCTATCTCTTCCCACCGGAGGATACCGATGAGCCCCACGAAACGAGTTCTCCTGGGCGTCGGCATGACGCTGCTGACGGTCGCGACCGGCTTTTCGCAATACGAGCCGGCCTCGCGTTCCGACTCGTACGCCCGCCGGGACGTAGAACGCAACGGCTACTCGTACGTCCGCGAAACCGTGGGCGGCGTCACGGTCCAGTCGAGCCTGAACGGCCGCGTCACCGCGCGGCGGAACATGCCGATCTCGGCGGGAGACGAAATCCTGGTCTCGGACGCGGGTCGCGCCGAAATCGGGCTGGCCGACGGCAACCTCCTCTTCGTGGGGGGAGGCACGCGGGCCCGGTTCTCCTCGCTCCACGCGCAACAGGGTGAAGACGACGACTTCTCGGCCATCGACGTGAACGACGGATCCGTCGTCCTGGCCGCGATGGCTCCCAACGACGATTCGATTCCGAGGGTCGACACCGCGGACGCCACGGTCTATCTCTCCGCGGGCTCCCGGGTCCGGGTCAACGCCGACCCCCACCGCGGCACCGTCGTCGTGGTCCGGGCCGGCTCGGCCGAGGTGCGGACGCGCTCCGACAGCTTCACGGTGGAAGCCGGGCAGTACCTCATGGTCCAGGGGGACGACGAGCCCGATATCTCGCGGGGCGTCTTTTCGCGAGACCGCTTCGACCTGTGGGCCACCGATCGGCTCGAAGAGCTCCACGCGGACACCGGCCGGAGCACCTCGGTTCAGTACGTCGATGACGACTACGCGAGCGACGTCGTGGCCCTCGACAACTATGGTGACTGGGAGTACAGCAACACGTACTCCACGAACGTCTGGGTTCCGCGCGTCAACATCAACTGGACGCCCTACTCCTCCGGCACCTGGTACTACACGCCGGTCGGCCTGACCTGGTGGTCGTCGGACCCGTGGGGCTGGTACCCCTTCCACTACGGCAGCTGGTTTTTCGACGCGGGATTCCACCACTGGTGCTGGGCGCCATCGTACGTGTATTCGCCGGCCTGGGTGTACTGGGGTTACTCCAACAACTACGTGGGATGGTGTCCCGTCGGGTACTACTCGTTCTTCTCGCCCTGGTTCGACAACTACTACCGCAGCTGGGGATGGTCCGGCGGCTGGTCGCGCCGGAACAACCTGATGTTCGCGCTCTCCGGCTCGTTCAAGACGAACAAGGTGGACTTCGGCGGCTGGAACTTCGTCGCCAACAATTCCTTCGGGTCGAACTATGACCGGCTTCCGGTCGTTCCGGGATCGCGCCTGGTTTCGGCGCTCGGAGACCAGCTGGCCATCTCGCCCAAGCCCATCGTCGTTTCGGGCCGCGGCGGGGTCTCCCAGGCTCTCCAGGACTACGTCCGGCAGGCGCCCGGAGTGATCGAGCGGACGAAGAACAAGGACTCGATCCGGCTCGCGCCGGTCCTGGCGCGGGAGAAGTCGCTTCCCCCGTCGACCCTGGAAGCTCTCCAGGAGCGCGCGGTCGTTTCCGGCCGGGGCCGGCTCGGCGGACC
>JBBQKV010000037.1:0-22222 GCA_038327245.1 Acidobacteriota bacterium
AGGAACGCGAGCGTCGGGATGAAGCCGCGATAGAGCCGCGCGACGAGCGCCCGCTGCGCCGAGGCCGGACTCGCGGCGTCCACGACGAGGAAGCGCGCCTCGTCCCGGTGCTTCTGATAGAGGAGAACGAAGCGCTCCGCCTCCCGGTTCGTGTTCCAGCAGTGCGACGTGCCGAAGAACACGACCGTCGGCCGATCGGAAGCGACCTTTCCGTCGGCCAGGTTGTCACCCCGGATCGGAAACGCCGCCGATGAATCGTCCGTGAACGAGAGACCGGGGGCGAGCGAGAGGCCGCTCGCTCCGCCGCCGCCGGGCGGCGCCACGGTAAATGCCGCGTCGGGGGACTTGTCGCCGGCAATGACCAGCGCCACGCCGCCGAAGGTCAGCAGGCTCGCGGCGGCGCAGGCGGCGATGCGAATCGAGACCGTCATATCCGGATGCTACGCCCCGGGGGAAACCCGGGATTCCGGTATGCGCCCACTTTTTCCCAACGGACCCCGCACCGGTTTCGTAATATCGGTCCGTGGAAGAAGTCGAGGACATCAACCAGCTCATCCGGCAGCTGAACTCGGAACGCCCGCCGGGCACCGAGGGCGGCACGTCCGTCCGGCTCGAGAGCTGGCTCCAGACGCTCGTTCAACGCTCGGGCAGCGACCTGCTGCTCGTCGCGGGAGCGCCGCCGTGCCTGCGCGTGGACGGCGCCATCGTCTCCCTGGCCGGCGCGCCGCTGTCCGGCGACGAGATCGAGGAGGCGGTGCTGCCGGTCCTCTCCTCGCGGGCCCGGACCCAGTACCTGCAGGAGTCGATCGCGGATCTCTCGTACAAGGTTCCGGGACTCGGGCGCTTCCGCATCAACCTGCATCGCGAGCGGGGCCGGGCGGCCGCCGCAATCCGCGCGCTGCCCTCCGAACCGCCGCGCCTCGCCTCGCTCGGCCTGCCGCCGGGAACCGAGGCGCTGACCCGGCTCCCGCGCGGTCTCGTCCTCGTGGGCGGTCCGACCGGATCCGGGAAGACGACGACCCTCGCCGCCCTCGTGGAGGAGATCAACCGGCGGGACGCTCGGCACATCGTGACGATCGAGGACCCCGTCGAGTACGAGCACCCGCACCGCACGGGCCTCGTGGAGCAGGTCGAGGTCGGCGTGGATGCGCCGGACTTCCCCTCCGCCCTCCGCGCGGCGATGCGACAGGCGCCCGACGTGCTCGTCGTCGGCGAGATGCGCGACCCCGAAACGATGCGTATTGCGCTCGCGGCGGCGGAGACCGGTCACCTCGTCCTGTCGACGGTCCACACGACCGACCTCGCGTCCACGATCTCGCGCATCGCCGATTCATTCCCGGCGGAGCGTCAGAACACCATCCGGCAGGAACTGTCCATGGCGCTCGCCGCGATCCTGACCCAGACGCTCCTGCCCCGGAAGGGCGGCGGCCGCATCGCGGCGGCCGAGCTGCTCTTCGTCGGTTACGGAACCCGGCAGCACATCCGCAAGAACGCGCTGCAGCACCTCCACCAGGAGATCGTGCTCACCAAGAAACAGGGCTCGATCACCCTCGAGGAGTCGCTCGCCCGGCTCGCGAAGGAAGGACTGGTCGAACCCGACGAGGCCCGATCCCGGGCGGCTCACCCGGAGGATTTCGAGAACCACTTCCGGGCCGCGTAGGTGGGGTCAGGTCTCCACTTGCCACATCGGGGGTCAGGTCTCCACTTGCCACATTGCTGCGCCGTGAAGACCTGAATCGCGATGCTTTCCTCGCACGAGCTTCAGTTCGTCATTCTCGCGTTCTCGTCCCTGTTTTCGGTGATCAACCCGATTTCCGCGGCGCCCATCTTCGTCGCGCTGACCGGCCGCTCGCCCGGCGAGCGCCACCGGGTCGCCGTCCGGGCCTGCCTCGCGGCGGGCGCGATCCTCGCCGTGTTTGCCGCGGCGGGGGGCGCGATCTTTTCCTTCTTCGGGATCACGGTGCCCGCGTTTCAGATCGCGGGAGGGATGCTCTTCACCATCATGTCCCTCCGGGAAGTCCAGGGGGATCGCCAGGTTCCGGCGGACGAGCTGGACAACGCCGATCCGTCCATCGTGCCCCTCGGAATCCCGGTGATCGCGGGCCCCGGAGCGATCTCGGCGGTCATGGTGCTAATCGGGCAGACGCAGAGCGGCGCGCAGAGAGTGGCGTTGGGAGCAGCCATCGCCGCCAACATCGTGTTGACCCTGCTGATCCTGCTCGCCGCGCCGGCGATCGTCGCGAAGATCGGCGAGACGGGTCAGCGCATCGTGTCGAAGATCATGGGACTGATCACCGCCGTCATCGGGATTCAGTTCGTGCTGAACGGGATCTCGAGTGTGCTCACCGACATCATCCGGGCCGCGCACGCACACTAGGGGTCAGGTCTTCACGGTAAACGCGGACAGTGGAATCACTTTAATGCCCTTGTCACGATGCCCGGCAATGTGGCAAGTGGAGACCTGACCCCCTTAGACCTCCCGGCGGAAGAGCACCTGCGTGAGGACCCCGCACACGAGCGAGAAAGTCAGCAGGAAGATCCACTCCGAGTAGCAGCTCGAGAGCGGCGAGCCGCGGAGGAGCAGGTCGCGCAGCGCCGTGATGCCGTAGGTGAGCGGGTCCACCTGCGACACGACCCGCAGCCACTGGGGATACGACTCGACCGGGTAGAGCGCGCCCGACGGGAAGAACACGAGCACGTTGATGATCCCGAACATGCCGCGGAGCACGCTCGTCTTCCGCGCCCGCGCGAAGAGGAGAAACCAGAGAGCGGTGATCGCGAGCGCCGTCAGGAAAACGGTCACGAGACCGCCGCCGAGCGCCTCCGGCGTCGCCATGGGCAGTGGCGTGAACAGCATGATCGCGAGGAGTACGAACGCGCCGGCGAGGCCCGCGACGAGAGCGCCGGCGAGCATGTGGCCGGCGACGATCGCGCCGGTCGAGACCGGAGTCACCAGGTAGCCCTCGTGATAGCCATACATCCGGTCCTCGATCACCTGGAGCCCGCCGGCGACCATCGAACCCATGAAGATCGCGAGACAGACGACCGCGGGCCCGAGATAGGTCAGGTAGTCCAGGTACGGGTAGGCCTCCAGGCGGTTGGGCTGGGCAACGCGGCTCCGGACCCCGGTGGCGTCGGCCCAGATCTCGGAGAGGCCCGAGTCGAGCGCGTCGTACGAGGGCCGATCCGTATTGTCGCCGATGAACGCGGGGCCGGGTCCTGCGATCGACATCCCGTGGGGCAGCACCCAGACTCCGCGATAACGCCCTCGGCGCAGGTCCTCCAGGGCCTCGTCCCGATCCGCCGGAAACGTCGCCACGACCAGGCCGCGGCCGCTTTCGAGCGCGAGCACCGCTCGCCGGCACTCCGCGGCGAGGGAGTTTCCCGCTTCGTCCACGACGGCCAGCGGGATGTTGGAGAGCTGCCGGTTCAACGAGTTGCCGAGCACCAGGAGGTAAATGACCGGGAAGAGCATCGTCGAGATGATCAGCACCGGCTGCCGCCAGAGCGTCAGGTACGCGCGCTGGCAGATCGCGAGGATGCCGAGAAACGCGAGACGCGGCCCGCGGGAGACGCCGAGACTCTTTTCGCCGCCGGCCGCTGCCGGAGACAGCGCCGCGGAGGGGGACGTCGCGTTCATCCCGAGAGCTCCTCCCGGAGGGCGCGGCCGGTGTAGGAGAAGAAGACGTCTTCCAAAGTCACCGGCGAGATCGTGAGGTGCAGGATCTCGTATCCCCGCTCCTCGACGAGCTGCGCGGCGAGCCGGCCGACCCCCTCCCCCGGGCGCGCCTCGAACTCCGCGGACGTCGGGGAGGGCGAGCGCCAGTTGACGGCGCCGAGCGCGAGAATGGCATCGCGGTCCTGCGGCTCGATCGCCTTGTCGGTTTCCACGAGGACGTGCTCTCCGGTGGGTAGGCTGCGCTTCAACGCTTCCGGCGCGTCCTCGCAGAGGATGTGGCCGTGATCCATGATCGCGACCCGATCGCACAGGAAATTCGCCTCGTCCATGGCGTGCGTCGTGAGAATGATCGCGAGGCTGCCGTCGCGCTCCTTCAGCTCGCCCAGCATTTCCCACGCGCCCCGGCGGCTCTGCGGATCGAGACCCGAGGTCGGCTCGTCGAGAAACAGGATGTGCGGCGAGTGCAGGACTCCGCGGGCGATCTCCAGGCGACGGCGCATACCTCCCGAAAGCGTCCGCGTGATCTGATCCCTCTTCTCCCAGAGACCGACCTGCCTCAGTCGGCGCTCGATCAACTCGGAAAGTTTCCGCCCCCAGAGCCCGTACATCTTTCCGTGGATGGAGAGGTTTTCGCGGACCGTCAGGTTCTCGTCGGTGGTCTCGGCCTGCGACACCGTGCCGATCGATGCGCGCACCTTTCCCTTCTCGGTGACGATGTCGTGTCCCGCGACCCGCGCCGTGCCGGACGTCGGCGCGAGAAGCGTCGTCAGCATGCGCACGAGCGTCGTCTTGCCCGCGCCGTTGGGTCCCAAAAGCCCGTACGTCTCGCCGGGCCGGACGAAAAAGCTGACCGCATCGTCCGCGATGGTGCCGCCGAACCGGCGCGTCAGTTTCTCCGCTTCGATCGGATTCAATTCGCGCCCGCCTCGACGACGAAGGTCTGACCGGACACGACGGTCATGCCTTCGGGAACGAGGCGGACGGAGAACGTGCGCAGGTCGCGGCTCTGAAGACCCCAGTTGCGGCGGGTGGCGAACTCGGAGCGCGGCCGGATCGAAACGACGCGGGCGCGAGAGTGCGTGCCGGGGCGCGCCTGCGGCCAGATCTCGACGGTCTTGCCGACGGAGAACGCGGAGAGGCGCTCCTCCGGCACCTCGACTCTCAGGCGCGGCGACTCGAGCTGCAGCGTGACAATCGGTTCGCCCGGTCCCACCCACTCGCCCATCCGGTGGTGGCGCGTGAGAACGACTCCCGCCGACGGCGCGACGAGAGCGCCCTCTTTCTCGAAGTGCCGGACCTTGCCCAGCCGCGCGTGAAGCGAATCCTCTTCCGCGCTGATCAGACCCCTCTCCTGCTCGCGAGAACGGATCGCGGCGTTGACGCCCTCGCGCCGGTGCTGGATGGTCTCCAGGTCGGCAGCGGGCGCGATCCCGTCGTGGACGAGCCGCGACATCCTCTTTTCCTCGCTCGCGATCTGAGCGAGCTCCGCGCGGAGCTTCGCGACATCCTCCTGGCGCGACCGTTCGCGAGCACGGCTCTGCGCCATCTGGCGTTCGAAGTCGGAGGCGTCCTCGGCGAGCCCCGGTTCTTCGATTTTTGCGACGGTCTGGCCGGCGCGGACAGCTTCCCCCTCGTCGGGCACGGGGCTGACCAGCCGGCCACTGCGCGAGAACGAGAGCGCGAGACTCTGCTCTTCCGCGATGGCCAGAAGCCGCACAGCGCGCCCGGTGTCGTCTTCGCGACGAGCGAGCGCTCCGTAACCCCAAGTACCCGCCGCTGCAATCACAACCGCCACGCCCACCCACATGGCTTTTTTCATTGGCGAAATACCGGTCGGAAGACATCTTAACGCCGATTGGGCTGTCCCGATTGGAGTACACCTTCCGGGCGAGCTCGACAATTGGGGCGAGGCGGGTACCGCTCTTGCTACCTCCAGTCTCCTGACAAGGAGAGTGAACCCTGGTCTCCGAGAAATCGAATGCCCCCGGCGCACCCGAGAGGGCGCGCCGAGTTTTTCTGATCGAGGACGACGGAAGCTACCGCTGGGTCGTCCGCCGACTCCTGGAGAACGCGTTCGGCGAGGACGTGTCGGTCGAGGAATTTCCGACGGGAGAAGCCGCGCTCGAACGCGCGGCCTCCGATCCTCCGCCGGATCTGATCCTCCTCGATCTGAACCTTCCGGGAATCGACGGTTTCGAAGTTCTGCGCCGGGTGCGCGCCGAGGCCCGAACCCGGAAAGTGCCGGTGATCGTGGTGACGAGCTCGCAGGCCGAGAGCGACGTCCAGCGGGCCTACGAAAGCGGCGCGAACTCCTTCGTGTCCAAGTCGGACTCGCCCGAGCGGACGCTGCAGCGGCTGCGGCTGCTGCCGGTCTACTGGCTGGAGCTCAACCGGCTGCCGGAGCGCGGTCCCGAAGCCCGTCTCCCCTGACGGTCACTTCGCGGCCAGCATTCGCTCGAGCTCGTCGAGCACCACCTCCGCCTTCCCCGGAATCGCCAGGTCGAAGCGTTGCGTCGCTTCGGTCGGCTCGGGGTTGATTTCGATCGCAAAGGCCCCGCGCCGCCGCGCTTCATCGGCCAGCCCCGCGGCGGGATAGACGACCCCGGACGTTCCAACGACCAGGCAGACATCGCAGTCGAGCGTGGCGAACGACCGCTCCAACACATCTGCATCGATCGCCTCGCCGAACCACACGACGCCGGGCCGGGCGAGCCCGCCGCAGTCCAGACATCGCGGAGGAAGCGCGGGGAACGGGACCGTCTCGTCGCGCCACCGGGTCGGCGAAGCGGCGCAGCGCTCCCAGCAGGAGAGCTCCCAGATCGAGCCGTGAAATCGCACCACGTTTGCAGTGTCCGCGCGCTCGTGGAGCCCGTCCACGTTCTGCGTGATCAGCGTGAACTTCGGATAGCGGTGGCTCCACTGCGCCACGACTTCGTGCGCACGGTTGGGCGCGCAGGCCGCGATCGTGTTTCTCCGCCACTCGTACCACTCCCACACGAGGCGCGGGTCGCGAGCGAATGCTTCGGCGGTCGCGAGCTCCTCGACGCGGAAGTTGCACCAGAGTCCATCTTCACCGCGGAAGGTCGGGACGCCGCTCGCCGCGGACACGCCGGCGCCGGTGACGACCGTGACGCGGGACGCGCAGCGGAGCCGCTCGGCCGCGCGGTGGGTCGGATCCCCGAAGGGGGTCGGATCCACATTCAACGGGCTCATCGGCCGATCGTCGCACGCGATCCACACAGCGGCGGACGCAATGAGTTCCTCAAGAGGAAGTGAAAACCGGGATGTGCATAAAGCGGGGGGCAAAATCCGTGTGAAGAAGTGGTCCCGATTTTGCGCAATGCATCCCTGGACCGGGGGTTCGACTCCGGCCGACGTTTCGCATGAAGGAGGGTTTCGACCCGCGGTAGTTCGGGAGGGGCGGCAAGGTTCGGCCCCTGGCGCGACGTTCCTCCGGGACCGCAAGAAATCGGCTAACTCTTGTAAAGCCAGGCCTTAGCCGTCAGATTCGACTAAAGTCGTAACGATCAGGTTAAGATTCGACTAAAGTCGTACGACTCAAGTCCTAGCTCGCTCGTCACAAGGAGTATCCGGGATGTCTTCTCCCCGGGAAGCGCCTCTTCGGTGTGGCAATGTCCGCACGGCCCTGCCTCTCGAGGGCAATCCATGAGAGCCGTTCCGGTCTCTACGCGCGCCGGTATCCGGGTGGTTCTCTACTCGCACGACACGATGGGTCTGGGCCACATGCGTCGTAACCTCCTGATCGCGCACGCGGTTGCGCGCGAGCCGCTCGGGGCCGAAGTCCTTCTGATTGCGGGGGCGAGGAGGGCCACCGCTTTTTCGCCGCCGCCGGGGGCCGACGTGCTGACTCTTCCCTCGCTTCGGAAGGAGAAGGACTCGTCCTACCGGCCCCGGCGCCTCCGGATCGGGCTGGAAGACCTGATCGCGGTGCGCTCCGCTGCCATCCGGGCCGCGGTCCTGGCGTTCGAGCCGGACGTGCTGATCGTCGATAACGTGCCGCGGGGCGCCGTTCGCGAGCTCGATCCCACGCTCGAGGAACTCTCGGGGACCCGCAAGACGCGCTGCGTGCTCGGGTTGCGCGACGTCCTCGACGAGTCCACCGCCGTTGCTCGCGACTGGAGCCGGGCGGGCAACATGGACGCGATCCGGGACTTTTACGACGCGATCTGGGTCTACGGGGACCGCAGCGTCTACGACCTCGCCGAGGAGTACGACTTCCCGCAGGACATCGCGGCGAAGGTGCTTTACACCGGGTACTTCGACCAGAGGGTTCGCCTCGAGTTCTCGGGCTCGAAGCGCCCTCCCTTCGAACGCCTTCGCCTGCCCGACGGACCTCTTGCCGTCTGCCTGGTGGGCGGCGGCCAGGACGGCGCCGAGCTCGCCCGCGCGTTCGCAAACGCCGACCTTCCGCCCGGTTTCAACGGCGTGATCGTGACGGGTCCCTTCATGGACGAGAAGCTCCAGGACGAGCTCCGGGAGCTGACGCGCGAACGGCCGCGGTTTCGGGTCATCGACTTCGTCAGCGAGCCGATGCAGCTTCTGGAGCACGCGGAGCGGATCGTTTCGATGGGGGGTTACAACACCACCTGCGAGTCGCTTTCCCTCGGCAAGCGCACGCTCATCGTCCCACGCGTCACGCCGCGAACCGAACAGTGGATCCGCGCGACGCGGTTGGAGAAACTCGGGCTCGTCGACGTTCTTCACCCGGATGCGCTCGATCCCGAAGCCCTGAGCGCCTGGCTCGCATCGGACGGCGGCCTTCCCGCCAAGGCTCGAGACCGAATCGATCTGAACGGCCTCGCGAGGATTCCGCAGTTCGTCGACGAGGTTCTCGGCGCGTCGGCGCCGCCGGCATCGGCCGGGCGCGCAGGAGTCCGCGTTGCGCGCTGACCGGCAGCCGGAGGTCGCCCGGTTGGCGGGATCCCCGCGCGTCGGCTATGTCGTCAAACGCTTTCCCCGCTACTCCGAGACCTTCATCGTCAACGAAATCCTCGCGCACGAAGCTGCCGGGCTCGAGATCGAGATCTTTTCGCTCCGGCCGCCGAACGACACCCACTTTCAGGACTCGCTGTCACGGGTTCGCGCGCCTGTCTGTTACCTGCCGGCCGTCGGCGTCAAGGCGCTGGAGTTCTGGCAGGCGGTCGAGGCGGCGGCGGAAGTCTGCCCGCGGCTCTGGAACGAGTTCCACCGCGCGATCGGGGAAGACGCGTTCGACGTCTACCAGGCGCTCGTTCTCGCGCGCGAAGTCGCGGTCCGCGGGATTGACCACCTCCATGCCCATTTCGCCACGTCTCCCACGAACGTGGCCCGACTGGGCGCGTTCTTCGCCGGAGTCCCGTACACCTTCACCGCTCACGCCAAGGACATCTTCCACGAGAGCGTTCTGTCGGCCGACATGTTGCGAAAGCTCTCGGACGCGGCCGGCGTCGTGACCGTGAGCGACTACAACGTCGAGTTCCTCCGCCGCTCGTATGGCCCGGCCGC
Organism: Acidobacteriota bacterium; assembly: GCA_038327245.1. Taxonomy (GTDB): domain Bacteria; phylum Acidobacteriota; class Thermoanaerobaculia; order UBA5066; family Gp7-AA6; genus Gp7-AA6. The sequence continues at coordinate 9,185 of JBBQKV010000037.1, forward strand.
CACCAGCCGGGTCCAGCGCGTCTACAACGGACTCGAGCTCGGTCGCTTTCCTTACGAGGATCCCGGTCTGCGCGAGCCCACGATCGTCGCCGTCGGACGCCTCGTCGAAAAGAAGGGCTTCGGGGACCTGATCGTCGCCTGCTCTTTCCTGGCGGCATGGGGCCGGAATTTCCGGTGCGAGATCATCGGAACGGGACCGCTCGAGCAGGAGCTTGCCGATCTCATCGCTCGCCATCGGCTGGAAGAACAGGTCGTCCTCGTGGGGCCGCGTCCGCGCAACGAGATCATCGAGCGCGTTTCCCGCGCGTGCGTTTTCGCGGCGCCCTGTGTCGTGGCTTCCGACGGAAATCGCGACGGGCTGCCCACTGCCCTGCTCGAGTCGATGGCGCTCGGCACCCCCTGCGTTTCGACGGACGTTACGGGAATACCGGAAGCGCTGCGGGACGGCGAGACCGGACTGGTCGTCCGGTCGGGCGCGCCTGCCGATCTCGCGCTGTCGCTCGCGCGCCTCCTCGGCGATCCGGAGCTGCGGGTGCGGCTCGCGCGGGCCGCCCGTCGGTTGATCGAGGGCGAATTCGACGTCGAGTTGAACGCCGCTCGATTGCGGGAAGTCTTCTACTCGGAGCGATCAGCCCGGCCGGGCCGCGTGATCGCCAGCGCGACGTGAGGCTGGCATACATCTGCGCCGATCCGGGCGTGCCCGTTTTCGGCCGGAAGGGGTGCTCGATTCACGTCCAGGAGGTACTGCGGGCGCTCGTGCGGCGAGGGATCGACGTCGATCTGTTCGCCACGCGTACGGAAGGTGAGCGCCCGCGTTCCCTCGAAGCGGTCCCTCTCCACCTCCTGCCGTCGCCGGTGGCGGAGGACGTCGCGTCGAGAGAGCACCGGGCGCTGGCCGCGAACGGAGATCTCGAAAGAATACTTCGACGCTACGGTCCCTTCGACGTCGTCTACGAGCGCTATTCGCTCTGGAGCTTCGCAGGGATGGAGTACGCGAGAGCGACGGGCGCCGCCGGGATCCTCGAGGTCAACGCTCCGCTCATCGAAGAGCAGGCGAGACATCGCAGCCTCGTCGATCGCAGCGCCGCCGAACGCGTCGCGGAACGCTGTTTTGCCGCGGCGGGGGTCATCGTCGCGGTGTCCGACCCGCTGGCGCGCCGCCTCGAGGCTCACCCCGCAGCACGTGGTCGCGTGCGCGTCGTGGCAAACGGCGTCGATCCCGAACGTTTTCGGCCCGGCCTCGTTCCCGCCGATCCCGCCCCGCCGGGAGTGTTCACGGTGGGTTTCGTGGGAAGCCTCAAGTCGTGGCACGGGCTGCCGGTCCTGGTCGAAGCGTTTTCGCGTCTCCACACCCGGGATCCTCGGACGCGGCTTCTCGTCGTCGGCGAAGGACCGGAGCGGAGGAGGATCGAGACCGAGATCCGGGACCGCGGCCTCGCCGACGCCGCGCGCGCCACGGGGGCGGTCGATCCGGACGAGGTCCCGCGGTTCCTCGCCTCGATGGACGCGGCGGTCGCCCCGTATCTCCCCGACGAGACGTTCTATTTTTCGCCGCTGAAGGTCTACGAATACATGGCGGCGGGACTCCCGGTTGTCGCCAGTGGCGTGGGCCAGATGGTCGAGCTCGCCGAGGGGGGGCGCTGCGCCATGCTCTGCCCTCCCGGCGACCCGGCCGCGTTTGCCGAGGCGCTCGATGCTCTCCGCCGAAGTCCGGACCTGCGCGCGCGGGTCGGGCGCGCCGCGAGAGAGAAAGTGGTTCGCGAGAACACGTGGGACATGGTCGTCGGACGGCTTCTCGAGTCCGCGGAGTTTGCAACTGCGGCGGTGGCGGAGGGCATCCGGTGACCGACGACCGTGGACGCCTGATCGCCCCCCACGGCGGGAAGCTCGTCGATCTGCTCGCGAGTCCGGAGCGCGCATCGCAGCTCCGGTTTGCGTCCGCCGAGTGGCCTTCGTGGGAGCTCGACCCGCGCCAGCTGTGTGACCTCGAGCTCATCGCCAACGGCGCTTTCTCGCCGCTCACCGGCTTCCTCGGCCGAAGCGACTACGAGACGGTCTGCGGCGCGATGAGGCTCGGAAGCGGTGCGCTGTGGCCGATCCCGGTCACGCTCGACGTCACGGACGAATTCTGCCGTTCCATCGGGCCCGGATCGTCGGTCGCGTTGCGCGATCCGGAGGGCGTCATGCTCGCGGCGCTCCATGTCGAAGAGGTCTGGAGGCCGGACCGGCGGCGGGAGGCCGAATCCGTTTACGGAACGATCGATCGCCGCCACCCGGGGGTCGCCGACACGCTCAGACGGGAGGGCTCCTGGTGCGTGGCCGGTGCCGTGGAACCGATCGAGCTGCCGACCCACCACGACTTCCGCACGCTTCGCCTGACACCAGCGCAACTGCGGAGCGCGTTCGATGAGATGGGTTGGCGAAGAATCGTTGCCTTCCAGACGCGCAACCCGATGCACCGTGCGCACCGTGAGCTCACGCTGCGCGCCGCACGGGACGTCGGCGCGAATCTGCTCATCCATCCGGCCGTGGGCACGACGAAGCCGGGCGACGTGGACCACTACACGCGCGTCCGCTGCTACCAGCAGGTCCTCGATCACTACCCTCCCGGGACGGTCAAGCTCGCACTTCTCCCGCTCTCGATGCGAATGGCCGGCCCGCGCGAGGCGCTGTGGCACGCCATCATCCGCAAGAACTACGGCTGTACTCATTTCATCGTCGGACGCGATCACGCGGGGCCCGGCAGCGACGAGAACGGCCGTCACTTCTACGATCCATACGAGGCCCAGGACCTCCTGCGCCGGAACGAAGAGGAGCTCGAGGTCCGAATGGTGCCATTCCAGACGATGGTCTACGTGGAGGACCTCGACTCTCACCTGCCCGAGGACGAGGTCGCGCCGGGGGCGCGCGCTCTCTCGATATCCGGCACGGAGCTCCGGCGCCGCCTGGAAAAGGGCCTGGACATCCCGCACTGGTTTACCTTTCCCGAGGTCGCCCGCGAGCTGCGCCGCACGCATCCTCCCCGTCACCGCCAGGGGTTTACCGTGTTCTTCACGGGTCTATCGGGCGCAGGCAAGTCGACGATTGCGCGGGTGCTGCTCGTGAAGCTCCTCGAGATCGGCGGCCGACCCGTCACGCTGCTCGACGGCGACATCGTGCGAAAGCACCTGTCGTCCGAGCTCGACTTCTCCCGGGAGCATCGCGACATCAACATCCGGCGGATCGGGTTCGTTGCCTCCGAGATCACCAGGAACGGCGGGATCGCTCTCTGCGCGCCGATTGCTCCTTACGACCGGGTTCGCCGGGAGGTGCGCGAGATGAACGCCGGCAAAGGCGGGTTCGTTCTCGTCCATGTCTCGACGCCCCTCGAGGTCTGCGAGCAGCGTGACCGCAAGGGGCTCTACGCGAAGGCGCGAGCCGGACGGATCGCTCACTTCACCGGTATCTCCGATCCGTACGAGCCGCCGCCCGACGCCGACGTGGTGCTCGACACGTCGCAGCTCACGGCGGAAAAGGCGGCGCAGGAGATCGTCCTTCACCTCGAATCCGAGGGCTACGTCGGCGGGGAAGAGTCGGAGGATCGCGTCGGGAATCTCGGCCGAGAGCGGCCCCTGGTCGTGGGTTGACGATGAAGCGAACCCGGCTTCGGCGGATCGCGCTCGATCACATACGCCCGCTGCGGGGCAAGCTGGCTCTCGGAGCGCTCTGCATGCTCGGTTTCATTGCGACCCAGCTCCTGATGCCGTGGCCGCTCAAGATCGTGTTCGACTACATCCTCCTCGGAAAGCGGCCGCCACGGCTCCTGTCCGGGCTCTCGGGACTGGAAGGAGAACGGAAGGTCCAGGCGATTCTGATCGTCTCGGTCGCGATCGTCGGGCTGGCGCTCCTGCGCGGAATATTTTCGTACCTTCAGCTCGCCATCACGTCGAGCGCCGGCCAGAGAGTTGTCTACGCGATTCGGCGGGAGATTTTCGCCCACCTCCAGCGCCTCTCGCTCTCCTTCCACAGCCGGACGCGCTCGGGCGAGCTGCTTTCCAAGATGGCGTCCGATACGAACACGCTCCGCGACCTCTTCGCGGACGCCGCGCTGGGGCTCGCCGGGGACCTGATCACGGTACTCGGAATGTTCGCGGTCATGCTGTGGCTCGATCGGAAGCTCGGCCTGATCGTGCTCGCGACTTTCCCGATCCTGCTCGTGACTTTCTTTTACCGCTACCGCACCGTTCGGGGATCGGTGTCCCGCCAGCGTCAGAAGGAAGGCCGGATCGCTTCCCAATTGGCGGAGATCCTCGGGGCAGTTCCCCTGGTGCAGGCCTTCGGGCGTGAGCAGTACGAGGCCGACCGCTTCGAGACGGAGAGCGCCGCGAGCCTCGAGGCGGGGATCCGAACGGCGCGCCTGGAGGCAGCGGCGACGCGCGGAGTGGAGATCACCCGCGCCCTCGGTACCGCCGCGATCGTGCTCTTCGGCTCGTTGGAGGTCCTCGCCGGCCGCATGACCCTCGGCACCGTCGTCGTGTTCACGTCCTACCTTTCGCACCTTTACCGGCCGCTCCGCGACCTGACGAAGCTCTCGAAGAGCTTTGCGAAGGCATCCGTCAGCGCGGAACGGATCGGCGAGATCCTCGAAGCAGAGCCCGAGATCCAGGACCGTCCCGACGCGGTCGAGGCGACGGGTATCTCCGGGTCGATCAGATTCGACGGCGTCACGTTCGACTACGGCGACGGCAGGCCCGTCCTGAAGGACGTGTCGTTCTCGATCGCCCCCGGAGAAAAGCTGGCACTGGTGGGGGCCTCCGGAGCCGGAAAGTCGACCCTCGTCAGCCTCATCCTGCGCTTCTACGATCCCGTGGCCGGGTCGATCTCCATCGATGGATTGGACATCCGGAATTACCGCTGCGAGTCGCTGCGCCGGGAGATCGGCATCGTTCTCCAGGACTCCCTTCTCTTCGGCACGACGATTCGGGAGAACATCGCTTACGGGAAAGTCGGGGCGACCGACGAGGAGATCGTCGCCGCGGCCCGCGCGGCCAACGCTCACGAGTTCATCTCGGAGCTCGAGGACGGCTATGACACCGTTCTCGTGGAGCGGGGCGCGAGCCTCTCCGGAGGAGAGCGGCGAAGGATCGGCATCGCGCGCGCTCTCATCCGAAAGGCTCCCATCCTGATCCTCGACGAGCCGATGACGGGGCTGGACGTCGAGAGTGAAGGCAAGGTGCGCGAGGCGCTCGACAACGTGATGACCGGAAAAACCTGCATCCTCATCACCCACGACCTCGCCTCTGCAACCGATGCCGACTTCATCGTGATCCTCGAAGACGGCCGTGTCATCGAGCGAGGAAGCCATGCTGACCTCATGGACCGCGATCCCCGCTATCGCCTGCTCTACGAGATGAAGACGGGCCAGCGCACCCTGAGCCTGGCCTCGAAGGCATGACACACGCTCGACGGAATCCCTACCTCTTCCTCGTCGGCTGCCCCCGCTCCGGGACGACGCTGCTCCAGCGCATGCTCGACAGCCACCCCCTGCTCGCGGTCTCGAACGACTCCCATTTCATCCCGCGCGCGATCGCGCCGCACCGCCCCGGGACTGACCCTCCCCTGACGCCGGATCTCGTCGAGCGAGTTCTGAACTACCACCGCTTCGCGAGGCTTCACCTCCCGGAGGGAACCGCCCGCGCCGCAGCGGGGCGCGCCGCGACCTATGCCGAGTTCGTCAGCGAGCTCTACTCGGAGCACGCCCGCCTTCACGGCAAGGAGCTCGCCGGGGAGAAGACGCCCGATTACGTTCGATACCTCCCGCTCCTCCACTCTCTCTTTCCGAACGCGCGCATCATCCATATAGTCCGGGACGGGCGCGACGTGGCGCTCTCGACGCTCGAGTGGGCGACGGCGGAGAAGGGACCCGGAAAGTTCGCTCTGTGGCAGGAGAACCCGCTCGCGGTCTGCGCGCTCTGGTGGGCCTGGCAGGTCGAGAGTGGCCGCCGCGAGGGCGCTCGCCTGGAACCCGGAATCTACCGCGAGGTCCGCTACGAAGATCTGGTCGCGGACCCGGAGGCGATCCTTCGGGAGCTCGCCGACTTCCTCGCGATTCCTTTCGCGCCGGAGATGGTCTCCTTCCACGCCGGGAAAACGAAGTCCGAGCCCGGGCTCTCCGCCAAGAGCGCCTGGCTGCCGGCGACCCCGGGAATCCGGGACTGGCGAACGGAAATGCCGCCGGAGGACGTGCAGCTCTTCGAAGCGATCTCCGGTGAAACGCTCTCCTCACTGGGCTATGAAGTCACGAACGAGGCGATTCCGGCCGAAACTGCCGAAAAGGTCCGGGCGTGCGGGTCACTGTGGGACGCGGAGCTCGCCTCGCGTCAGGCGAAGACCGAGAGCCGACTCGCCGGAGCCCGGCCGTGACGTCGGCGGCTCCCGAAATCCGAAGCCGGAACACCGGGGCTCGGTGGTCGCCCGACGTTCACGCGAGCCTGCGAGCGCGGGGCTACCTGCCCGACGGCGAACCGTTCGCCACCGGAGGGCCGGACCGCGCGTCCCTTCCCCTGATCTCGGCGTCCGGCCTCCAGGTCGTCGCGAAGCTGTTTCCTGACGGCTGCGGCGAGGCGTGCTGGAAGAACATGATCGAGCTCTGGGCCTCTCCCTTCGGGGAGAGACGGCAGCCTCCCGGTCTGCCCCGGCCGGTCGAGTATCTCCCGGACATCGACGCGCTCATCCTGGAGCGGCTGCCGGGACGCCCGCTTCTGGAGAAAGGCGAGCCCGATGAAGACGCAATCGACGACGCGATGCGGCTGGTCGCCGGGCTTCACGACTCTGGCGCACATCCTCCCCGGCGGCGGAATGCGAAGCGCATCGTCCGGTCGCTCGAGCGCAAGACGGACCGTCTGCGCGCGACGGCTCCCGCGCTTGCGGTTCCGATCTCCTCGGTCGTCGACTTCCTTCGATCACGGCCGATGCGGGATTCGACGCTCGTGCCCTGCCACGGCGACTTCTCCCCGCGCAACGTGCTCGTCTCCCCCGGACGCAGCGCCTTGATCGACTGGGACCGATTTCAGCTCGCGGACCCGGCGCGGGACATCGCCCACTTCGGCGCCTGGTGCTGGGCCGAGCGCGTCCGGCGGGGGGAGAAGCCTTCCTGGTCCGTGCTCGACCGGGCGGTGACCGCCTACGATGCCCTTCGCCCCTCCGCGCGTATCCGGGAACGCCTGGGCTTCCACGTCGCTGCCGGGCTCGTACGCGTCTCGGAAAGCCTGATATTGCACTCGCCGGAAGATGCGCTCGTGGTCCCCGCGCTCGCCGCCGAGGCGCTTCGTCGGCTGGAGGCGGCGTGAAGATCACCGTTCTGTCACACAACCTGTCCACCAACGCGGTGATGCGAGCGTACCGCGTCGCGGAGGCAGCCCGAAGATTTGCCGAAGTCACCCTCGCCGGCCCCGTGGAAGAGAGTCGCGGTCCGTGGCCGGCTCTTCCTTCCGAGCCCTGGATCGTTGCGGCGACGGAGCGGCGCTTCCCCAAGTTCGCGAAATCGTTTCTCGAGCTCGTGGCAGCCGCCGACGGCGATGTCCTGATTGCCATCAAGCCGCAGCTCGCCTCGTTCGGCGTCGGCCTCGTGGCAGCGGAACAACGGGGTGTCCCCCTCGTGCTCGACATGGACGACCTCGACGTCGCCCTCGCACCACGGGCCGAATGGGAAGCGCATCCGGAGATGGCCGACGTCCGGCGTCCGGCTTCCGCCGTCTACGTTTCGCTCCTGACGCGCGCGGTGGGAGCCGCGTCCGCCATCACCGTCGCCTCGACCGCTCTGCAGCGTCGCTTTGGCGGTACGCTGGTTCCCCACGGATCTTCGACCGAGATCTTCGACCCCGCTACGGTCGATCGCGACGAGGCCCGCGCCCGGTTCGGTTTCGACGGTCCCACCGTGGTCTTTCCGGGAACTCCGCGAGCACACAAGGGTCTCTGGACCCTCGCGCAGGCGATCGCGCGGATTCCTGGAGCGCGTCTCGCCGTGCCGTGCCGGGAAAAAGACCTCTCGGAACCGGAGTGGCGGACAGTCCCTCTGGCCCGGGTCCCCCTGATCCCCTATGGCTCGATGCCTCAGCTGCACGCGGCGGCGGACGTCGTCGCGATTCCGCAATCGGCGGGTGAAGCAGCGAGCTACCAGATGCCGATGAAGGTGTACGACGCGATGGCGATGGGACGACCCATCGTAGCGACCTCGGTCTCCGATCTACCGCTCGCCCTCGAGGGATGCGGCCGGCTGGTTCCACCCGACGATGCGTCCGCGCTCGCCGACGCGATTTCCGGGCTGCTCGGGAATCCCGAGCACGCGGCCGCACTCGGCCGGCGCGCCCGGACGCGAGCGTTGCAGCTCTATGCGACCGAGCGCGTCGCCGAAACGCTCAAGGGCGTGGTCGAGCGTCTGACCGCGCCGGAATCCGGGGGCCGCGGCGAGAGAGTGGAGGTCTGGAGTTGACCGTTCCGGTCATTGATCCGCTCGGCGTCGGGACGGATCCCGGGATGCGGTTCCTGGGCCAGGCTCTGGACCCGGCGGACGCCGAGCCCCGACTGGAGAGCCTTCTCGGCAGGGGCCGATTGCGCCTCCTCGCGATCCGGGCCGTCCGCCACAAGCCGGGACGACGCTGCATCGTCGAGTACGACGTCGAGATCGAGAGTCGCGATTTCTCAATGGAGGCCTTCACCCTCCTCGGCAAGGCCCGGGCGCGCCGGCCGCCCGACGAGAACGACCAGATCCTCCGGCTCCTCCGCGCCCGAGGGTTCGGGAGCGACGCGGAGGATGGAATCGGCGTGCCCGAGCCGTTCGGCGTGATCCCCGAATACCGCATGTCGCTCGAGCGAAAAGTTCCCGGGCTTCCCGCCTCGCAACTCTTCGGAAGAGCGGGGGGTGTGGACCTCGCCCGTACGATCGCGGAAGCCGCGTGCAAGCTCCACCGCACCGGCGTCCTGCCGCGGCGTTGCCATACGATGGCGGACGAGCTCGCGATCCTGCGCGAAAAGCTCGGGGAGCTTGCCGCAACCCGGCCGGAGTTGGTGTCGCGGCTCTCGCGCGTGCTCCAGAAATGCGAGCGTCTCGCCGCACGCGTCCCGACGCCGACGCCGAGGGGAATCCATCGTGACTTCTACGCGGATCAGGTGATCGCGAACGGGCCACGTCTCTTCCTCGTCGACTTCGACCTGTTCTGCCAGGGCGATCCGGCTGTCGATGCCGGGAACTTCCTGGGACATCTGACCGAGCAGGCGCTGCGGCTTTCCGGGGACCCCGCAGCTCTTTCGGAGTGCGAGCGCGCGTTCGAGGACCGTTTCGTCGAGCTTTCCGGCTCCCCCATCCGCCCCGCCGTCCGCACGTATGCGGCGCTCACGATCGTGCGCCACGTCTACTTGAGTACCCGGTTCGAAGAGCGACGGCCCTTCACGGAGACTCTCCTCGAGCTCGCGGAAGAGCGGCTCGGCACGACCGCGCGGATCCCCGCGCGAGCAAGTGTCTCGTGACTTCCCTCGCAGCGGTCGCGCTTGCCGCCGCGCTGTCGGCCGCCGGCGCTCCATGCCCGGCGGAAGCGGCGGGCGGTTTCCGCCTCGCTGTCGACTGGGATCGCGCAGCAGACATCCAGACAGAGTCGGGCCGTCTCTTCCCGGCGTCCAACCGACCGGCGCCGCTCGACTGTGCCCTGGCGTCCGCGGCGGTCGGCCCGGACCGGTCGAGAATCCCGCCGCAGCGAACGCTCCCGGAATCGTCATCGCCGAACGTCTCCGAAGCCGCCGTAACATTCCCTCCGCCGTTCTCGTTCTTCGTCACCGCCGGTGGCGTCTACGACAGCAACATCGACCAGAGCGACAAGCCGATACGGGACTGGGGAACCGTTTACGGAGTCGGCACTCGTTTTGAAACCGATGCCGTCCAGGTCGAGTACGAGGTCGCGTCGCATTCCTATGCGAATACCGACCGCTGGGATCGGGTGAGTCACAACCTCACTTCCTCGTACGAGCAGAAGTTCACGAAGAAGCTCTCGATGGAGACGGTCGGCGAGATTGCGCTCAAGGGCTCGTCCGAGGACCGCGAGCTCGGCGACCAGTACACCCTTCAGCCCCGTATCCATTACCGCATCTCGCCGTCGAGCCGGCTGCGGCTCTACGGCGCCTATCGGCTCAGGCGTTACGACGAAAATCCGGATCGGGACGCCCTCAACCGTTACGTCGGGCTCGAGCTGCGGCAGCGCCTGTCGAGAGGAATTCTCGAATTCGGCTACCGCTGGGAAAACAATCAAGCGGATCGCCCGCGCTACACGTACGATCGCCAGACGTACAGCGCCCAGTTCTCGACACCGCTCTACGGCGGTCTGCACCGGCTCGCCGCCGAGGTGCGATACCGGCCGCAGCAGTATCAGCACCGTTTCATAGACCACGCCAACACGATCCTCCGCCGCGACGCGCGGTGGATTCTTTCGCTGGATGTGGCGTTCGCGCTCGGAAGACACCTGGAGTTCCTTTCGGGGTACACCTTCGAAAACCGCTCTTCCAACGATCCGGACAAGAACTACAACGCACACATCGCGGGAGTCGGACTTCGGTACTGGTTCGGCAGAGGCGGAAATCCCCGCATCGCGAGCCGACAGCCCACGGAACCGCCCACCGACGGGGGGAAACGGGAAATGCGGGCGAAGACGGACGTCGAGTCGCTTCCCCCGGAGCGGCTCCAGGCGCCCCGAGGGAGAGTGGCCGCGAATTCAATCCATGCTGCTGTCACCCCGAAGAATGCCGCTCGGATTTCGGGTGACAAGTGGGTGCACCGGGCCGAAGAGGATCGCCGGCGATTCGTACGCGGCGAATTCGGTCCGTACTCGCTCGAGCTCGACCTGGGCTGCGGCGATCGATCCCTCCAGGAGGCTTGGAGTCACGACTCCCGCTCGGGAGCAATGTGGCTCCTCCGGTCGAGCGGCTCCTGCTATCGGGTTTTCTGGGGCCACTTCTCTTCGGAGCGAGACGCGACGCGCGCTCTTCGTTCGCTGCCCGCGTACTTCCGAAGCGGCTCGCGACCGCCATCGGTCGTCCAACTCGCTCCCGCAGGCGCCGCGGCGGAAGGAAACCCGTCCTCGCGATGAGCCTGCTCTCGCGCCGGGACCAGAGGGCGAACAACATCGCCGAGGTCCTGGACTTCGCTTCCGCGCCGGATCTTTCCGCGTCCGACTACAGGGTGCCGGAGTTCGTCTCGACGGCCTGCCCGTAAGGTCGGGCGAGAGTCCTCAGTCGCAGTAGCGCTGAACGGTCTCGAGAAGAGTCTGGACCGGAATCGGCTTCTGCACGTAGCCGTCGGCCTCGAGCCACGCGGCATGCCGCGGGCTGTCCTCCATCCCCGAGATCACGATCACTGGAATCCCCGAGAGCTCACGATCCTGACGCTGGGCATGCCGGAACTCCCAGCCCGTCATGATCGGCATCATCAGGTCGAGGAGGATGACCGCCGGAGCGAATCCGCCCCGCAGCCGACCGAGCGCCTCCAGGCCGTGCCGCGCGACCTCGACCCGGTACCCCTCGGCCTCCAGAAAAGCGGCCAGCGAGCCGAGAAGGTCGGGATCGTCCTCGACCAGGAGGACCTGACGGCTCACGCCGGGTCCGCCGCGCCCTGAATAGACACCAATCCCCCTCCGAAAAGCTCCATCCCTTTCGCCTGTGCAAAACGGCTGCCCGCTCGCATAGACTGCGGTCCAAATTCTTTCGCCCCAGGACACGGAAATGCCATTCGCGGCGGATTCCCTGCCCGCATGGCGATTCTCCTGCGGCGACGAAGGTGCCGCGCACCCAGAGGAGGACCTCATGAATCGTTGGTTTCGCAGAGCTCTGTTTCTGATTCTCGCCCTGATTGTCTCGGCGCCGTCAGCCGTGCGCGCACAGACTGCGATGCAGCCGCCGCACGCCCTGATCACGATCTATCGCATCGCACCGGGAAAGCACCTCGACTTTCTGAAGTGGATGGCCGAAACGGAGGCGATCGCCAAGGAAGCTGGAGTGCCGGCCGGACAGTTCTATGCGCATACGGACGGCGACAGCTGGGACTATCTCAATGTCGGTCCCGACCTGACCAAAGAGCAGCAGGCCAAGGTGGACGAGGCCACCAAAAAGCACGGTCGCAAGACCGGCTTCCCGGCAAGCCTCGAATTCCGTAGCTACGTTGCCTCGCATACCGATACGTTCGTGCTCGGGCCGGTGAGCCCCGCCGACCTCGTGGGAATGGCGAAGTAGAAAAAGCCGTACACCGATCACGATTTTCCGGAAGGAGCTGGGCTAACCCGCCCGGCTCCTTTTCTTTTGAGTCAGGAACAGCTCTCCCCGACCAATCTCCTACGACCAGAGTCGCCTACGACCACCGTCCAATTTTCTTTCCCTTTCGCGGCTGTTACTTTGCTGACTCCGAACCAGACCAGAAAAGATGCAATCGACCGGCGGCGGGCGAATGTGTCAAACCAGTAGCCGCAGGAGTTCACAAAATGCGCTTATCCCGAATCTTCGCCGCGGTGGGTTTCGCGCTCGCGATCGCGGCCGGAGCATCCGCTGGAACCGGCAATACCCCGCAAGGCTTCCGGGTCCTCGACAAGCACAACAAGCTGGTCGGATACTCCCTGTCGGACAACCTCGTCGCCCGTCAGGTCAACGGCGTCTGGGTCACGTTCTACGCGCAACCCGCTTCCGGAATCTTCGACTCCCGCGCGATCTACGTGTACTACCTGACGACGGACTGCAGCGGAGCCCGCTACGTCACGCACTATTCGAACTTCTCGGAGGGCACCCGGGTCGGGCCGACGCTCTTCTACCCGGTCGACGCGCAGGTCCTCGCTCCGCGTTCCCAGAGGGTGGTTTCCGGAAACGGGGAGGAAGGTCTCTGCAGCCTGGCGCCGGGAGTGGACGGATCCTACGGAACCGCGGGAACCGCGGACGTGAATTCCTTCGCCCTGGAGACGCCCTTCAAGGCAATCCCCTAAGGGGCGCCCCGGGTAGACAGGAGGAGGTGCCGCTCCCCGAAGCGAAATGGGG
>JBBQKV010000038.1:0-21908 GCA_038327245.1 Acidobacteriota bacterium
ACCGCGATCTCGTTCGGTCATCCGCTGGAGGTGACCCGCTCCCATCCCGACTTCGCAGCGCTGAACGTGGCGCGCGCGTGGCTCGGCGAGCACCGCTCCTCGGTGTCCCACCTCTACAAGCGAATCCGGGAAACCCGCGGCATGAACTATGGCGACTACGCCTACATCGAGGCCTTTCCCCGCGGCATGTTCCAGTTCTTCCCGGATCCGAACATCGGGAGGCGGGCGCAGATCTTCGAGGTCTGGATCCGGCCGGTCGTCCCGGTGAATGCGCACATGGCGCTGCGGATCGCCATCCACGAGCTCGACGGCCTCGTCCGCGATGGAATGACGAAGGAGGACTTCGAGCGCACGCGCGGCTACCTCCTCAAGAACGTCTACGTCATGACCGCGACGCAGAACCAGCAGCTCGGTTACGCGCTCGATTCCCGGTGGTACGGCATCGGCGAGTTCACCGGCTACATGCGCGACCGGCTCGGCAAGCTGACGCAGGACGACGTCAACCGGGCGATCCGAAAGCATTTCTCGGCGAAGGACCTCTCCGTGGTGATCGTGACGAAGGATGCGAAGGCTCTCCGGGGGGAGCTCGTCGCGGACGGGTTCTCGGCGATCCAGTACGACGCGGAGAAACCCGCGGACCTTCTCACGGAGGACAAGGTGATCGGCGCCCGAAAGCTCGGCATCCGGGCCGAGGCCGTGAAGATCACGCCGGCGGACGACGTGTTCGCGCGTTGAGGCAGTGAGGCTCTAGCCCCCGTAGTTCCACGTCGTCGAGCCGAGGAGCAGCGGCGAAAAGCCGGGATCTCTCGCCCCGGCTCCGACCACCTCGCACACGTACACCGTGTGGTCGCCCCGCTCCACCCGGTCGGTGACCCGGGCTTCGATCCAGGCCGGGAGATCCGTCAGCAGCGGCGAGCCGGTCTCGGGTCCCGGCTCGCACGGCATGCCGTGGAGGCGGTTGCTCTCAGCGTCCTCCGGTGGCCGGAAGAACTTCTCCGCGATTTCCCACTGACTCTCGGCCAGGAAGTTGACCGCGAGGGCGCCGCTCGCTTCGATCGCGGCGTGCGTCAGACTGTTACTCTGGACGCCGATCATGATAAGCGGCGGGTGAAACGAACACTGAGACATCCAGGTCAGGGTCGAGGCGGCCGGCTTTCCGCCGGCGGTCGCGGTCATGACGAACATCCCGTAGGGAATCCGGCGCAGGACCTGCCGCTTCGCTTCTTCGTCCATCGGCTCGTCTCCTTGCGAGCATGAGTGAACCACACGTCGTCGTCGTCGGGGCTGGTTTCGGCGGGCTGAACGCGGTACGCGCTCTGGCGCGACTGGCCGTCCGGATCACGGTCGTCGACCAGAGAAACCACCACCTCTTCCAGCCCCTCCTCTACCAGGTTGCCACCGCGGCGCTCTCTCCCGCGGACATCGCGACTCCGGTCCGCGCGATTCTCCGCGACCAGAGAAACGCCACGGTCCTCCTCGCCCAGGCCGTTTCGGTGGATCGGACGGCGCGCGAGCTCGTGCTCGCCGACGGCCGCCTCCCCTTCGATTATCTGGTTCTCGCGACCGGCGCGGGCCATTCGTACTTCGGACACGCCGACTGGGAGCGGAGCGCGCCGGCGCTGAAGACTCTGGAGGACGCGCTCGAGATCCGCCGCCGGATCCTGCTCGCGTTCGAACGGGCCGAACGGGAGCCCGACGGCCGGCGGCGGAAGGAGCTCCTGAGGTTCCTGATCGTCGGCGGCGGTCCGACCGGCGTCGAGCTCGCCGGCGCCATCGCCGAGATCTCCCGCCGGGTGCTCCACCGCGACTTCCGCGCCATCGACCCCCGCGAGGCCGACATCCAGGTCCTCGAAGCCGGCCCGCGGATCCTCCCCGCTTTCCCGCCCGGCCTCGCGGCGAAGGCCACGCGATCGCTGCAACGGCTGGGAGTCGAGGTTCGGACCGGCTTCCCGGTGACCGGCGTCGAGCCCGGTTACCTCGAGTCCGGAGCGGACCGCATCGCCGCCGCCACCATCGTGTGGGCCGCCGGAGTCCGCGCCTCCCCGCTCGCGGCCTCCCTCGGGGTCGGCCTCGATTCCGCCGGGCGCGTCCCGGTCGAGTCGGACCTCTCGATTCCGGGAGATCCCCGGATCTTCGCGATCGGCGACGTCGCGGCCTTCCGAAATCCGTCGGGAACACTTCTGCCCGGAGTCGCGCCGGTCGCGATCCAGCAGGGCCGGCACCTCGCGCGCAACCTGGCGGCGGACCTGGCCGGCCGCTCCCGGCCGCCTTTCCGGTACCGCGACAAGGGCAGCCTCGCCGTGATCGGCCGGGCGGAGGCGGTGGCGAGCTTCGGCCGGATCGGGTTGTCCGGATTCCCCGCGTGGCTCGCGTGGTGTTTCGTCCACATCCTGTTTCTGATCGGCTTCCGCAACCGCGTGGTCGTGCTATTCGAGTGGGCGTGGGCCTCCCTGACAGACCAGCGCGGCGCCCGTCTCATCACCGGCCCGGTGGACCGCCCCGAGGCCTGACCTCTTCCGAGGACCCTCCTCGGCCGAGCTCGCCGGCGCGTGTGCATCGAAATTGCTCTGCATTCCCGGGTTCGCCCGGACGGTCCGGGCCAGCGGACCTGGAGAGTCTCCCATGCGCCCAATCAACCGTATCTCGGTCTTCATTCTCGGTCTCCTCGCCACGACGGTTCTCACAGCCCAGACGGTGACCGTCGGCAACCTTCCGGCGAATCCCAACTTCGGCTTCAACCAGACGCCGGTGACCCTGATCGACCTTTCGAATCCGGCGAACGCCTCCGGCAACCTGACGCAGGCATCCTTCACCTGGTCCGCGACGCCGTGTCCGGCGGCCGCCAAGCTCAAGTTCTTCCGGCCCACTCCGGGCGGGGGCTTCTCGTTCCTGGCGGAGCGCGGCCCGTACGACGTGACGTCGCTGACCTCGTTCGTCATCCTGAGCCCTCCTGTCGCGGTTCAGGCCGGCGACCTGATCGGCATTACCCGCTTGACGACCTGCGGCAGCCCCGTCGGCCAGACGCCCGGCGCCACGCAGGGCCTGATCGGTTTCTCCTCCGACGTGACGTCCGGGGTGACGGCCTCCCAGGGGAGTCTCTTCCCCAACGCGACGTTGTCCGCGCAGGCCACGGGGACCGTGACGCAGCCGCCTCCGTCGGTCGAGCCCGCCGCGATCATCCCGGTCGTCGGTTCGACGCCCGGCGCGCTGGGGCAGGCCTTCTTCCGCACGTCGGTGCAGCTTTACAACCCGTCGAACGCGCGGATGACCGGCCGGCTGGTCTACCACCCCGCCGGGTCGTCCGCGAGCGCCACCGATCCGTTTCTCACGTACGTGCTGGAGCCGGGCGAGACCCGTTCGATCGCGGATCTCCTTCCGGCGATGGGCCTGACCGGTCTCGGGAGCCTCGACGTCGTGACGGACGCCGGCACCGGCACGCCGATTCTCGTCGTCCGGGTCTTCAACGACGGCGGAGCCGCGGGCACGAGCGGCTTCACGGAGGAAGCGGTGACCCCCGCGCAGGCTCTCGTCGCCGGCGAGCGGGGCTTCCTGATCGCTCCCCCGGATCCCGCGCTCTACCGGTTCAATATCGGCGTCCGCACCCTGGGATCCGGAGCGACGCTGGCGATCACGGCCCGCAACACGGCAGGCACCGTGACCCGCACGCTCACCCGAACTTACCCGCCGAACTACTTCGAACAGCGGGACTCGGCCTCGTTCCTGAACGGTGCGCCGGTGGCAGCTAACGAGTCGATCACCATCCAGGTAGTCTCGGGCAGCGCGATCGTCTACGGAGCCACGGTGGACAACCACACCAACGATCCGAGCCTGCAGCTGGCCAAGCGCGCGCCCTGATTCCGATTCCGTCGTGAAAGAATCGCGCCCGTGATTCGCCTTACTCCCGAGGAGGCGATTGCGGGCGCGATCATTTCTGGCGGTCGCCGCCCGCCGACCTCCGCGGAACCCAGGAGGAACTGATGTCCCGTCTCTTCCGGATCGCGGCCTGGCCGCTCGCCCTGCTCCTCTCGATCGCGTCGGGGTGTTCGGCCCACTCGCCGGCTACCGCCGCTTCGCCCGCACCCGTCGTCGCGACGCCTGCGCCTCCCTCCCCGCCCGCCGCGGCCGAGGCCTCGAAACATTACGCATACCCCCCCGCCGCCAAAGGAGACGTCTCCGACGACTACTTCGGCACGCGGGTCGCCGACCCCTACCGCTGGCTCGAGAAGGCCGACGACCCGGCCACGACCACATGGGTCGCGGCCGAAAATTCGCTGACCCGCAGCGCGCTCGATCGGCCCGAGCGGGACGCCATCAAGGCCCGCCTGACCGAGCTCTACGACTATCCGAAGATCAGCATCCCCGAGAAGAAGGGAAACCGCTACTTTTTCTTCAAGAACACGGGCCTCCAGAACCAGTCCGTCTACTACGTCCAGGAAGGACCGGCGAGCGAGCCGCGGGCGCTGATCGATCCCAACACGATGTCGACCGACGGAACCGTGGCTCTCACCAACACGTCGCCCACGAAGGACGGACGCCTCGTCGGATACGCGGTATCCCGCAGCGGGAGCGACCGCCAGGAGATCTCGGTCCGCGACGTCGCGACCGGCAAGGATCTCCCGGACAAGATCGTGTGGGTCAAGTTCTCGAACATTGCGTGGACCCCGGACGGCAAGGGCTTCTTCTACACGCGCTACCCGCAGCCCGGCACCGTGCCCGCCGGGGAGGAGCACTACTTTCCCAAGCTGTACTACCACCGGCTGGGCGACCCCGAAGACAAGGACGCGATGTTCTTCGAGAAGCCGACGGACAAGGAGGTCACGATCGGCGGCTACGTCACGTACGACGGGCGCTGGCTCGTCATCCTCCCGGGCAAGGGCGCGAGCAACAAGACGGAGGTCTGGGCTCTCGACCTGTCGAAGAAGGGCGCGAAGCCCGTCGCGGTCTTCACCGGCTACGACAACGCGTACGCGCCCGCGGAGGTCGTGGACGGCCGGCTCTACACGACGACCGACCGCGACGCGCCGCTCGGCCGGGTGATCGCGGTCGACCTCAACCGGCTGCCGAAGGACAACCGGGATGCTCCCTTCGTCGAGCTCGTTCCGCAGGGAAAGGACACGATCCAGAGCGCCTACATCGTCAACAAGAAGCTCCTCGTGCGCCACCTGAGGAACGCGAGCACCGCGCTCGACGTGCGCAGCCTGTCGGGGAAGCTCGAGAAGGAGATCGCCCTGCCCGGCATCGGCAGCGTGGGCGGGATCTCGGGCGACGCCGACCAGACCGAGATGTACGTCGCATACAGCTCCTTCACCCAGCCGCCGACCAACTTCCGCTACGACTTCGGCAAAGGTGAGCTGGTTCTCTTCCAGAAGACCGACGTCAAAGTCGACCCGTCGGGGTACGAGACCGAGCAGGTCTGGTATCCGTCGAAGGACGGGACGAAAGTCTCGATGTTCCTCATCCACCAGAAGGGCCTCGCGAAGGACGGCAACCGGCCCGTTTATCTGTACGCCTACGGGGGATTCAACATCAGCGAGACGCCGGGATTCTCCGGAACGCGTTACGTCTTCCTCGAAAAGGGCGGGATCGTCGCGATACCCAACCTGCGCGGAGGCGGCGAGTACGGGGAGGAGTGGCACACCGCCGGAATGCGGGAAAAGAAGCAGAACGTTTTCGACGACTTCATCGGAGCCGCCGAGTGGCTGATCGCCAGCAACTACACGAAGAAAGACCGGCTGGCGATCGGGGGCGGCTCGAACGGAGGCCTTCTCGTCTCGGCGGTGGAAGTGCAGCGGCCCGACCTCTACGGCGCCGTCGTCTGCCAGGTTCCGGTCGCCGACATGCTCCGTTACCAGAAGTTCACGCTCGGGCGCTACTGGATCGCCGAATACGGAAGCTCCGAGGTTGCCGGAGATTTCCCCTTCCTCTACAAGTACTCGCCGTACCACAACGTGCGAGAAGGGGTCGCTTATCCCGCCACCCTCATTACGACGGCCGACACCGACGACCGGGTCGATCCGGGGCACTCGAAGAAGCTCGCCGCGCGGATGCAGGCGGCCCAGGCGGGAGACGAGCCGGTCCTCGTGCGGATCGAGACCAGGGCCGGGCACGGCGGCGGAAAGCCGACGACGAAGATTCTCGACGAACAGGCCGACATCTGGACGTTCGTGTTCTGGCAGCTGGGACTGATCTAAAGACGGGACACCGGACACGGGATACGGGACACGAACCCGGAGCTCGGTGTCCCCGGGAGGTCGCATGGCTCTGACCCGCCGCGCGTTCTTCTCCGGCGCGACCGCCGGCCTGGCGCTGCCAGCCTTTCGCATCGACGCGATGCCGCGCGTTCGGGACGCCGCGCGGTCGGTCTCCGGCGCGCCACCCGAGGCGGTCGCGACCGACGAGACCTACTGGTCCCACATCCAGCGGGCTTTCGACGTCGACCGCACGATCGTCAACCTGAACAACGGAGGGTGCAGCCCGTCGCCCTCGCACGTCCTCGACGCCATGATCCAGGACCTGAAGTTCTCGAACGAGATCCCCGTCTACCACATGTGGACCCTCCTCGAGCCCCGGATCGAATCGGTCCGGCGGGAACTCGCCCGCGAGTTCGGCTGCGATCCGGAGGAGCTGGCGATCACCCGCAACGCGTCGGAGTCTCTGGAGACGCTCATCTTCGGCCTCGACCTGAAACCCGGCGACGAGGTCGTGGTCACCAACCAGAACTACGGAAGGATGCTGACGAGTTGGGACCAGCGCGTCCGCCGGGACGGAATCGTGGTGAAGGCGATCTCGTTTCCGGTGCCGCCTCCCTCGGCCGCCGACGTCGTCCGCCGGTTCCGCGAGGCGATGACGCCTCGCACCCGGGTCGTCGAGGTCACGCACATCACCAACCTGACCGGCCAGATTCTGCCGGTCCGCGAGATCGTGCGGATGGCGCGCGACCGGGGCGCGGAGACCTTCGTGGACGGCGCCCACGCCTTCGCTCACTTCCCGTTCCGGAGGGACGATCTCGAGTGCGACTACTACGGAACGAGCCTCCACAAGTGGCTGCTCGCGCCGATCGGCACGGGGTTTCTCTACGTGCGGAAGGACAAGCAGAAGAAAATCTGGCCCCTCATGGCCGCGCCGGCCAAGATGAACGAGGACGTCCGGAAGTACGAGGAGATCGGCACTCATCCCGCCGCCAATCACAACGCCATCGCGGCGGCGCTGGCTTTTCATCGGGAGATCGGGGCCGCGCGAAAGGCGGCCCGGCTGCGCTCTCTGCGCGATCGCTGGGCGAATCGGCTCCTCGCGGCCGACCCCCGGGTCAAGGTCCTGACGCCCTTGAACTCGACGGAGTCCTGCGGGATCGGACTCCTCCACGTCGACGGCGTGGACACCGAGAAGCTGCAGGCGTTCCTGTGGGAGAAGCACAAGATCATGACGACGCCGATCGTCCACGCCGAGTTCAACGGCCTGAGGGTGACGCCGAACGTCTACACGCGGCCGGACGAGGTGGACGTTTTCTCCGAGAAGATCGAGGAAGTTCTCCGGAAGGGCCTCGTCTAAGGGCGCGTCTTGGGCGGAGGGAACCGCCCGGGCCGGCCGGTGTCTCTTCTTCACGAGGAGGCCCTGATGAAATTCCGCCCCCCGTTCGCCGCTACAGTTCTGGCTCTCGCTCTCGGAACGGCCCCCCTTTCCGCGGCTCTCCGGGAGGGATTCGGGCTCGCCGTCGTCGTGGACGGCTGCGAGGCGCCGGAGTACCTGCACGAGGGGAAGCTCTACGTCGAGGCGCTCCGCGGGCGCACCTTTACGCTCCGCCTCTCGAACCCGACGGGAGAGCGGGTCGCGGTCGCGCTCTCGGTGGACGGGCGCAACGTCGTGGACGCCAAGCGGACGACCGCGGCCGGCGCCGCGAAGTGGATCCTGTCGCCGGGTCAGACCGTCGAGATCCCGGGATGGCAGGTGTCCGGCGAGACCTCGCGGAGATTCTTCTTCACCGAGACCGCGCGCTCCTATGCGAAATGGTTGGGCGACACGACAAACGTCGGCACGATCGAGGCCGTCTTCTATCGGGAGAGGCGGCCGGAGCCGGTGCCGGTCGAGGAGGGTCAAGACGGTTCGCTCGATGAACGGAAAGACGGTTCGCGGCCGGTGGGAGCTTCGCCGGCCACGGGGTCCGGGAACTCCCGGGGCCGGGAGAAATCCGAAGCGGACCGCTTCGCGGCCACGGGCATCGGCGACCGGACCCGATTCCCGGTCCGGTGGATCGAGTTCGACGAAGAGGCGGAGCCTTCGGCGCGAATTGCGCTGCGCTACGAGTTCCACCGCGAGCTCGTTCGCCTGGGCGTGCTTCCCCGGCTTCGGGACGGCCTCGCCGCGCGGGAACGTTCCCGGGGATTCGAGCCGGGTTATGCGCCGGACCCGGACGGAAACCGGTAACTGCGCCTCGTCGTGGACGAAGGGCCGGCCGGAGTGGAAAGTACAATCGCGGCGCTGCCGATCGGGCCACAGCCGTTGGAAATTCCGCTGCACGACCTGTCCGACGAAGATCTCATCGCCCGCTCGAGGGGTGGGGAGTCGGCGGCTTTCGGCGAGTTCATCGAGCGCCACATGGCCGCGGTGCACCGCTGGATGACGCGGGCGGTCGGCCTGGAAGACGCCGACGACCTGACGCAGGAGGTCTTCCTCCGCGCCTACCGGGGACTCCCGCGCTTTCGGCTCCAGGCGCCGCCGCGGGCGTGGCTGGCCGCCATTGCGGATAACGCCATCAAGAACAAGTACCGGTCGCGGAGCCGGTTCCGGAGGATCTTCGCGGCCGACCCCTCTTCCGATGCACTCGAGGACCACGCCTCCCGCGCGAAAAGCCCGGAGGAGAGCGCCCGGGCGGGAGAGTCGCGCATTACGGTGCAGGACGCTCTGTCGAAACTGCCGGTCGAATTCCGCCTCCCCATCGTCCTGCGGGACCTGGAGGAGTGGAGCTATGAAGAGATCGCGACCTCTCTGGAACTCCCCATCGGCACGGTGAAGTCGCGGATCGCCCGGGGTCGCGGCCAGCTTCGTACGATACTCGCGCCCCTGGTCGGCTCGGAAAGGAATCGATGAGCGGTAACGGCAACCAGCATCCGGCGCGATCGGTCGAGTTTCTCTCGCGCCTTCACGACGGCGATCTGGACCCTTCCGAGCGCGCGCGGTTCGAAGGGCACCGCACGCACTGCTCCGAGTGTCGCCGGGCGGCGCTGGAGTTCGAGGATGCGATCTCGCTCTTCCGCTCGTCCCGTTCGAAGCCCCCGCGGGCCGATCTCGCCGCCCGCATCCTGCGCAAGGTCCAGTCGACGAATCGGCCAAGGGCCCCCTTCTCGCCGCGGTTCCGTCTGGACCTGACATGGGCCGCGCTGCTCGTGACGGCGCTCCTGGCCCTCCTCATCTCCACGCCGCTCGCGGTGCGCCGGAGTCCCCCGCCCGTGCCGGTTTCGATCGACCGGACGGTCGCGGACGGCGTTCCTGCCGCAAGTCCGGCGGCGCCGGCTTCGGAACCCGAGGTCGTCCTCCGGGACCAGGCTTCCGCGACGGGACGCATCGCCTCGAACGCGGCGCCGACCCTCCGGAAGGAGCCGAGCCTCCGGAAGGAGGAGAGGCAGGAGGTCGCGGAGAAGCGGGACGTCGCCGAGAAGCCGGCGGCCCGGGAAAAGCAGGCGAAGGCAGCGGAGCCATCCGCCGCCGCCGACGCCGCCGCCGCCGCGGCCGAGGCGGACGAGAAAAAGGACCGGCTGTCGCGAGAATCCCCGGTCCTGGCGGCCGGAAGCTCGGAAGAGCCTCCCCCATCGGCCGTTCGGGCGGCCCCCCTGCGTCTCTCGATCCAGTCGATCGACGGCTACGGCTCCGCGCCGGCGCTCGTTTCCGAGGGCCCGGTCGAGCTCCCTCGAGAGGAGCGCGGCCGCGAGTACATCCTCCTGCTCGACTCGCAGGGCCTGGTCCGCGAGGTCCGGCCGTCGCCCGCACCGGGGGCACTTTCGCGGCTTCATTTTCATCCGGGCAGCCGGCCGAGAAGGCTGCTCGTCCGACTGGAGTGAGTCGCGGGGACAGGCCCTGCTCTCCGACTACGGCGCGCATCACCGGACGCGGGGGAATCTCGTGTGCCACGCCTTCGGAATCACGCTGATCTCCTTTGTGATCGTCTCGCTCCTCGGCCGGCTTCCCCTCGTGCGGTGGAACGTCGCGGAAGCGGTCATCGCCGGCGTCGTTTCTATTACGCGACGCTCGACCTTCCTCTCGCCGTCGCGATGCTCGGCGCGTTCGTGCTGCTCGACCTCGCGGCACCCGCCGTGGGCGACCGGCGGATCGGAGCGGCGGCGTTCGTCGTGGGGTGGATCTTTCAAGCCGTCGGTCATGCGGTCTACGAGAAAAACCGCCCGGCCTTCTTCCGGAACCTCCTCCACCTTCTCGTCGGCCCCCTCTTCCTCGTCAACGAGCTCCTGGGGGTGCGCCGGGCCGCTCCCCCTCCGCGCTAGCCCACGCGCGCCCCTATACTCGACGCGGCGGGAGGTTTCGATGAGCGACTCCGGCGTTTTCGAATTTCCGCGCGCTCTGAAAGATCTCGGCTGGTCGGACCTTCCGGGCGGAGAGGCGGAGCGCGTCGCCGAGATCACGCGCGAATTCGTCGAGGCGAGCCTGGCTTTCCGGGACGTCGAGCCCGCGGTCACGATCTTCGGCTCGGCGCGCCTGGGCCCCCGCCACCGGGCATACGATCTCGCGCGGGAGACCGCGCGCCTCCTCGCTCTCGAGGGCTTCAACATCGTGACCGGCGGCGGTCCGGGAATCATGGAGGCCGCCAACCGCGGATGCCGCGAGGGGGGCGGCATCTCCATCGGGTTGAACATCCGGCTGCCGCGCGAGCAGCGGTCGAACCGTTACCTGGACCGTGAGTTCGACTTCACCTACTTCTTCATCCGCAAGTACATGTTCGTGAAGCTCTCCTGCGCGTTCTTCGCCTTCCTCGGAGGCTACGGGACGCTGGACGAGCTGTTCGAGACGCTGACCCTGATGCAGACCCGGAAGATCGAGAGCTATCCGATCATCCTCGGCGGGAAAGACGCCGAGGATGCGATCGAACCTCTCCTCGGGAAGCTCCTCGAGCACGGCACGATCGACGCCAAAGACCGTGATCTCCTGCATCGGAGCGTCAACCCCGAGGACGCGGTCCGCATCGTCGTCGAGCACCACCGCCGGCTGTCCCGGGTCACGAACAAGCCCGAGAAGAAGGAGATGCGGACGCCGCGCCCCCGGGAGACCCGGACCTGATCAGCAGAAGGTGGTGAGCGCCGCGTCCGGGTGATCCAGGCGGTAGCCGTCGCCCGTTGCGTCGGGATCGATCTCCAGAACCGCGCCCCGAAGCGCCTGGAACGCGTAGTCGTCCATGACGATCGGGATCCCCTCCGACTCGAAGCGATGCCCGTCCTCCGGCGGATTCTCCTCGAGCGATACGCGGAATCCGCTGCCTCCGCAACCCAGGACGTGGCGCACGGACAGGACCGCGCGCCCGAAATCGGCTTCCGAGGAGAGCCGGCGCGCCGCTTCCGGCGTGATCGTCACCGGCCCCGGATGCTGCACCCTATGGCAGCCGCGCCTGCGCGCCCTTGACGAAGATCAGGTCCTGGGACTGGTTGTCCAGTACCGCGGCGTAGACGTAGTTCTTGCTGACTCCATCCCCCCGGACCACGACGTAGAAGCTCGGAACGTCGGTCGTGATCCCGACGAAGCTGGCGATGTTGTTGATCTGGAACGGAGTCCTCGCTGGCACCAGTTGCGCGGTCTGGCCGATCTGCACTCCCTGCGGGTTGTAGAGGGTGAAGGTCACCGTCTGGGCAACGTCGTTACCGTTGTAGACCCCGACGTTCGTCCGGAAGCCGGTCGAAAGGTTGGCCGAAAACGACAGCGACGTCAGGACGGCCTCGGCATACGCCTCGGCAGTCGATAAGCCCGGGACATACATGCCCACCGTCGGCGCCGGCCGGCTCGGCGTGTAGAGCCGGCTGTCCACCAGCACGTTGCCCGAAAACTCCACCGCCCCGCCGGTCTCTGCCGCACCGAACAGTGTCCCGACGATGTCGTCGAAGACCCGCATCTGTCGCGGAGGCACCGTGAAGGTCTGCACCGCATTGCCGCAGGCGCCCGTGAAACAGCGGTACCGCGCCGTCACCGTCGCCGTCTGCGTCGCAGAGGGATTGAAGACGCTCACGTCCGAATGGAAGAAGGTCGGCGGCGCTCCGTGCAGCGACGCTGCCGCCGGCAAAGTCACCAGGCCCGCGGTCGGCGGGGGCGTCGGCGTCGGCGTGGGCGTGGGCGTCGGGGTCTGCTGGGACCCGGAGCACACCACCTCGAGCGAATAGTTACCGGTCGCGCCGACGACATAGCTGTTCGCATAAACGGTGTACGTCCCGGTGGCGTCGGGGGTGAACGAGATTCGCGAGTTCGACCCGAGGCCCGGGGCGTCGTCGTTCTCGTCAATCTCGTTTCCGCTGGGGTCGAACAGGATCAGGTAGGTATCGAACCCGGCCGACATGGTGATCTGGATGGCCTGCCCGGCCGTGGCCTGAAACGTCCACGCGTCGTAGAAGCTGTTGTCGAGCGCGAGACGACAGTCATCGGAGGTCAACGCGCCGCTCATCGTGGAGTTGCAGTTGATCCCGAGCGTCGTGCACGCGAACGACTGGAACGGACGGATTCCACGGGCGGCCTGCCGGGCGCCCTTATGAACCCGGGAAGAGGCTTCCGGGCTGGTCGCGAGGGCGGATCCGAGGCCCGCGGTCAGCAGGATAGCGGCCAAGAGTCCGGCGACACGAATCACCGCGCCCGAAGCGCTCGGACGACGGAAAGCGGCCATATTCGACGGTTTGTGCACAGAGACCTCCCGCCCATTCAACCCAAGCAAGCCCGGTACCATTCCGCGCTTTCTTCAGGGACAGAGGAATGCGTTCGTATCCTGGATGGGCGCGAACGGCGTGCCCTGCGGGTTCGTGTAGGTGCGGACCACACCCGTCACGGTGTCGGTGACCGTCAAAGTCACCGAGACGTTCGTGAGGCCTCCCGCGAAGACCCAGAACCGCTGGTTGAAGGAACAGCCGTTGACGACTTTGACGATTGCCTCAATGTTGTTCGACGAGAAGAACCAGAACATCCCGGTGTCCGACGTTTCGGGGACGGCCGTGGCGGCGCCTGACTGTCCCTGGGCGGTCGCGAAGGTAGCCTGCACCCGGAAGCGGCCGCCGTTGACGCAGAGGGTCGTCGCGTTGGACACGCACGAGCCCGCAACCGGAGTCGGTGTCGGCGGGGGCACGACCGGAGGAGTGGGCGTCGGGGCGGCACCCGCGCTGCACTGGATTGCGACGCTGTAGGCCCCCAACTGGTTGGCGCCGAGACTCGTGGCCCCGACGGTCCACGTTCCCGTCCGCGTGAGGGTAAAGACGATCCGGGAATTCGTGGTTCCGAGGACGTCGTCGTTGCTCGCCACGGCGACGGGAGTCGGATCCAGAAGATAGAGGTAGGTGTCGAATGCCGCCGACGTCAAATCGATCGTCACGGTCTGGCCGGCCGTACCCGCAAACTGAAGGAGGTCCAGGTAGCTTCCGTCGTCGAGCCGGCAGTCCGCCGTGGTGAGCTCACCGCTGGAGCTCGAGGATGGGCAGGAAAGGGAACCGAAGTGATTGCACTCGTGATCCAAGAGAGACAGCGGTCCGACCCTGACCGACGCGGCCTTGGGCATCTTCCCCGGAACGGACGGCCCCTTTCCGGAGGCCACGCCGCGTCCCGCCTCGGACAGCGCGAGCCCCGCCACGAGCGCCGCGAAGGCCGCGCCGATTTTCACCCCTCGAGTGTTCAAGAAAAGTCCCTGCCTGCTCCCGGACTCAACATATCAGAGCCAGTCGTCGCCGGCGGTGGGAGACCGGGGAGCGGATCGCTCCCCGGTCGAAGGTCTGGCGTTGTCAGCTACGGACAGGTCGCGAACGCGTTCGTGTCCTGGATCGGCGCGAACGGAGTCCCCTGCGTGTTCGTGTAGGTGCGCGCGATTCCGGTCTGCGTGTCGGTGACGGTCAGCACGACCTGCACGTTCGTCAAACCGCCCGCGAAGACCCAGTAGCGGGGTCCCGCCGCGAAGGTGCAGGCGTTGACGACCTTGACGATGACTTCGATGTTGTTCGAGCTGAAGAACCAGAACAGGCCCGTGTCCGTGGTCTCGGAGACCGCCATGCCGTTGCCCGTCTGTCCCGCATCCGTCGCGAACGTCGCCTGAACCTTGAACCGGTTGTTGTTCAGGCAGAGCGTGGTCGCGTTCACCGCGCAGGCGCCGGGG
The DNA here is from genome assembly GCA_038327245.1 of Acidobacteriota bacterium. Classification (GTDB taxonomy): domain Bacteria; phylum Acidobacteriota; class Thermoanaerobaculia; order UBA5066; family Gp7-AA6; genus Gp7-AA6. Next base: position 14,330 of record JBBQKV010000038.1, read on the forward strand.
GCCGGGCCGGCGGTGCAGTTCAGGCCGAGCGTGTACGCTCCGACGACCGCCGGGCTGAAGGAGTTTGCCGCGATGATCCACGTGCCCGTCGAGGTCAACGTGAAGACGATCCGCGACGTGTTGCCGCCTCCCCCGCCATGGTCGGTGGTTGCGGTGGTCGAGGTGGGGTCGAGAAGGAAAAGGAACGTGTCGTAGGTGGCGGACATGGAAATCGTCACCTGCTGCCCGGCGGTCCCATCGAACGAGTAGAAGTCGACGTAGCTTCCGTCCGACAGAACGCAGGAGCCCGCGGTGGTCAGCTCGTCGTTGGTCGTGGAGCCGCAGATCAAGCCCTGGACGTGGGGATTCCCGCCGGTGCAGTCGTGGTGTTGCGGGCTCATCGTCCCGAGGCCGGGACGCGCGCCCAGGGATCGCAGGAGCTCCTCCTTCGCGGCGCCGACGACCGGCACCAGGGAGACGTTGCCCGAGACCGTGGGAGCGCTGCGGGGCTTTTCGGCGCCGACGGCGACGCCGTGCGCGGTGAGCATCAGCAGGAGTGCGGAAAGGAATCCTCGGGAAGCGAGACTCGCCAGGCGAAGGCTCTGCCGTCGAAAGAGCATCCAATCCCCCATTTCCAAGCGGTCCGCAACCGAACGAGTCGTCTCCCGAATCCGGCGAAATTCTAGCATTCGGGTCACCGGGCCGGCGCTTTGCTAACGTGTCGCCATGGCGGCCGAGACGGCGAAGAAGTTGCTCCCGACCGCCGTCTCGATCGCCGGTTCCGACTCCGGCGGCGGCGCCGGAATCCAGGCAGACCTGCTCACCCTCTCGGCGCACGGCGTCTGGGCGGCAACGGTCGTCGTCGCCGGGACCGCTCAGAACTCGCGCGGGGTCGTATCGGTCGAGCCGTTCACCCCGCGCTTCGTCGCACGCCAGATCGACGCCGTTTTCTCGGACTTCGCTCCAGCCGCCGTGAAGATCGGAATGCTCTACGACGCTCCCCACGTCCGGGCGGTTGCCGCGGGGCTCCGGCGCCACCGCGCAGAGAACGTAGTCCTGGATCCGGTCCTCGCGTCGACCGGAGGATTTTCCCTGCTGACCCCGGACGGCCTCCGGGCGCTGCGCCGGGAGATCCTTCCCCTCTGCGCGATCGTCACTCCCAACCGGCGGGAAGCGGCCCGGCTGGCGGGGATGAGGTCCGCGCGGACCGAGGACGACCTCGCGCTCGCGGCGCGGAAGATCGAGGCTCTCGGAGCACCGGCAGTCCTCGTCACCGGGGGGGACGGGGCAGGACGGGTGCGCGACCTGCTCTGGCGCGGGGAAACGCTCCGGGTCTTCGAGAATCCCCGCATCGCGACCCGCGCCACGCACGGCACCGGCTGCACGCTCTCCTCGGCGATCGCCGCTAATCTTGCGCTGGGCTTCGGTCTGGAGGACTCCGTTTCGCGGGCGATCCGCTACGTTCGCGCGGCGCTGCGCCGGGGCATCCATTCCGGCGGCGGCGCCGGTACGCCGGGCCGGCTTCCTACCAGTAGTCGAACCGGTACCCGCCCGCGGCCACGACCGTCTCCGAGTTCGCGTTCCGCTCCCCGTCGCGGACGGCGGCGCGCGCCCGGTCGCGGTTCTTCTCCATCTCCTTGAGGTTTCCGACCACCCGGTACTTGGCTTCCAGCACGAACGCCTGCGCGAGACGAATCTCCTCCGCCGCCTTCTCTGAACCCCTCGCGCGCACCGACGAGCTCGCCCGCGACAGGACGGCGAGAGCCGCGTAGAGGTCGACCGCCACGTTCGCGAGACGCTCCTGCTGGCGAGACCGTTTCCTTCTCCTCGGGGGGGGCTCCGGGAAGGGTGACAGTACGCTCTCCGGGATCTCGCCCGCGAAGAGCGACTTGATGGGAGACGAGAGCGGATCGCTCAGGAGGCCGCCTCGGCTCCGGCGGAAACGCCCGACGGCTGGTGGAAGCCGCCGCGGGCGTCCGCCAGGCGGCGGATGGAAGGCGCCGGCTCGAAGCGGGGGCCGAATTTTCCGGTCAGCTCTTCGAGCAGGTACCGCACGCGCGGCAGGCCCAGGGAGTCCGCCCAGCGAAGCAGCCCCCCGGTGTACGGGGGGAACCCGGTTCCGAGGATCAGGGCGAGATCGAGCTTTCCGGCTGAGCCCACGACGCCGTCCTCCAGGCAGAAGGCGGCTTCGTTGACCATGGGCAGCAGCAGCCGGGACTCGATCACGTCGGGCGGGAAGGGCGGCTCCGGCTTCGGTTCCGCGCGGAGCGCCTCGTACGCGGCCTTGGCGGGCGCCCCGCGCTTCCCCCCAGCGGAGTCGTACTCGTAAAATCCCGCGCCACTTTTGCGCCCCAGCCGTCCGGCGGCCACCAGCGCTTCGTCCCCGCCCGACTTGATCCGCTCCCGAAACGCGGCCTGCAGGACCTCGCCCGCCTTGACCGCGACGTCCAGCCCGATGTCGTCTAAGAGCGCGAGCGGCCCGACGGGCATCCCGAAGTCGGTCATTACGCGGTCGACGTCTTCGATGCGGCACCCTTCCCGGACCAGGCGCACCGCCTCGGACAGGTAGGGCGCGAGGATGCGGTTGACGAGAAAACCCGGAAGGTCGCGCACGACGACGGGCGTCTTCCCGAGCTTCCGGGCGAGTGCGAAGACCGTCGCGATCGTGGCGTCCGACGACTTCTCGCCGCGGATGACCTCGACGAGCGGCATCCGGTGGACCGGGTTGAAGAAGTGCATCCCCGCGACGCGCTCGGGCCGGGCCGCCTCCGCGGCGATCTGCCCGATCGGGAGAGTCGACGTGTTCGAGGCGAAGATGGCGGTTACGGGGACGGCCACTTCCCATTCCCCGAGGACCGCCCGCTTGACCTCGAGCTTCTCGACGACCGCCTCGACCGTCACCTCGCACTGCGCGAACCCGGAGTAGTCGAGGGTCCCGGAGAGGCGCCCCATCCGGATCGTCATTTCCCGCTCGGTCAGCCGGCGCTTCCGGACGGTTTCCCGGAAGACCCCGGCGGCCGCCGCGAATCCGTGCGCCAGCGCCTGCGGGGCGACGTCCTTCATCCGCGCGGGGATTCCCCGGTCCACGGCGAGCTGCGCGATTCCCCCTCCCATGATCCCGGCCCCCAGGACGCCCATCCGCCGGACCTCGGCTGGCCGCACGGTCGGGTCATCGACGCCGGTCTCTTTCTTCACCTTTTCGGTCTCGAAGAAGAGGTTCAGGAGGTTTCTCTGGACCTCGCCCCCGAAAACGTTCGCGATCCGGCGGCTCTCGACCTCGAGCGCGGCTTCGACCGGCAGGCCCCAGCTCTCCTCGATGACGGCGATCGCCTCGAGCGGCGCGGGGTAGTGTCCGCCGGTCTCGGCGAGCACTTTCTTTCTCGCCTTCTGAAGGATGACTCGCCTCCCGACCGGCGTCGCCTCCAGGGCGCTCACGAGCGGTGGGCGTCGCGTGACCCGCGTCGCGCGCTTCCCCGTTCCGCTCTTCGATCGCGCGAAGCGGCGCGCGAAGTCCTCGAAGATCGCCTGGGGGACGGCCTCGTCCACGAACCCCACGCGCTTGGCCCGGAGAGCGTCGAGCTGCCGGCCCGTGAGAATCAGGTCGAGCGCGGCGGTCAGGCCGATCAACCTCGGGAGGCGCACGCACCCTCCCCACGCCGGAAAGATCCCGAGCCGGACCTCCGGAAGGCCGATGCGGGCGGCGGTTGCGTCGGACATCACGCGGTAGTCGCAGGCGAGCGCAAATTCGGTCCCGCCGCCGAGGCAGGCTCCGTCGATCGCCGCAACCGTCGGAAACGGGAGACGCGCGACCTGCTCGAACAGGGCCTGGCCGCGGGCGGAGCCGGCCGAGATCTCGTCCGAAGAGATCGTGGTGAACTCCTTCAGGTCGGCGCCCGCGATGAAGACGTCCGGTTTGCCGCTCCACACCAGGAGAGAACGGACCCGCGGGTCCTGGGAAAGCCGGACGAGGATCTCCGCCAGCTCCCCGAACACTTCCCGCGAGAGCTTGTTGACCTTCTCCCCCGGGAGATCGAAAGTCAGGACACCCAGCCCGTCGGCCGCGACGTCGAGCCGGAACGCGCTCAAGCCGCCTCGAGCACGACGGCGCCGCCCTGCCCGCCGCCGATGCACATCGTGGCGAGCCCGAACTGGACGTCCCGGCGTCTCATCTCCTTGAGCAGCGTCGTGACGAGCCGGTTCGCCGACGAGCCAACGGGGTGGCCCAGGGCGATCGCTCCCCCGTTGACGTTCGTGCGGTCCCAGTCGATCTCGCCGACCGGACCTCCGGTGCCGTACCGTTCGTGCCAATCCGCCGACGGGAAGACCCGGGCCACCGCCAGGCACTGCGCCGCGAACGCCTCGTTGATCTCGACGAGGCCGATCTCCTTCCACGACACGCCCGCGCGCTTCAACGCGAGGGGCGTCGCGACCGCCGGGCCGAGCCCCATGCGCTCCGGCTCCAGTCCGACGAACGCGATGCCTCGGATCCTTCCGAGGGGGCGCAGTCCCTGGGCCGACGCCGCCTTCGCGCTCATGACGAGGGTCGCGGCCCCGCCGTCCGTGATCTGTGACGAGTTTCCGGCGGTGACGGTCCCGAACTTCCGGTCGAAGTACGGCTTCAGCTTCGCGAGCGCCTCCATGGACTGGTTCTCGCGGACGCCGTTGTCCTCGACCGCCATCTCCGCGAAGCGCGGCGGCACCGGCACCGGCACGATCTCCTCGGCGAGCTTCAGCCGCGCGAGCGTCACCCGGCGGTGGGAGCGCAGCGCGAACTCGTCCTGCGCCTCGCGCGTGATGCCGTGCTCCTTGGCGAGCACCTCGGCGGTCTCCCCCATGTTCAGCCCGCAGACCGCGTCGGTCAGGCCCTGCTGGAGACCGATTTCGGGCCTGAAGTGTCTCGGCCGGAAACGGGTCGCGGCCGCCAGCCGCTTGCCCAGATCCTTCGCGGTGAAGACCTCCGTGAAGATCTCCTGGCTCTCGCGGGAGTAGAGAAACGGAATGTTCGACATGGACTCGACGCCGCCCGCGACGATGGCGTCGGCCGCGCCCGCCGAGATCCGGAGGAACGCATCCGCGATCGACTGGAGGCCCGAGCCGCAGAGACGGTTGACCGTGAATGCCGGCACCCGGGCCGGCACTCCGGCGAGGAGAGCCGCGACCCGGGACAGGTTCACGGCGTCCGGCGGCTGCGCGATGTTGCCGAAGATGACGTGATCGAGCGCCGCCGGATCGAAGCCGGTGCGCGCCAGGATTTCGGTGGTGACGACCCGCGCGAGCTCCTGCGCGGGGACGGCCTTCAACAGCGTCCCGGCTCTGGCGTACGGGGTCCGCACGCCGTCGACGATGACGACCTCACGCGCCATGCGCCTTCTCGGCGGCCTTGTACATCGAGTCGATCAGGTCGCGGTAGCGGCTCTCGAGGACGCGCCTCTTGACCTTGAGCGTCGGGGTGATCGAGCCGTCCTCGATCGTCAGGTCCGCCGAGAGGAGAGCGAACGCCCGGATCTGCTCGTGGTGTGCCTTGTCCACGTTGTAGGCGTCGATCTCTCCCTGGATGAGCTGCCGGACCTTGGGGTCGGCGTCCAGGCGGTTCCAGTCGACGGCCCACTTCTCGGACGCGACGTGTTCCCGGAGCCTCTCGAAGTTCGGAACGATGACGGCCGCGAGGAACTTGTGCCGGTCGCCGAGCACGATCGGAAGCTCGATGTAGGGCGACCTCTTGAGCTCGTTCTCGATGGGCTGCGGCGCGGCCTTCTTCCCTCCGGCCAGGACGATCAGGTCTTTTTTCCGATCCGTGATCACGAGGAACCCGTCCGCGTCCAAGTGACCGATATCTCCGGTGTGGAACCAGCCTTCCGGGTCGATCGCCTCCGCCGTGGCCTCCGGCTTGTTGTAGTAGCCCTTCATGATGTGGGGGCCGCGGGAGAGGATCTCCCCGTCGTCGGCAATGCGCACCTCGACGTCCGGGATGGGCCGGCCCACCGTTCCCAGCCGCGAGCGTCCGGGACCGTTCACGGCGATGACCGGAGAGGTCTCGGTCAGGCCGTAGCCCTCATAGATGACGACGCCCGCGCCCAGGAAGAACTCGGCCAGGTCCCGGGAGAGCGGCGCCGCGCCGGAGAACGCGAAGCGGAAGCGCGACCCGAGCACGCTCCGGATCTTCGCGAAGACGAGCTTGTCCGCGAGCTTCGCCTTCCGCGCGAGAGAGGCCGGGACTTTTTCTCCCCGCTCCTCGTAGCCGACCTTTTCCTTTCCGACACGCACCGCCCAGAGAAAGAGCTTCCGTTTCAGGCCGCTGCCGGCCTGCACCCGGTCCAGGATCCGCCCATGGACCTTTTCGTAGACGCGCGGCACGAGGGCGAAGCAGTGCGGCGCGACCTCGAGGAAGTTGTCCCTCAGTTTTTCGACCGACTGGGCATAGGCGATCGACGCGCCCCGGTAGAGGTACGCGTAGTCGAGGGTGCGCTCGAAGACATGGGAGAGCGGCAGGAACGAGAGACCAGTGGCGTCCCCCGTGATCGGCATGACCTGGAGGCTCGAGCGGATGTTGGACACCAGGTTGCCGTGAGTGAGCATGGCGCCCTTGGCGTCCCCGGTGGTGCCGGACGTGTAGATGATGGTGGCGACGTCCTCGGGCTTCACCCGGGCGGCCCGCTGCTCGAAGACGGCGGGGCTCATTTCCAGCGTGGGGCGCCCCTTGTCGACGAGCCCCAGGAGCGTGAGAAACCCGGGCTCTCCCGGCGGGACCGCGTCGACCGAGATGACGTGGTCGAGCGCCGGACACTGTGCCTTGATCTGCATGATCTTGCCGAGCTGCTCGAGGTTCGAGACGAACGCGGCCTTCGCGCCCGAGTCCTTCAGGAGCGGAACGATCTGCTGCGCCGGCAGCGTCGGGTAGATCGGCACGGTCCACGCGCCCGCGCAGAGGATGGCGTAGTCCGCCATCGCCCACTCCGGCCGGTTCTCCGAGAGGATCGCGACGCGGTCCCCGGGCTGGACCCCGAGAGCGTTCAACCCCAGCGAGAGCGCTCGCACCGTGTAGCCGAAGTCGCGGGCAGAAATGGGAGTCCACTTGTCCCCGACCTTCGAGCTCAGAAGGTCGGGCTTTCCCGACGCCGCCGCGGACAGAAAGACGTCGCACAGCGTGCGGATCTCGGCGGTCATGTTTTCCCCCTCCCGACGGAGCCGCGATTCTATTCCCACGGCAAAGCTATGCTGTCGCGATGGCGTTCGCGCTGGCGCTCGGAACCCTGCTCGCGATCGCCGGGCTGCTCGTGACTTCGGTCCAGGGCTTTGCGGTCGCGACCGGGCTCCACGGCTCCGCGGTCGGGCCGCTGGCGAAGGCCCTCGTCACGCGCCACGTCGGCTTCGCGATTCCCGCCGTGATCTTCTCGCTCTTCTCCCAGTCGATGGTGATTTTCTACTTCATCGGGACCGGCCGCCTGGTGAAGGACGACACCGCCCGGTATCCGGAAGCGGAGCGACGGCGGGTCCTCGCGGCGCTCTCGGACCTGAAGCGCCGGACCTCGCCCGCCGCGACCTTCGCCCTGTTTTCGTCGATCACGGTCTTCGTGCTGGGCGGCGCGGTCCACACGCACGC
>JBBQKV010000039.1:0-21316 GCA_038327245.1 Acidobacteriota bacterium
CGCCTCGAATCCGAGGCGGGTTGTCCGATCGAGTTCCGGCTCTGCGAGACGCCCGTCTTTCTGCCGCCGACGCTCGTCGATGACATGGTCCGGGCCGCGACCGAGATCTGGGCGCAGCTCTCGACCCCCGCGAACCTCCACCGATCTCTCGAGGCCGTCCCGGCTCCGCTCGACGTGCCCGGGGCGGGCGACCACCCCCTCTTCGCCCAGGCGGACTTTGCGGTCACCCGCGACGGACCGGAGGGCGCGCTGGCTCCCCGGTTGATCGAGCTCCAGGCCTTCCCCTCGCTGTACGCGTTCCAGCTCTTCCAGACCAAGGAGCTCGCGCGCATCACGCCGGACGGTGGCAACCTCGGCTTCCTTCTCTCCGGGCTCGACGAGGCGGGCTACGTCCGCGTCGTCGGCGACGCGATCCTGGACGGCCTGCCCCCCGAGAACGTCGTGCTCATGGACATCGACCCCCCGACGCAGAAGACCGCCGTGGACTTCGCGTTCACCGAGCAGCTCTGGAACGTCCGCGCGGTGTCCGTCTCCGACATCGAGACGCGGGGGCGCGAGCTCTGGTACCGGCGGGACGGCAAGCCGACCCGCATCCTGCGCATCTACAACCGCCTGATCTTCGACGAGCTCTTCGCGAAGGGGATTTCGATCCCGGTCGACTTCACCCGGCCGCTGGACGTCTCCTGGGCGGGACACCCGAACTGGTATTTTCGATGGAGCAAGCATTCGCTGCCGGGGCTCCGGCACCCGACAGTTCCGGAAGCCCGCCTGCTGTCGGAGGGCAAGCCGCCGGATCCCGAGAACTGGGTCTTGAAGCCTCTCTTCTCGTTTGCCGGCTCCGGCGTCAAAGTCGACGTCACGTCCGCGGACCTCGACACCGTTCCGGCGCAGGAGCGGAGCCAGACGCTGCTCATGCGCAAAGTCCGCTACGCGCCGGTCATCGAAACCACCGACGGAAACACGTCGAAGGTCGAGGTCCGGGTCATGTTCGTGTGGCGCGACGGAGTCCCGGTCGCCGTCACGACGCTCGCGCGCCTCTCGCAGGGCCCCATGATGGGCGTGGCCTTCAACAAGGACCGGACGTGGGTGGGCTCGAGCGGCTGCCTCTGGCCGGCGTAAGCGTTCCCGTTACAAGTCCCGGTGGTACGCGGCGGTGAGCCAGCCCATCACGACGTCGTCCAGGTCGGCGATCGACTCGAGCACCACCGAATGACCGAACTTGCGGGGTCCCAGGCGCTCGATGTGCACGATCCGGTGGTCCTCGATCCTCTCCTCGCTCAGAAATCCCAGTCGCAGGAAGGTGCCGCGGACGGTCACGGCGCCGAAGTGGTGGCGCGCGGTCAGGTTGATCGACGTCTTGACCGGATCCACGCCGACCGGACCCAGCTTCCGAAGCCGGCGGACGATCTCGTCGAAGATCCCGCGAAGGTGCGGGTCTCTTCCGCGGAAGTGCTCGTCGAGTTTCGTCGCTTCGCACGAGTGCGACTGACCCTTTCGGGCGAAGCTGCGCCGGCACTTCGGGCACTGCCAGGGCAACGCCCCAGCCGGGCTCACGGGACGTAGCTTCGGATCTGGATCCTCCACCACGGCCAGTCGTGCCCATACGGCGCATCCCAGACGTGGCCGCGGTGCGGGATCCCCTTCTCCTGGAGGATCCGGATCATGTCGGTCGTCCCGGCGACGATGTTGTCGGTGGCACCGGTCACGAGCGCTATGTCCATGCTCGAGAGTTTCTCGATCCCCTCTCCGTGCAGGTTCGGGACGTAGGCGGTCGGGCAGTGGAAGTACGCCGTGTCGTTCCAGTACCCGTCCAGAAACGAGTGGATGTCGTACTTGCCCGAGAACCCGACCGTCTTGTCGACGAGGTCGGAGTGTCGGAACGCGAAGTTGACCGCCTGGTAGGCCCCCCACGAGGCGCCGAGCGTCGCGACCTTCCGCGGAGCGCCGGTCTTCCCGCCGATCCACGGAACGACTTCGGACGCGAGGTAGCTATCGTATTGATCGTGCCGCGCGAGCCGCTCGGCCGGATGCCGCGACTTCGCGTAGAGGGCCTCCGCGTCGATCCCATCCACACAGGCGACCTGGATCGCCCCGTTCTCGATCTGGTCTCGGACGGCGCCGATGAGACCGAAGTCCTCGTTCTCGAAGAAGTGCCCGAACGAGGTGGGGAACCAGATCATGGGACGGCCGGCGTGGCCGAACCAGAGAAGCTCCATGCGGCGCTGGAGCGTGGGCGAGTCCCAGGCCACGTATTCGCGGTTCATTTGAGGGCCCGCAGGAAGGGGTTGACCGCCCGCACGGTTCCGTAAAGCCGGCCGTGCTCGAAATCCTCGGAGATCAGGTCACCCAGCCCGTAGTACTCCGCATATGCCCAGAGGTGCGCGTCGAACCACTCGAGTCGGTAGGCCGCCGCTCCGCGCAAAGCGGTTCTCAAGATTGCTTCGTTGGGGTAGAGAATCGTGAACTCGCTCAGAATTTCCTCGGCCTGCCGCCGCGCTTCCTCAGCCGAAAGGAGCGGCCTTCCTCGAGCGATTGGGCGCGTTGCGACGGCCACGAACTCGACGACGGCCTGGTGCGGGATTCGCACGCTGTCGTGAGCGATCCCCTCTCGCAGCAAGGCCGTCGCCACGCGCCGTTTCTCCGGAAACCGGCCGTCGTAAGAGTAAATCAGGACATTCGTGTCAACGAGGGCGGCCACGATCCTCGTAGAGCTCGGCGCGGGTCCACCCCCGGTCGCCTGACGGGCTGCCTACCCACTTCTTGCGCCGCAGGCGGCGCGTCGCCGCGTCGAACAGCCGCAGTCTCTCGGCGACACTGAGCGCTTCCGAGCGGCGCATGGGCTCGATCCGGATGGTGTCGCCCGCAGTGATCCAACGGACCTGGTCACCCGGGCGAACCCCGTGCCGGTCGGCGATCGCCTTGGGAATCGTGACTTGGAGCTTGCTCGTCACCTTGGACATGATCCTTACTCTATCAAGGACGAGTTCCTTGTCAACGTCCGTCGCGGGCGTGGGATAATTTTCTACTGCGGGGCGTAGCGCAGCGGTAGCGTATCTGCTTTGGGAGCAGATGGTCGCCGGTTCGATCCCGGCCGCCCCGACCAGTCGGTCCCCGCCCCCGCCTTTCGTTCCCGGTAGTTAGGGGCGCGGCACGCCTTTCGCACTTCGCTCTAATCCGGGGGAGTGCAATGGGGCGGTCCGCGAAGGTGATCCGGTTTCTCTGCGTCGCGGCCGTCGCGGCCGTGGCCTCCGCGCTCCCGGCGGCCGAGCCCCGGATGGTCGGCCGGCAGTTCGGCTACACGGTGCACCGCGGCGACACGCTTGCGGCCCTCGGAGCGCGGTTCGCAGTCAGCGCGGAGTCGCTCGCGCGCCGCAATGGTCTCTCTCCCCGGCTGAGCCTCCGGGCGGGCCGGGTGCTGCGCGTGGACAACCGCCACATCGTCCCGGCCGTGCTCGAGAACGGAATCCTCATCAACGTCCCGCAGCGCCTCCTCTTCTATTTCGAGAACGGCCGCCTGGAGTCGTGGTACCCCGTCGCGCTCGGCCAGCCCGGCAGCTGGCAGACGCCGACCGGTTCCTACCAGGTCGTCTCGAAGGAGAAGGATCCGGTGTGGGACGTGCCGGCCTCGATCCAGCAGGAGATGCGCCGCAAGGGGGAAAAGGTCCAGACGAAGGTCGGGGCCGGTCGGGACAACCCGCTGGGTAAATACTGGCTGGGGCTCTCGCTGACGTGCTGCGGAATCCATAGTACGAACGCTCCCCGGAGCATCTACACGTTCCAGACGCACGGGTGCATCCGGCTGGCGCCCGCCGACGCGGTGGATCTCTTCTCGCGCGTGTCGGTCGGCACTCCCGTCGAGATCGTCTACGAGACCGTCCTCCTGGCGCGGGTGGACGGAGGGCGGAGCTTCGTGGAAGTGCATCCCGACGTCTACGGGAGAGCGGGCGGGTTCTACGAAAAGGTGCGGAGCACCGCCGAGAGCCGGGAGATCCAATCGGCCAGCGAAGCTCCGGAGTGGGAGGAAGCCGTCTGGCGCGCTGAGGGGATCGCCACGAGCCTGCGCACTTCCCCCGATCTGCTCGGGGAAGAGAGCCCGGATAGAATTCACGAGCCCGCGGGCGGGTTGAGAAAGTAAGCAGGAGGCTTCCATGACCGAGCAGAATTTCTTTTTCGACAAGTGGGACCGAGAGGCTCCGAAATTCGACAGCGTGATGGACGCCCTGGAGCCGTCGCGGCTGGATTACCGGCCGCACCCGAAATCCCGGTCCGCCGGGGAGATGGTGACCCACCTGGCGCGGGAGCAGGAGATGCTCGTCCAGATGCTCGACACCGGGAGAATCGACTACGAGGACTCGAAGGAGCAGGACTTCGGCGCGATGCGGAAGCTGTGGACGAAGAGCACCAACGAGCTCCGCGACCGGCTGAAGAAGCTCGATGAAAAGGGGTGGAAGAGCCCTGTCCGGTTCTTCATGGGCGGCAAGCAGATCAACGAGACGACCACGGACGAGATGTTGTGGGGATTTCTCCTCGACATGATCCACCACCGGGGGCAGCTATCCACCTATATCCGGCCGATGGGAGGGAAAGTGCCCGCGATCTACGGCCCCTCCGCGGACGCCGCACCCCCGGAGGCCGCCGCCGCCCCGTCGTCCTGAGTCGATTACTGCGCTTTGAAGGGTAGCTCGAACCCGAACGAACTGACGTCGACGGTCGTCGCGACTCCATACACACCGGCAATGTTGGACGCCGGGTAACAAGCGCCATCCCCATCCGACGACGCGATGCGAACCGATCGCGGAGTGAGCTGCTGCTGGTCCTTCGGGTAATACAACTTCGATCCCACCCGGGTGCCTTCCGAGAACGTCGAGTAGTGCGTGACGTAAGCCGTGCCGGAGCAGTCCGTGGTCAGGTAGTTGAGGTAGATGGCGCCGGAATCGTAGATGCCGACGGCAGGATGGACGTAGAACGTGACCCAGACGTTGTCGATCTCCCGGGCCACCATGTTCTCGGTCACCGTGTACCCGACGAGGTTGCCGTTCTTGTCGACGACTCGAAAGGCGCGGTGGTCGCTGTTCCCGCCGTTTCCTCCGGCGGGAGACGCATAGGCCAGGGGCGCCGCCAGAAGGAGGAGCGTCACAACCGTCGCCATCGCGACCCACGCGCGTCGGGGATCCGACCGGAGAGATTTCCGAGATGATTCCGTTTCGTAAATCATTTCATCCGCCTTTTGGTGACCGTTGACTGACATGTGAGTTGCGTTTTGTTTGCGATTGGTTGAGTCGAAGGTCGACATCCGGACAGCGGGAAATGCAGCTTTCGCGCCATGTCGATGCGTAACGGCTGAGGCCGCCGCACTCGATGGAGGATCAGTCACTTACAGAAGGTCGGGGTGAGCCCGCCACCTGGCTTCCAGTTGCGGCCGCTCCGCGATCAACGGGTCGGTTGATAATTTCTAACTCGGACATTCCCGTCGAACTCGATCAAGGTCGATCCGATCGAATTCGATGAAGGTCGGATAGACCTGCGGGCGACACTTGCGGCGCGAGGTGCGGGTGGGATTGGCCTGCCCGGCAGGATTTGAACCTGCGACCCACGGCTTAGAAGGCCGTTGCTCTGTCCGGGCTGAGCTACGGGCAGCCGAGCGATTATCGAACAGATCCGGTCCGGCACCGCGACCCACGGGTTACCGCCGGCTCGACGCCGGCGGTTGTCGCGGCGCGTCGGCGCGGCGCTCGGTACATTTCGAATAGGAGCGAATAGGGGACAGGAGCGAATAGGGGACAGACCACGGTTTCCGGGCGCGGCGCGGGAATCGAAAAGCGGCTGTGGAAACCGTGGTCTGTCCCCGGTTATCCCCGGTTATCCGCTACCTCGACGCCGCGGCTTGTCGCCCCGCCTCACGGAGTTAGACTTCTCCGAACGTTCGGAGGAAAAAATGAGAATCGGGTTAGCGCTCCTCGTTGCCCTGTGCGTCTCGTGCGCGTCTCCGACTCCGCGGTCCGCTGCGACACCCGAGGGTAATTCGGTCCCCGCCGCGGCGGTAGCGGCCCCGCCGTCCTCGGACGCGCAGCCTTCCGTGATCATCACCACGGATCCCCACGCCGCCATGGGGTGCCGCCTGATCACGCATACGACTCAGGGGTACGACATCCGGGAACCGGACCAGTGGCGCAAGCTCCAGGACGAGACGGTGCGCCGCGGCGGCAATACCGCCCTGGTCTCGCTCGAGGGAGACCGCAAGGCCGACATCTTCTCCTGCACCAAACCCTGAAGGTCTGAACCCTCTCGCGGCCCCCTGAGTTCGTTTCGAGGCTGACCGACCTGCCTACGGCATGGGCCGCAGAGTGACCTCGCGCGTGTAGGTCGTCCCGACTGCCTTCCGCATCTCGAAGCGCGGAGCCGTCATGTCTCTCTGCTTTTCCTGGTCGGGCGTCTTCCAGTGCTGCGCCTGGATCGCCTTGCTCTTCGCGTCGTCCCCCTGATTGAAGTCGAGTGCTTTTCCGTAACTGGGGTAGAGCGTCGCGATCGCGACATCCCAATCGTTCGCGTCGGCCGGCGTTTTGACGAATACCTTCGACTCGAGAATGAGACCCTGCTTCCTGGATTCCGCCGTGGTCACGGTGTAGTGAGTGCGCAGATACTTTATGTAGTCGTCGAAGTGACCCGGTGTGGTGCGATAGAAACTGATCGCCCAGACCGGTCCTTCGGTCCAGTGTTCTTGCGCGACCGCGACTCCGGCGCCGAGGAGACAGAACATTGCTGCGAACGTAATGATTTTCCTCACTGTAAACCTCCTCTTTAAGCCCCTTTATCCAGCGGGTGGACGCTTCTGTCAAGTCCCGCCAGTCACCGCAGCTCGGTGACCGTCTTTCTGTCCAGGTACGCACGTGCCTCGGCGACCTGCTTTCGCGCACCGTCTCCCTTGCCGCAGAGCTCGATCAGCTTCGCGTATCCGGCATGCGCCGCCGCCGCGTCCCCGGCGAGACGGGCGGCCCTCGCCTCGCCGTAAACCCCGTTCAACCGGTTGGGCGAAGCCGCCAGGTCCGCGCGATATTCGACGAGCGCTTCCGCGGGCTTGTCGAGCTCCGTGAGCAGGTCCCCGAGCTGCTCGTGCGCCGGGAGAATCGGCCCGGGCGTGACGGGACTCTTGTCGGTCGAGTCCTCGAGCGCGGCGGCGGAGCGCATGAGCAGGAGAGCGTCGGAGTCTTTGTTCAAAGCACGCGACAGCCACGCCGCGGCCTCGCGGCGCGCGATCTCGACCTGGTCGGCCCAGTAACGGTTGCCCGCTGCCTCGAGCGAGTCACGCAGGTTCTCGAGACGATCGACCTCCCCGCGGGCGGAGGCAACGTCGCCGGTCCTGGCGAAACCGACGGCTCGCGTGAACACTATGTTCGACTCGGTCCACGGGAACTTGCTCCACGCAAACCCCGCGGGCCTCAAGGCCGCCGAGGTCGCGGCTTTCCAGTCGTGTCGCTCGAGCGCGAGCCGGGCGGGAATGGCCGACAGCGCGTAGGCCGCGGCGAAGTTCTCCTTGTCGAACTTCTCGGCACGGGACGCGTCTTCGCCGACCTTCCGCGCCTCGGCGTCGCGTCCGGTCTGCAGGTAGGCGTACGCCAGGTAATCCATGGCGTGCAGCTCGTCGAAGGAGACGGCGCCCGGCGTCGTCCGCTGGAGATCCTTCCGGGCTGCCGCCGCCGACGCCAGATTCGACTGAATCGAGTCCTCCCACAGGCCCAGCCTCGTAAAGATGTGCGACGGCATGTGCAGCGCGTGCGGCGAGTCCTGGGCGATTTTCGAGTAACGCCGGGCGGCGTCGAGGCCCCGATCGGCGAGCGTCGGAAAGTCGTAGCTGTGGATGATGTAGTGCGCGACGCCGGGATGCCGCGGCATCTCGCGGAAAATCGGCTCCAGGATTGCGCCCGCCTTGTTCTGACGGGCGTAGGTCTTGTCCGTCGGAAGCGACACCGCGACGCCGTTCAGCGTCAGCGCGTAGAAGATCGAGGCCTCCCGATCCTTCGGATATTTCTTCGCGAGTGCTTCCATCGCCTTCTCGTGAGCGAGATAGCGCGTCACGGGGTCGAGCGTATCGGCCTTGTCGAAATAGACGCCGAGCGCCTCGACGTAGTCGCGCTCCCGCTCGGTCTTCGCGCCCCCGGCCCGCGCCGCCGCCATAGCTGCCACGCCGGCCTTCAGGTCATCCGGCGGAGGCGCTTCCCAGATCTGGTGAAAGTGCGTCATGGCGACGCCCCAGTGCGCCATGGCGCAGCCAGGGTCTTTCCCGGCGACGTCCGAGAACGCCTTCTCCGCCTTCGAATACCAGAAGGAGTGGAGCATCGCGAGCGCGACGTCGAAACGCTCCTGCGAGCCCGGGCCGCACGAAATCGGAAAGTGAACCTTTCCCAGCTTCGTCGGGTCGCCCTCCGCGTGCACGTGACCGGCGTCGCCGACCGCGCGCCCCGCCAGGACAAAAGAGAGCAGGGTGCAAAGCGTCAGGATTCGCGGCTGATTCATGAGGTCCTCCCGAAGATGAACCGGATTCTACGGAAGTCCCCTCCGCGGAGTATGATCGGCCGCTTTTTTGCCGCTATGAGGAGGCCCGATGACAGTGTCGATTGCGCTCGCGCTGGGCATCCGCGCGCTCCTGGCGGGATCGCCCGCCCCGGCAGAGGCGCCGAAACCGCCCGAGGCGCGCAGGGTGTCTAAGGTGGACGTCGTTCACGGCGAGAAGCGGCAGGACGACTACTTCTGGCTCCGGCGCAAGGAGGATCCCCAGGTCCGCGCCCACCTCGACGCCGAGAACTCCTACGCAGACGCGGTGATGAAGCCGACCGAGCCCCTGCAGGGGGAGCTCTATTCGGAAATGCTCGGCCGGATCAGGGAAAGCGACCTGACCGTGCCCTTCCGGAAGGGGGACTACTTCTATTACTCGCGGACCGAGAAGGGGAAGCAGTACCCGATCTATTGCCGGCGGAAGGGCTCCGTCGAGGCGGCCGAGACGGTCCTCCTCGACGCGAACGAGCTCGCCCGGGGAGAGAAGTTCTTCGCTCTGGGAGACGTGGAGACGAGCGACGACGGGAACCTTCTCGCGTACTCCACGGACGTGACCGGGTTCCGCGAGTACACGCTCTTCGTCAAGGACCTCCGCACCGGAAAGCTCGCGCCCGAGAGAGTCCCGCGGGTGAGCTCCATCGCATGGGCGCAGGACAACAAGACGCTGTTCTACGCCGTCGACGACAAGGCGAAGCGCCCGTACCGGGTCCTCCGGCACGTCCTCGGAACCGACGCCGCCGCCGACCCGCTGCTCTACGAGGAGAAGGACGAGAAGTTCACGCTGGAGGTCTCGCGGTCTCGCAGCCGCGCTTACGTCTTCGTCGACGCGAGCAGCCACACCTCGAGCGAGATCCGCTTCGTTCCCGCAAACGAGCCGGGGAGCGCGCTTCGACTCATCGCGCCGCGGGAGAAAGACCGCGAGTACGAGGTGGAGCACCGTCTCGGCGCGTTCTTCCTCCGGATCAACGACACCGGCCGCAACTTCCGGGTGGTGCTCGCGTCGGCGGAAGACCCCCGGCGCGAGAACTGGAAGGAGATCGTCGCCCACCGCGAAGACGTCATGATCGAGGGGATCGAGGTCTTTGCGGGTCACCTCGTCCTCCTCGAGCGCCAGGACGGGCTGCGTCACTTCCGGGTCCTGTCTTTCGGGACCGCCGAGTCCCACCGGATCGAGCTGCCCGAACCGGTCTACGCGGCCTTCGCCGCGGAGAATCTCGAGTTCGACACGAACGTGTTCCGGTTCCGGTATCAGTCGCTCGTGACGCCCGAATCGGTGTTCGACTACGACATGGACAAGCGCGAGCGCCGCCTGCTGAAGCGCACCGACGTGCTCGGAGGCTACGACCCCACGCGCTACGTCTCGGAGCGCCTGCACGCGAGGGCGTCCGACGGAACGGACATCCCGATCTCGATCGTGTACCGGAAGGACCTCGCGAGGGACGGCCGCAATCCCCTCCTCCTGACGGGCTACGGCTCTTACGGGATTTCGACCAACCCGGGTTTTTCGTCGAACCGCGTGAGCCTGCTGGATCGCGGCGTCGTCTGCGCGATCGCCCACGTCCGCGGCGGCGGCGAAATGGGAAAGAAGTGGCACGACCAGGGGCGGATGCTCGCCAAGAAGAACACCTTCACGGACTTCATCGCGGTCGCCGAACACCTGATCCGCGAAAAGTGGACCTCGAAGGATCGGCTCGCGATCGAGGGAGGAAGCGCGGGAGGCCTCCTCATCGGCGCGGTCGTCAACATGCGCCCCGACCTCTTTGCCGCGGCGATCGCGCGTGTCCCCTTTGTCGACGTCATCAACACCATGCTCGATGCGACCCTGCCGCTCACGGTGGGCGAATTCGAGGAGTGGGGCGATCCCCGCGTCCGCGAACAGTACGAGTACATGAAGAGCTACAGCCCTTACGACAACATCGGCGCGCGGGCCTACCCCGCGATGCTCGTCAAGACGTCGTTCAACGACAGCCAGGTCATGTACTGGGAGCCCGCCAAGTACGTGGCGCGCCTGCGGGAAATGAAGACCGACTCCAACCCGCTGGTCTTCAAGGTCAACATGGCGGGCGGGCACGGCGGTTCGTCGGGTCGTTACGACAAGCTGAAGGAAGCGGCGTTCGATTACGCCTTTTTGCTGACCCGGCTGGGAGTCGTGAAGTCCTGAGCGTGTCCGGGTCGGAAGTTGCCCGATCCGGGTGTTACGATCCTTCGACCCACCATGTTGACGAAAGTCCCATCACTCCGGGGGCGGAGCGCCCGCCGCGCTTTCGCCGCGTTCCTCGTCGGCGGACTCCTGTGGTCCGCGGGCGCGGCGGCGCACGACGAACCCAGCAACCAGATCGCGGTGCTCACCTGGCAGATCGCCGCCGAACCCGGCAACGCGGTCCTCTATCTCCGGCGCGGTGAGCTTCACCGCCTCGACCGGGAGCTGGCCGCGGCGCTCGCCGACTATGCCCGCGCGCGGCGCCTCGATCCAGGCCTCGTCGTCGCCGACCTCGGGGCCGGCCGGGCTCTTCTCGAGGCGGACCGGCCGGGCGAGGCGAAGCGACTGCTCGAGCGCTACGTCCGCGCGCGACCGGCTGACGCGGAGGGCCGGCTGGAACTCGCGCGCGCGCTGGTCGGCCTCCACGCGACGAACGCGGCCGACGCGCAGTACGGGCGGGCGATCGCGCTCACCCCGGAGCCGCGGCCCGACCTCTACTTCGAGCGCGCCCGGCTTCTTCAGGCGGCCGGCCGGTTGTCCGCCGCGATCCGAGTTCTCGACGATGGGATTGTCCGTCTCGGGCAACTCGCGTCGCTCGAGGAGCTCGCCATCGAGCTGGAGCTCGCGCGCAGGAACCCGGACGGAGCGCTTGCCCGGCTCGACCGCATCTTCCCGCCGGGCGCGCGGCAGGAGGCGCGGCTCGTTCGGCGCGGGGAAATCCTGGCCGCCGCCGGACGATCGACGGAAGCCCGCGAGACTTTTCGCCGGGCGCAGCGCGCAATCGAGTCCCTCCCCCCGAGGCTGCGCCAGACGAGAGCGGTTCAGAAACTGGAAGGGCGGATGCGGAGCTCTCTCGAGAGTCTTCGCGCCGCCGGCTCCAAAAAGGAGACGACCGATGCGAAGAGTTGAAAATCGGGTGCTCGCGGCCGTACTGGTCTCCTTCGCATTTCTCGACGCTTCCGGCGCCGCCGCCGCGGTCTTGACGCGCGGGCCCTACCTCCAGATGGGATCTTCAACGGGCGCCGTCGTCCGGTGGCGCACCGACGTCGCCACGGAATCCCGGGTCCGGTACGGCCTCGCACCCACGAGCCTCTCGGGCGTCGCGGACGGACCGTCCGGCGTCACGGAACACGTGGTAACGCTTTCCGGACTGTCGCCCGATACTCCTTACTACTACTCGGTCGGCACCTCGACGCAGACCCTGGCCGGGGGCGACAGCACCTTCTTCTTCCGCACGCACCCGCTCCCCGGCACGGCCGTCCCGACCCGGATCTGGGTCATCGGGGACGCCGGAACAGCGGACGCGAGCGCCCAGGCCGTCCGCAACGCCTATCTAACCTTCGCGGGTACGCGCGCGACCGATGCGTGGCTGATGCTCGGCGACAATGCGTACCAGAACGGCACGGACGCCGAGTACCAGGCCGCCGTGTTCAACATATATCCGACGATCCTGAAGCAGGCCTTCCTGTGGCCGACGCTCGGAAACCACGACACCGCCCAGGTGTCGAACCCTCCGCCGACGCTGCCCTACTACCAGATGTT
Source organism: Acidobacteriota bacterium (assembly GCA_038327245.1). Classification (GTDB taxonomy): domain Bacteria; phylum Acidobacteriota; class Thermoanaerobaculia; order UBA5066; family Gp7-AA6; genus Gp7-AA6. Next base: position 12,293 of record JBBQKV010000039.1, read on the forward strand.
CACGCTGCCCACGAACGGCGAAGCGGGCGGCATCGCTTCGGGAACCGAGGACTACTACTCGTTCGACCGCGGCAACATTCACTTCGTGTGCCTCGACTCCATGACCTCCGACCGCTCGCCGACCGGGGCGATGGCCACCTGGCTCCGCAACGACCTCGCGGCGTCCGCGCAGACGTGGCTGATCGCGTTCTGGCACCATCCGCCGTACAGTAAGGGCTCTCACGACTCCGACACCGAGACCGAGCTCGTCCAGATGCGCCAGAACATCCTCCCGATCCTGGAGGACTACGGCGTGGATCTCGCTCTGACGGGTCACAGCCACTCCTACGAGCGGTCCTTCCTCCTGGACGGCCACTACGGAACCTCCAGCACGCTGACCTCGTCGATGATCAAGAACTCGGGCAGCGGCCGTCCGTCCGGCACCGGCGCGTACGTCAAGCCGTCGTCCGGCATCGCCCCGCACGAGGGAGCGGTTTACGCGGTCGCCGGAAGCGGCGGCCAGGCGAGCGGCGGAGCGCTCAACCATCCCGCCATGTTCATCTCGTTGAACCAGCTCGGATCGATGGTGCTCGACGTCGACGGAAACCGGCTCGATGCGAAGTTCCTCCGGGAGACCGGCGCGATCGACGACTCCTTCACCATCCTGAAAGGCGCGGCTCCCACGCCGACCGCGACGCCCGTACCCCCGACGGCCACCCGGACTCCGACGGCGACCCCGACGCCGGTCCCGCCGACGGCGACCCCGACGGCCACGCGGACCGCGACGCCGGTTCCGCCGACCGCCACCCCGACTTCCACGCCCGCCATCCCCACGGTGACCCCGACCGCCCCGCCGACCTCCACGCCGACCCCGACGCCGGTCCCGCCGACCGCGACGCCGACGAGAACTCCCACGCCGACCCCGGGAGCGCTCCCGGCTTCGCCGTCCAGCCTGACGGCGACAGCCATCTCGCGCAGCCGCATCGACCTCGCCTGGCAGGACAATTCGAGCAACGAGACCGGGTTCCAGATCGAGCGATCCCGTTCCGGGGGATCGTTCTCCCTCATTGCGACGACGGGAGCCGGCGCCACGAGCTACTCGAACACGAGCGGGCTCACGCCGAGCAAGACGTACTCCTACCGCGTGCGCGCGATCAACTCGGTCGGAAGCTCCCCTTACTCGAACACGGCGAGCGCGACGACGCCGAAGAAGTAGGCCTCCGGGTCGGTACAATCCGGCGGTAAACCATGGCGTTGCCGGCGGGTTCCCGTCTCGGTCCGTACGAGATCCTCGCGCCTCTCGGCGCCGGCGGAATGGGCGAGGTCTACCGCGCCCGCGACCCGCGGCTCTCGCGGGACGTCGCGATCAAGGTTCTCCCGGCTTCGTTCTCCAACGATCCCGACCGCCTCCGCCGTTTCGAGCAGGAGGCTCGCGCCGCGGGGGTCCTGAACCATCCCAACGTGACGGCGGTTTACGACATCGGAACGGTCGACGGAGCGCCGTACGTGGTGTCGGAGCTCCTCGAGGGCGAAACGCTGCGTTCGCGCCTCGCCGGCGGGGCGCTCGCGCCGCGCCGCGCGGTCGACTACGCGATCCAGATCGCCAACGGTCTCTCCGCCGCTCACGAGAAGGGCATCGTCCACCGGGACCTGAAGCCCGAGAACCTCTTCGTCACGCGGGACGGCCGCGTCAAGATCCTCGACTTCGGGCTCGCGAAGTTGACGCAGCCGGACGCGGCGAACCCGCAGACGAACATTCCGACCGCGCCCGTGGCCGGGGCTACCGAACCGGGCGTCGTCCTCGGAACCCTCGGGTACATGTCGCCCGAGCAGGTGCGCGGCCGGCCGGCCGACGCCCGGAGCGACATCTTCTCCTTCGGCGCGATCCTCTACGAGATGCTCTCGGGCCGGAGGGCCTTTCACCGGGACACCGCCGCGGACATCATGTCGGCGATCCTGCGGGAGGATCCGCCCGACCTCTCGTCGACGAACCGGCAGGTGCCGGCGGCCCTCGACCGGATCGTGCATCACTGCCTCGAGAAGGATCCGGAGGCGCGCTTCCACTCCGCCCACGACCTCGCCTTCCAGCTTCAGGTGCCGGGGAGCGACGAGATCTCGGCCGTCACGGCGGCGGCGCCCGCTCCGGCGCGGCGGCGGACGTCCGCCGTCGTCGCGACCGTCGCGGCAGCGCTCGTTGTCGGGGCGGCGCTCTCCGCGCTCCTCCTGCGCCGCCCGGCGGTCGCGACCAACGTCCGGCCGGTGCGTTTCTCGGTGCCGATCCCCCCTGGGACGACTTACTCTCCCTCCGAGATTTCGCGGGGCGTCTCGATCTCACCAGACGGGACGCGCCTCGTGATCGAAGCCTTCACCAACGGTCGACGCCGCCTCTACCTGCGACCGCTCGACTCCGAGAAATTCACCGAGCTCGAGGGATCTCTGGGGGCGAGCGCGCACTTCTGGTCGCCGGACAGCCGTTTCATCGCCTTCTTCGCCGACGGGAAGCTGAAGAAGATCCCCGCGACCGGCGGCCCGGCGGAAGAGCTCTGCCCCGCCGTCTTCGACTGGATCGGGACGTGGGGTCGGGACGGGACGATCCTCTTCTCTCAGATCCCGCCGGGCGAGCCCGGAATCTTTCGCGTCTCGGAGCGCGGGGGCAAAGCCGTCCGCGTCGTCAGCTTCGATCCCTCCCGGCGGGAGGCCTACTTGTGGCCCCAGTTCCTGCCGGACGGTCGGAGATTTCTCTACCAGGCGTTCGCGAATGAGACGGGGAGAAGTAGCCGCGACCTGCGGTTGGGGTCGCTCGACTCGCGCGAGTCTCGCACCGTCGCGTCGCTCGCCTCGCGCGCCGAGTACGCGGCGGCTGGCTACCTCGTCTTCGTCCGAGACAGCGCCCTCTTCGCGCAGCGCTTCGACCCGAAGAAAGCGGTCCTTTCCGGGGATCCGGTCCTCCTCGCCGAGAACGTCAAGCACTTCTTCGGGCCCGGAAACGCGTCCTTTTCGGCCTCTCAGGCGGGTGTGATCGCCTACCAGACGGCAGAGCCTCCCGTCCGCCTCGTCTGGCTCGACCGGGCAGGAAAGGAGCAGGGCGTCCTCGGGCAGCCCGCCGTCGTGAAATCGCTGCGAATCTCTCCAACCGGAAACCGGGTCGCGGTGGACGTCGAGGACAGCCGGCCCGGGACTTCGGACCTCTGGGTATACGAGCTTGCGAGCGGAGTCTCGACGCGACTCAATTCCGGAGACCTCGACGAGGCCGCGCCGGCATGGACGCCGGACGGCGGCCGACTCGTCTTCCGATCCGACGCTAAAGGGCCCCCGGACATCTTCGAAATCACCGTCGGGTCGCCGGGAAGCGAGCGCCCTCTCCTGGAGCAGCCAGGCGTCCAGGAGCCGGCGGACGTTTCGCCGGACGGCCGCCTCCTCGTTTACCTGAACGACTTCGCGGACATCTGGCTGCTCCCGCTCGATGGGGACCGCCGGCCGAGGCCGTGGCTTCGGTCCCCGTTCAACGAGCGGAGTCCGCGATTTTCGCCGGATGGGCGATGGATCGCGTACGACTCGGAAGAGTCCGGAACTCGCGAGGTCTATATCGCGCTGACGGACGGGACCGGAGGAAAGAAACGGCTGTCTCCGTCGGGCGGCCGGGAACCTCGATGGCGCCGCGACGGCAGAGAGCTGTACTACGCCGCGCCCGACGGCTCCATCGTGGCGGTGCCGGTCACGGCCGGCGCGAACCTGGAGGCGGGCACGCCGGCGCCGCTCTTCCGCGTGGAAACCGGCGTCCGGAATTTCGACGTCGCGCCGGACGGCGGCCGATTCCTCGTGAGCACTCTGCTGGATAAGTCTCCCGAGTCTCCGATCCGGGTCATCCTGAACTGGGAATCCGCCCTCAAGAAGGAGAACTAAGGGGGCTCGAGCCGCCCAAAATGGCAGAGTAACTGGTAAAATTAGTGCCATGAAAACGACCATTGACCGTGCCGGAAGACTCGTCGTCCCGAAGAAGATCCGCGAAGCTGCCGGGATCGTGCCGGGATCCGAGCTGACCATCCGGGTCGCCGACGGACGCATCGAGATCGAACCGGCGCCACTGGAGGTCCGACTCGTCAAGCACGGATCGCTGACGGTCGCGGTTCCGCGCAAGCGCGTGACGCCGCTGACGCCGGAGGTCGTTGGTCAGACCCTCAACCACCTGCGGAGGCGGGGCGGGGGGAAAGCCGGCGAGGGCGAGTGATCTCCTACCTGCTCGACACGAGTTGCCTCGTCGCCGCGGTCTGCGGCTGGCATCGCCATCACGACCTCACCCGCCGGGAAATCGAGCGTCGAGAAGCGTCCGGTGAAGAGCTGGTGCTGGCAGCGCACTCGCTGGCCGAAACCTTTTCGGTCCTGACACGGTTGCCGGAGCCCCATCGGCTCCACCCCGACGACGCGCTGACTCTCGTCGAGGCCAACTGGGGAAAGACGCGGCTGATCGCGCTCGCGGCCGCCGACTACCGAGGGACCCTGCGCCGCTGCCGGGACGTCGGAATCGCGGGTGGGGCCGTTTACGACGCTCTCATCGCGACGTGCGCCCGAAAGGCCCGGGTAGCGACGATCGTGACCTGGGACCTCGACGGTTTCGAGCGGTTCCTGGAAGACGAGCCCGCCGTGCGGGCGCCGGAGGCCCGGTGACCCTCGCCGCCGGCTCCCGCCTCGGCCCCTACGAGATCGTCGCCCCGCTCGGCGCCGGCGGCATGGGCGAGGTCTATCGCGCGCGGGACACGAAGTTGGCCCGAGAGGTCGCCGTCAAGGTTCTCCCGGCTCAATTTGCCAACGATCCGGAGGCTCTGTCCCGCTTTGAGCGCGAGGCGAAAGCCGTTGCGGCGCTCTCGCATCCGAACATTCTTTCCATTTTCGACTTTGGCCAGGACGGCGGTTTCGTCTACGCCGTGACGGAGCTGCTCGAAGGCGAGACGTTGAGGTCGCGGGTCTCCACCGGAAGCCTGCCGGTCCGTAAGGCCCTCGACTACGGAGTGCAGATCCTGCACGGTCTGGCGGCCGCGCACGACGAGGGCATCGTTCATCGGGACTTGAAGCCCGAGAACGTGTTCGTGACCCGCGACGGAAGAGTCAAGATCCTGGACTTCGGTCTCGCGCGCCAGATCCTTCCCGGAAAGGCGACGGACGACACTCGATCTCCGACCGTCGCCCATTCCACGGAGCCCGGCACCGTCCTGGGAACCGTGAGCTACATGTCGCCCGAGCAAGTCCGGGGACACCCTGCGGATTCCCGGTCCGACATCTTTTCCTTCGGGACGGTTCTGTACGAGATGCTCACGGGGCGCCGCGCTTTCCAGCGCGACACGGGCGCCGAGACGATGACGGCGATCCTCAAGGAGGATCCGCCGGAGCCCTCGGATTCGGGCGCCCGGATTCCTCCCGGGATCGACCGGATCGTTCAGCACTGTCTCGAAAAGAGCCCTCCGGAACGCTTTCAGTCGGCGCGCGACGCGGCCTTTGATCTTCAATCTCTGTCGGGCACGGCGGCGGCGCCACAAACCGGACCCCCCGTTGCCGTTCGTAACAGAGGATGGGTCGCCGTAGCCGGGCTGGCGTCGTTCTTTCTCTACTCCGCCGCGGTTTACTGGGTGGGTCATCATTCCGCCTCCCCGGGAAGCCCGACCTTCCGACAGATGACCTTCCGCCGCGGGCTCGTCCGGGGTGCCCGCTTTTCCCCGGATGGTCAGACGATCGTTTACGGGGCCGCCTGGGAAGGAAAGCCGATTGCCGCGTTCTCGATCCGGCCGGGCAGCCCCGACTCGAGCGCGCTCGACCTTCCCGGCGCCGACATTCTCGCGATCGCTCCTTCCGGCGCACTGGCACTTCAGCTCGGCAAACATTCCATCGAGCCTTACGTTTCATCGGGCACCCTGGCGGAAGCTCCCCTCGCCGGCGGCGAGGCGCCTCGGGAGCGGCTCCAGGGGGTGCAGTGGGCCGACTGGTCGCCTGATGGAAAGCGGCTCGCGATCGTGCGCGATGAAGGCGGTCGCAATCGGCTGGAATCTCCGGTGGGCACGTCGCTCTACGAGACTGGCGGTTGGATCGGGAATCCCCGCTTCTCACCGAACGGGGATGCAATCGCTTTTCTGGACCACTGGGCGCGCTTCGGCGACATGGGATCCGTGGTGATCGTGAGCCTTTCCGGCAAGGCGCAAAAGCTTTCCGACGGATGGATGAGCTTGCAGGGTCTCGCCTGGTGGCCGGGTGGAAAAGAAATCTGGTTCACCGGAACGAAATCGGGGGGCAATCGGGCGCTCCATGCCGTCGACCGGTCCGGGCATCTCCGCCTCGTTTTCCGTCAGACCGGATCGCTCACGCTCGAGGATATTTCTCCGGGGGGAGAGGTTCTTCTCGCCGATGAGGATCTCCGGGTCGGAATCATCAGTCGGGGACCGGGCCAAGCCGCGGAGCGCGACCTCTCCTGGCTGGATTTTTCGGCGCTTCGCGATCTCTCGGGCGACGGGCGAGAGATTCTGTTCGACGAATCCGCGGAAGGAGGAGGTGAGAACGGGACCATCTTCGTCCGGAAGACCGACGGCTCTCTCCCGGTGCGCCTCGCGTCCGGAGTCGGATTGGGTCTCTCACCGGACGGACGGTCCGTGCTTGCCGGCTCGCCAGCCGAACCGAACACTCTTCGCCTGCTGCCGGTAGGCACCGGGGAGCCTCGCCTGCTCGCCACCGAGAAGTTCCAGGTAAACGGAGCGAGCTGGTTTCCGGACGGGAAGCGGCTTCTGGTTTCCGGGAGCGAGAGTGGGCATGGCGCGCGCTTGTACGTTCAGGACGCCAACGGAGGCTCGGCACGTCCGGTCAGTCCCGAGGGAATTCACCTCATTGCGTACTCGAACCTGATCTCGCCCGACGGAAAGCTCGTTCCCGCGATCGGACCGGACAACACGGTCTCGCTTTTATCCGTCGAAGGAGGCGAACCTCGCCGGATTCCCGGCCTGGCTTCCGACGAACTGCCGTGCGGATGGGACGCGTCGGGTCGTGTCCTGTTCGTTTATCGGCCCGGGGAACTGCCCGCCCATGTTTTTCGGGTAGACCTCGAGACCGGCGCACGGCAACCGTGGAAGGAGCTCATGCCCGGCGACCCGACCGGCGTGAGCTTCATCCGGCCTCCCCATTTCACACATGAAGGAGAGTCCTACGCGTACAGCTACGCGCGAATCCTCTCGCGGCTCTACCTGGTGAAGGGGCTCCGATGACCCTCGCCGCGGGCTCCCGCCTCGGCCCCTACGAGATCGTCGCCCCGCTCGGCGCGGGCGGGATGGGCGAGGTCTATCGGGCCAGGGACACCCGGCTCGACCGGACCGTCGCGATCAAGGTGCTGTCCTCGAACCTGGGGTCTTCTCCGGAGCTCCGGCAGCGCTTCGAGCGCGAGGCGCGGACGATCTCACAGCTCTCGCACCCTCACATCTGCGCGCTCTACGACGTGGGCCGCGACGGCGAAACGGACTTCCTCGTCATGGAGTTCCTCGAGGGCGAGACGCTCGCGGACCGGCTCGCCCGAGGAGCGTTGCCGCTCGACCAGACCCTGCGCCACGGAATCGAGATCGCCGACGCGCTCGACAAGGCGCACCGCCAGGGCATCGTCCACCGCGACCTGAAACCCGGGAACGTGATGCTGACGAAGTCGGGAGTCAAGCTCCTCGACTTCGGGCTCGCGAAGGTGATGATGCCGGCGCCGTCTTCGGCGGAGCTCACCGGTCTTCCGACGCAGGCGAACCTGACCCAGGAGGGAGCGATCCTCGGCACCTTCCAGTACATGGCGCCCGAGCAGCTCGAGGGAAAGGAGTCCGACGCGCGCTCGGACATCTTCGCGCTCGGCTGCGTTCTCTACGAGATGGCCACCGGGCGCAAAGCTTTCGCCGCCACCACCCAGGCCTCGCTCATTGGCGCGATCCTCCACAAGGACCCGGAGCCCATCTCGCACTTCGAACCGATGACTCCCCGAAGCCTCGATCGGGTCGTCCGGCGCTGTCTCGCGAAGGATCCCGAAGATCGCTGGCAGAACGCCCGCGACGTGGCGCTGGAACTGGCGGACGTCGCGCGTCCCGAAGAGACCGCCGCGCCGGCGCGGCGTTCGCGAGCTCCGCTTCTCGGCTGGGCGGTTGCCGGCGCCCTCCTGCTCGCGCTCGGTTGGTTCGTCGCGGGCTCGCGCCCGAACGCGGCGACACCGGCAGCGTCGAAGCTCCGGTTCACGGTTCCCCCTCCGCCCGGCGCCTCGCTCCAGGGGATGCTCGCGCTGTCACCGGCGGGAGAGACTCTGGCTTTCGTCGCGACCGGGGCCGACGGGCGGGACCGCATCTGGATCCGGCCGCTCGACTCCCTGAATTCGCACGCTCTCGACGGAACCGAGGGAGCCGAGTTTCCGTTCTGGTCGCCGGACGGCCGCTCGATCGCGTTCTTCGCGGACGCGAAGCTGAAGCGGATCGACGCCGCCGGAGCCACGACGCGCGCCCTTTGCGACGCGGTTGCGGGCCGGGGCGGTTCCTGGGGAGCGGACGGGAAGATCGTCTTTTCCACGAACGTCGGCGGATCGATCGACCTCGTTTCCGACACCGGCGGGCAGCCCCGGCCTCTTCCGCAGCTCACGTCGCGCCACGGCGAGGTCTACCGCTGGCCGAGCTTCCTGCCGGACGGGCGGCACTTCCTCTATTACGTCGCTTACGGAGACGCGGCCGTCATGGGCGCCTACGTGGCGTCGGTAGACTCGAGCGAAACGCACCGCGTCGCTCCGGACGCCGATGCGGCCGCGGCTTACGCGCCGCCGGGCTACCTCCTCTATCGGTCGGGCGATCGGCTGATGAGCCGGCCGTTCGACGTTCGCGCTATGCGCTCGACCGGAGAAGCCTCCCCGCTGGTCGAAGACGTGTGGTGGGACGGGATCTCGACGCTCGCGACCGGTTTCTCGGTCTCGGCGACCGGGCTTCTCGCGTACCAGACGGGAGGGCTTTCGATGAGCCAGCTCGTCTCCTACGACCGGACGGGCCGGGAGCTCGGCACGATCGG
>JBBQKV010000040.1:0-21018 GCA_038327245.1 Acidobacteriota bacterium
GGCGCCGCCCTTTCGAGCGGCGCCCCGGCGAGGGTGATGAGGTGCCCTCGTCAGCTCATTTCTTGTGAATCACGATGCTGCCGCCCCCCAGGACCGTCGTCGGGTCGTCGCCGACCGGGGAGCCGATCTGGTTGTCGTAGACGACGACGTTGCCGCGGGTCAGGTCCGAGATCGAAATGCGGAAGCGGTCCGTGCCCCCGCCGCCCTGCTCCTGGCCGTCCCAGGCGGTCAGCTCGAAGCTGTAGTTGCCGGCGCCGTTGACCGTGCCCGTCCCCTTGAACCGGGCCTTCGCTCCGGAGATGACGAGCCACTCGTAGGTGTCGCTCTGGAAGTTGAAGTTCGCCACGCTGAAGTGGAACTCGGTCACGCCCACGGGCACCTTGGAGTTGCCCTTCTGGTACCGGGCCACGAAGCCGAAGCTCGCCTTGCCGGTCAGGGTCGGGTTGGGCGTGAAGGCGCCGCGGGGCGACGTGATCCAGCCGCCTCCGGTCACGAATCCCATGCTCGGGTCGTAAACCACGGCGTACCGGTAGACCGCGGCCGAAGCCTGGCCGCAGGCGTCCGTGACCGCCATCGTCACGCTGTACACCCCCACTGCCGTGAAGAGGTGCGAGCCCGTGCAGGTGCCCGCGGAGAGCGCCGTGGGCTCGACGACTACGCCGGCGTCCGGCGCGCTGCCGTCGTTCCAGTCGATCGAGCAGGACCGGAGCTGCCCCGGCGTATCCGTGAACGCCGCGACCAGGGTGACGTTCCCGCTGCCGAGCGCCATCGGTACGGGCGGTACGGCGAGGACCGTCGGGGAAACGATCGGCGCGGTATTGCTGGCGCAGCTCGAGCACTGCGGGTCATCGACGCCCGCGCACTGGCCGGATGCGTCGCAGGAGTCGAACGTCGTGCAGGAGACCCCGTCGTTGCAGGAGGTTCCGACCGCAGCATGGTTGGACGAGCACTGGCCGGAGCCGTCGCAGCCGTCCGGACCGTCGCACTGGCTGCTCGAGGTATCGCCGCACGGCGATCCGGTCGGCTGGAATCCGTGATCCTGACAGGCGCCGTTGGCACAGGCGTCCGCGTTGACGCACGCCGTGGCCGCGTCGCCGCACGGCGCGCCGTCGGCCACGTGGTTCGCGAGACAGAGACCGCCGCCGTTGCAGCCGTCGGCCGAGTCGCAGGCGCCGCTCGTGGGGTCGCCGCAGGCCGTCCCCGCGGCCTCGAAGCCCCTGTCCGCGCAGAGGCCGTTCGAGCACGAGTCCTGGCGGACGCAGGCGCTGCCCGCGTCGCCGCAGGCCGTGCCGTCGGCCTGGTTGTTAGCGAGGCACACGCCGCTGCCGTTGCAGCTATCGGCGTGCGTGCACTCCGTATCGCTCGCGTCGCCGCAGGCCGTCCCGGCGGCGGGGAAGCCGTTGTCGTGGCACACCCCGTCCAAGCACGCGTCCGCGTTGACGCATTGCGAGCCGGCGTCGCCGCAGGCCGTCCCGTCGGCGAGGTGGTGGGCATCGCAGAGGCCGAAGCCGTCGCAGGTATCGGACCCGTCGCAGGATCCGAATCCCGCATCGCCGCACGCGACCCCCGCCGGTCGGACCCCGTTGTCGGTGCAGACGCCGCTCTGGCACGTGTCCTGGAGGTCGCATTCGCTATCCACCTCGCTGCAGGGCGTTCCGTCGGCGACCTGGTTGGCCACGCAGGTCCCGGCGCCGTCGCAGCGGTCCGTGAGATCGCAGACGTCGCCGGAGCTCACGCCGCACGTCATCCCGGAGGGCGTGGGGTCATGGGCGCAGAGGCCGGTATGGGAGTCGCAGGAATCGTCCGTGCACCGGTTGTTGTCGTTGCAGTTCACGGCCGCGCACAGGTCCGGGGCCAGCCGGTACGTGGCGACCTGGGCCTTCCACGCGCCCGTGCCGTTGACCGTGCCGTTCGCCTCGTACTGCCGGATCGCGTTCACGAACCGATACATCGGAATCTGAGAGCCGACGGCGCCCACGAAGGAGAAGGGAGGACTGTAGGGATTTTCGACGGGGTTGCCGCCGGAGGTCGCCGGTGAATAGGTCTGCGCCGGGAACGGTGTCGAGAGCCAGAAGAAGCCGAAGACGAGCTCGTTCGGCTGTCCCGTCGCCGCCGTCAGGCCGGACGACGCCGCCCCGCTGACCGGGGCTCCGTTCTGCGCGGTCTGGTCGAGGGTCGCGAGCGGAGCGAGGCCCGTGAACTCGTAGGCGCCGACCGAAGAGGCGCCCGAGAACTCCGGATAAGTGCAGGTGATGAGGTCGCCGAACGAGAGGGCGGCGACGTTGTGCTTCGACAGGATGGCGATCCGGGGGGAGCCCGTCGCCGAGAGGACGTCCATGGCGTAGCTGCCGTTGACGGGGTCGGAGCAGCCGATTGCCCCGTCCACGTCGCCCGTCTGGAGCGTGACGAGGATGCTGTCGCCGGCCGCCACGCCGCTCGAGGGGACGTTGGCCGTGATCGAGGAATTTACGGTGCTGGTTCGCGCCCGGGTGCCCACCACCTTGACGAAGCTGGCGGCATGGGCGGGCGGCTGCGAGAGAAGGACGAGGATTCCGGCGGCCCCGAGAAACCTGGCGAATCGAACTCCCGTGGAAGTCGCCCGCATTGTCTGCTCCTTTTTCCGACGACTGGGAGTTCAGGAGCCACGTTACGCGCGTCTACGACCTTTGTCGGTGTCGGATGTCACCAGGAATCGCGTGACGGGCGTCACGTCGGGAAAGGGACGCGGGCGAGCAACGGTATGATAATCTGTCATACCAACGAACATGAGCACGATGAAGATCGCGATCACCCTGGACGAGGATCTCCTCGAGCGGATCGACCGCCTGGTGGCAGAGCGACGGTTCCCGAGCCGGAGCCGGGCGATCCAGCTCGCGGTGAAGGCCCAGATCGATCGCCTCGATCAGCGCCGGCTGGCGCTGGAGTGTTCCAAGCTGGAACCCCGCCTGGAGCAGCAGGTCGCGGAGGAAGGCGCCTCGTACGATCTCGAATCATGGCCCGAGTACTGAGAGGCGACGTTCTCTGGGCGGATCTCGACCCCAGCCCGGGTCGAGAACAGAGGGGACGCCGTCCGGTCCTGGTCATCAGCCACGACGTTTTCAACGAGCGTTCGGGCACCGTGATCGCCATGGCGATTACAAGCCAGGCCCAGATAGCGGGTTTTCCCCTCACCGTGGAGATCCCGAGGGGCCCGCTTCCCCGGCGGTCGTGGGTGAAGGTCAGTCAGGTTCGAACGCTGTCCGTCGAGCGTCTCGGGAAGCGGATCGGCCGGCTCTCACCCGAAGAGATGCTGCGCGTCGTCGAGGGCTTGAACGAGATCGTCGCCACCTGAGAAAAGGGGCGCTGCCCTTTCGAGGGGCGCCCGGACGGCCCCGGTACGTTCAGAGCGCGCGCAGGAGTTTCGCGACGACGAACGCGAGCAGCGCGAGAAGCAACATGAACCCGAGGACGTAGCCGAGGATCGGGAGGAATCGGGTCGGAGGTTCTTCTTCCGTGTTCAGCCGTGAATTCCGTGGGACGCGAGCCACCTCTCCGCGTCCATCGCGGCCTTGCAGCCCTCGCCCGCCGCCTGTACAGCCTGGCGATAGGTGGGATCGGCGACGTCGCCGGCCGCGAAGATGCCCTCGACCGAGGTCCGCGTCGAGGGGTGCTCGACTTTCAGGTACCCGACGTCGTTCATGTCGAGCTTGCCCCGGAAGATCGTCGTGGCCGGCAGGTGACCGATCGCGACGAAGACGCCGCCAGCCGGCAACTCCGCGAGCTTCCCGCTGTGGGTGTCGCGCAGCGTGACTCCGGTAACGCCGGCGGGTGTGCCGTGGATCTCGTCGACCACGGAGTTCAGCTTCCAGTGAATCCTGGGGTTCGCGCGCGCGCGGTCGAGCATGATCCGGGACGCCCGGAACTCCTCGCGGCGATGGACGATCGTGACCTTGGTCGCGAACTTCGTCAGGAAGGTCGCCTCCTCCATCGCCGTATCGCCGCCTCCCACGACCACGAGCTCCTTGCCGCGGTAGACCGGCAACGCCCCGTCGCAGACGGCGCAGGCGGACACTCCCGGCTGCTTCTCGGACGGGATCCCGAGCGCTTTGGCGGTGGCGCCGGTCGCGATGATGACCGCGTCGGCCGTCAGGTTGCCGCCGGAGTCGAGCGTCAGGCGGAACGGGCGCGCCTCGACGTCGATATCGGTGACGATGTCGTAGAGGACTTCCGTCCCGAAACGCTCCGCCTGTTTCTGGAAGATCTCCATCATCTCGGGACCGTTGATGCCCTTTACGAAGCCGGGATAGTTCTCGACTTCGGTCGTCGTCATCAGCTGCCCGCCGGGCTCCTGCCCCTGGATGACGATCGGCTCGAGGTCCGCGCGGGCGGAGTAGAGCGCGGCGGTCCAGCCGGCCGGGCCCGATCCGATGATCGCGATTCGGTAGTGAAGCTTGGTCGGGGGCATCGATTCCCTTCGCTGCCGCGAGGATATGCGAGCGTCGCGGCGAAGGAAATACGCACGGGCGCTCGGGGTCGGTGCAGCGCCGCTATCATCCCGGCATGCGCCCGGTGATGGCGAAGCGGCTGGCGGGCTTCGGCACGACGATTTTCACGGAGATGACGCGGCTGGCGGTCCAGCACGGCGCCATCAACCTCGCGCAGGGCTTCCCGGACTTCGACGGACCCGACTTCGTCAAGGACGCCGCGATCGCGGCTATCCGGGAGGGCCGGGGGCAATACGCGCGGATGACCGGGATACCCGAGATCCACGACGCGCTGTCGGCGAAATACCGGCGCGACTACGGCCTCGACTACGCGGCGGGCGAGGAATTCACGGTCACGTCCGGCGCGACCGAGGCGATCTTCGCGAGCATCCAGGCGGTCTGCGATCCGGGCGACGGGATCGTCCTCTTCGAGCCGTACTACGACTCGTACAAGGCGAGCGTCGTCATGGCCGGCGCGGTCCCGGCGTTCGTGACGCTGGAAGCACCCGACTGGCGATACGACTGGCCCGCGCTCGAGCGGGCCGTCAACGATCGGACGCGCGCGATCCTGGTCAATACGCCGCACAACCCGACCGGGAAGGTGTTCTCGCGGGCCGAGCTGGAAGGGATCGCCCGGCTCTGCGTCGAGCGGGATCTCGTCTGCATCACCGACGAGGTCTACGAGCACATGGTGTACGAGGGCCGGCACGTGCCGATGGCGACGCTCCCCGGGATGCGGGAGCGGACGATCACCATCTCGAGCTTCGGCAAGACGTTCTCGCTGACGGGGTGGAAGATCGGCTGGGCCGCGGCTCCGCCGCCGCTTTCGGCCGCGGTCCGCGCGGCGCACCAGTTCATCACCTTCGCGACGGCCACGCCGCTCCAGCACGCGGCCGCGCGTGCTCTCTGCGCCGGGCCCGACTACTACGAGGACCTGCTCGCGGGATACCGGGAGCGGCGGGACTACCTGGTGGGCGAGCTGGCGCGGATCGGATTCGCCGTGCGGTTGCCCGCCGGGACCTACTACGCGTGCGCGGATTTTGGGCGTTTCGGTTTCGACGACGACGTCGCGTTCTGCCGGCACCTGATCGAGGACGTCGGCGTGGCCGCGATTCCACCGTCGGCGTTCTACGACCGGCCGGAGAAGGGGCGGGGTTACGTCCGGTTCGCGTTCTGCAAGAAGATGGCGACTCTGGTGGCGGCCGTGGAACGACTGGAGAAGCTGTGCGGGTAGCGCTCCTGCAGATGGACCTCGCGTGGGAAGACGTCGCCGAGAACCACCGGCGCGCGGCGGCCCTGCTCGCGCAGGCGGGCGCGGGCGGGGCGCGGCTCGCGCTCCTGCCCGAGATGTTCTCGACCGGCTTTTCGATGGACTCGAAGCGGATCGCGCAGCCTCCGGGCGGTCCGTCGGAAACGTTCCTCCGGGATGAGGCGCGGAAGCTCGAGCTCTGGATCCTCGCCAGCGTTCCGGAGGCGGGCGAGCCCGCGCCGCGGAACATGGCGCTCCTGGTCGGTCCGGATGGATCCGTCGTGCGGTACGCGAAGATCCACCCCTTCTCGTACGCCGGCGAGCATCGCGTCTACGCGGCGGGCGAGCGGGTCGTGACCGCCGAAGTCGAGGGCGTTCGCGTGACGCCGTTCGTCTGCTACGACCTGCGGTTTCCGGAGCCGTTCCGCACCGCCGCGCCCGACACGGACCTCTTCGCGGTCATCGCGAACTGGCCCGAGGAGCGCCGCGAGCACTGGCGGACGTTGCTCCGGGCGCGGGCGATCGAGAACCAGGCGTACGTGGCTGGCGTCAACCGCGCCGGCGACGGCAACGGACTGCACTATGCGGGCGACTCCGCGGCGATCGCGCCGCTCGGCGAGACCCTCGTCGAGGCGGACGACCGCGAGCAGGTCCTGTTCTTCGACGCGGATCCCGCGGTGGTGAAGAAGCTGCGTGCGCGCTTCCCCGCGCTGGAGGACCGCCGCCCCGCGGCGTATCGGCGGTAGCGGGGCCAGGTCTCCACTTGCCACATCGAACTTCATTCAGTTCGCTGGGCGGTAACGGGGCCAGGGCGGTAACGGGGCCAGGTCTCCACTTGCCACATCGAACTTCATTCAGTTCGCTGCGGAGTTCGACTCGAGTTCGGAGATGAGTTTCTCGACGCGTCTGCGCAGATACGTCCGGCGCTTCCTCTGGATCTCGACCATGATGTTCCCGACGCGTCCTCTTTTTATCCCGAAGGCCTCTCCGACCTCCCGCGCCGACTTGCCGCAGAGCCTGCGCGACAGGTAGATCGCCGCGAGCTTCGCGTCTCCGGCTTCTCGCCCGGTGAGCTCCTGGGGGTCAACCCCCCACTCTCTGCAGACGACTCTGCGAACGTCGTTGATCTCGACAAGAAGAGGCTTGCGATGCGCGGCGGGGACTTCTTGACTCGATCGGCGTTGCTTTGCGCGTTCCGACATCTCCGCGAGAAATCGACCGTCGCCCAGATAGATCTGGCGGCTGACGCCCTCGAGGGGAGAGCTTGGACGGACTCTCCCCTGGGCGACGAACCGAACGTACGCGCCGGTCGCCCCGGAGCCAAACGCGGAAAACAGGGCGAGAGTTGAACCTACCTCGAGCCACGGCGGATACGCGATCGTCCCCGAGGTCGCCCGGTAGTTGCTCCACGGCCAGTCCTCCGGGCGATCGACAATTCCCGCCCGGACGGGATTCAGCACAATGTACCGATGGATTTCGAGCAAGTGCGCCTCCTTCTGAATGAGGATCGCTTTGAAGCGCCCTTCGAGCACGTGACCGGCGCGCTCATGCCGTTGGTTGAAGTGCTGAGAGTAGCGGGCGTTGAGGGAGTGCATCCCCCGCGAGAGCGTCGCACGGGCGGTTTCAACAAGGAGGTGGTAGTGATTGCCCATCAGGCAGTAGGAATGAAGGAGCCACGCCTGGTCGGTGACGACCGACGCGAGAAGATTCAGGAAATCGCGGCGGTCGTGAGCGTCGCGGAAGATCGTCCCGCGCTCATGTCCACGGCTGGCGACGTGGTAAAGGGCGCCCGGGAATTCCAGGCGGAGGGGTCTCGACACATGCACTCGCTCCTATGAGTTGTCATGTGGCATGTGGAGACCTGACCCCCGATGTGGCAAGTGGAGACCTGACCCCTTCTCCGGAACTAGCGAGGGGCGGTCGGGGAGAGGGAAAAAGAGCGCAGCGCTTTCACTCCGGCGGCGATGGTCTTTTCGGGGACGGAGAACGAAAAGCGCAGGTGCCCCTCTCCCTCGGGGCCGAACACGAGGCCGGGCACGGTCGCGACGCGCGCGGTATCGAGCAGGGTCGCGGCGGCGGCCCGCGAGTCGGTGCCGAGCCAGGCCGGGATCTTCGGAAAGACGTACAGCGCGGCGGGAGGCGTCTCCGCCTCGAACCCCGCGGCGCGCAGCCCCTCGACCAGCCGGTCGCGGCGGCGGACGTATCCGGTTTTCCACTCCGCGAGGAACTCCGGCTCCATGGAGAGCGCCTCGAGCGCCGCCCACTGCGTCGGCGTGGAAACACCGTTCGTCGAGTACAGCACGGCCGTGCGGATCGCGGACTGGTAGCGCTCCGGCGCGATGACGTAGCCCGCGCGCCACCCGGTCATCGAGTAGCTCTTCGAGAGCGTGAACACCGAGATCGTCCGCTCCGCCATGCCCGGCAGCGACGCCGGCGACACGTGCGGCTGGCCGTCGTAGATCAGGTCCTCGTAAGCTTCGTCCGAGATGACCGCGAGGCCGCTCGCGGCGGCGAACGCGCAGACCTCCTCGACCTCCGCGCGCGAAAACACGTCGCCGGTGGGATTGTTCGGCGAGTTCCAGTACAGGACCTTCGCGCGAGGGGTGAGCGCGCCGGCGAGCGCCGCCGAGATCCCCTTCGCGCGCGCCCGCTCCGTGGAGACGAGCGCGGGGACGCCGCCGTGCCACGCTACGAGGTCCACGACCGGGGTCCAGTAGGGAGAGAAGGTCAGGACCTCGTCGCCCGGGTCGAGGAGCGTCGAAAACGCGGCGAAGAGACCCTGCATCCCGCCGTTGACGACGATCGGGCTCTCGTCGTCCGCCGGGATCTGGTTCTTCGAGCGCACCTTGTCGAGGATCGCGCGCCGCAGCTCGGGGATCCCGGAAGAGGGCGCATAGCGCGTCTCATCGCGCGCGAGCGCACGCCCCATCGCCTCCTTGATCCTCTCGGGGGTCGTCATGTACGGCTCGCCCCCCTCGAAACGGTGCACCGTGAGCCCCTGCGCGAGCAGCGCCATGACGCGGTTGCGAACCTGCACGATTTCGGAGAACCCGACGCCGTCGAAACGGCGCGAGGGAGCGGGAACCCGGGAGGCGGTCATGGGAGGAGGCCGCGTGACTACAGCTTCTCCGAGATCGCCTTCGCCTGCGTGAAGAGGTAGAGGTACTCGCGGCCGCCGGCCTTCGAGTCCGTGCCGGACATGTTGAACCCGCCGAACGGGTGCACGCCGACCAGCGCGCCTGTGCACTTCCGGTTCAGGTAGAGGTTTCCGCAGAAGAGCTCGCGCTTTCCGCGCGCCAGCCGTTCGCGGTCGCGCGAATAGAGAGATCCGGTCAGTCCGTACTCGGTGTCGTTGGCGACCGCGATCCCCTCGTCGAAGCTCTTGACGGTCAGGACCGCGAGCACCGGGCCGAAGATCTCCTCGCGAGCCAGGCGGGCGGTCCGCGGGACGCCGTCGACGACCGTCGGCATGACGAAGAAACCGTCGGCCGGACCGGGCTCGCCGCCGGCCACCACTTTTCCTTCCCGGCGGCCGAGCTCGACGTACTCGAGGATCTTCTTCTGCGCGCCGGCGTTGATGACTGCGCCCACCGCGTTGTCGGGGTTGCGCACGTCGCCGACCGTCAGCGTCCGCGTCTTCGCGACGACCTTCTCCAGGAGCTCGTCGTGCACTTTCTCGTGGACGATCAAGCGCGAGCAGGCCGAGCACTTCTGGCCCTGGAAGCCGAAGGCCGCGGCGACGACGCCGGTCGCGGCCTCCTCGAGGTCGGCGGTCTCGTCGACGAGGATGAAATCCTTGCCGCCCATCTCGAGGATCGCCCGTTTGATCCAGAGCTGGCCGTTCGCGACGCGCCCCGCCTTCTCGCTGATCTGGAGCCCGACGTCCCGCGACCCGGTGAAGGCGATCATCCGCGTCTTCGGATGCTCGACGAGGGCGTTGCCGACGGTCGAGCCCGGTCCCGTCACGAAGTTCAGCACGCCGTCGGGCACGCCCGCCTCTTCGCACGCTTCCAGGAACATGCTGGCGATCGCGGCCGAATCCGACGACGGCTTCAGAACGACGGTGTTTCCGGTCACGAGCGCCGCGGTCGCCATGCCGGTCAGGATCGCCAGCGGAAAGTTCCACGGGGGAATCACGGCGCAGACGCCGAGGGGGATGAACTCCAGCTCGTTCTTCTCGCCGGGGTACGGCGTCAGGGGCTGCGGCTGCGCGAGGCGTTCCATCTCGCGCGCGTAGAACTCGGCGAAGTCGATCGCCTCCGCGGTGTCGCCGTCCGCCTCAGCCCACGACTTCGACTCCTCGAGGACCATCATCGCGGAGAACTCGTGCTTGCGCCGCCGGATGATCCCGGCGATCTCGAGCAGAAGCGCGGAGCGTTCCTCGGGCGGAACGCGCGACCAGGCCGGGAACGCCGCGGCGGCGGCCTCGACCGCCCGCTCGCCGTCCTCCTTCGTCCCCTGGGGAAAGCGGCCGATGACCTGCTTCCGGTCACAGGGGTTCACCGACTCGAAGTGCTTCGACGCGCCCACGCTCTTGCCCGCGATCCGGTTCTTTCCCTCGATGGGGAGGCGCGCTTCGACCTTTGCGAGCGCGGCGCGGAAGGCGCTGCGATCCGGCTCGAGGGAGAAATCTGTCAGAGGCTCGTTGCGGAATTCGGGGAGCAAAGCAGGTCCCTCCGGGGAGCGCAATCTATCAAAAGACTCACGCCGGCCGGGTCCGGCGCGACGCGAGCACGTAGAGGCCGAACCCGACGGCGAGAAATCCCGCTGCCCCGCCGACCAGGAGTACCACCCGGAGGAGCTTGCGCGTTTCTTCGACCGGCGGGATGCAGGAGAGCACGATAGCGAGCGCCGTCATGAGAAATCCGGAAACGTTCACGAGAACGTTCCCCGAATTTCCGCCCGGAATCGGGATCGATCCGGGGGAATGCGTCTCCCGCCGCAGCGCGATGCAGGAAGCGAACATGTAGAGGTAGGGGATGAAGGCCAGAATCGTCGTCAGGTCGGCGAAGAAGAGGTACGCGTTCTGCACGGACGTCCCGACGGTCGCGAGGAACGTGAGGAGAACCGCGACCGCGCCCTGGACGAGGAGAGCAACGTAGGGCGTGTTCCAGCGCGGGTGGATCCGCGAGAACGCGGGGGGGAGGTAACGGTCGATTCCGGCGACGAACAGGAGCCGCCCGCTCCCGGCGAACCAGGCCGCGAGCGCTCCCAGGCCGGCGACCGCCATCAGCAGCGCGGTGGGCGCCCCCAGGAACTCCAGCCCCACGCGGGCGCCGGCGTTCGTGACGGCCTGGTTGATCCCGGTGACGATCGAGGTCTGGGCGGTCGGGAGCGCGACGAGCAGGGCGAGCGTGCCGACGATGTAGACGAACGCGATCGCAGCCGCCGAGATGAAGATCGCGCGGGGCAGCGTCTTTCGCGGCTCGATGATCTCCTCCGAGACGATGGGCGCGAGCTCGAACCCCGCAAACGCGAAACAGAGCTTGGAAAAGACGAGGATCAGCCCCAGCTCCGAAAAGCGCGGGAAGAGCTCGCCCAGCCGGATCGGGTTCGCAGGCCCGAAGCGGACGAGGACGAACGCCGCGATCACGAGGAGAAAGACGATCGGGAGCCAATTCCCGAGGCCGCCGAGGTTCTGGATCCACTTTCCCGCCTTCCAACCGATCACGCTGACGAAGATCGCGACCAGAAGGAGGAGAAGCGAGCCCGAGAGGTTGTAGGCGTGGCTCTGCTCCAGGCGCGCGTACCGGTTGCCGAAGATGTAGAGGCCCATGCCGGCGGTCGCGATCGCGAGCGACGGGAAGTAGAAGACGTTGCTCATCCAGTAGGACCAGCCGGTGACGAATCCATGGACGTCGCCGAACGCTCGCTTCGACCACGCGTAGAGGCCGCCCTCCTGCGGGAAAGAAGACGACAGCGCCGTGATGCAGAGGGCGTTCGGCACGAAGAAGAAGATGCTCGCCGCCACCCAGAGACCGACGGAGGACGGCCCCGACGCCGCCGCGAACGCCATCCAGCGCGGTGAGAGAATCGCCGCCACGTTCATGAGGACCAGGTCCCGGGTGCCGAGCTGGCGTCGAAGCCCTTCCATGACGGCGATAATAAAGTCGCGGGGACAGGTTTCAACCTGCACCCGCAGCAGTCCATAAATCGGCCCGATGAATCTGAAAGGCGCGGCGCCCGAGAAATTCGGCGCGATCAAATCCTTCTTCTACCGGTTGTGGGCGGAGCCCTCGGTCGAGCCGATGCATCGGCGCATCGCGTCGGAGATCCCGATCGAGAAGGGGCGGCTCCTGGACGTGGGGTGCGGCCCCGGGCACCTCGACCGCCTGATCGCGGCGGCCCGTCCGAACGTCGCGGTCGTCGGGCTGGACTCCTCCGAAGCGATGCTCGCCGCGGCGAGGAAGCATTCGTCGAGTCCCAACCTGGAGTTCCGGCTCGGGACGATCGAGGACGCCGGGTTTTCGGCGGAGTTCGACTTCGCGCTGACGGTCCTGTCCTTTCACCACTGGGAGGAGCCGGGCCCGGGTCTCCGCGCGGTGCGGCGGGCGCTCGTGCCGGGAGGGCGGTTCTGGATCTACGAGATGGACCCGGAGGCATCGGGGACCGCGATCCGCAACGACCGCGCCGCGATCTGGGGATTCCTGAGGCTGCCGATGAAGATGCAGCGCGCGATGGCGCGGGACCACGGGTTCACGGCCGCGCAGGTCGACGAGCAGGTCCGCCCCCTCGCCCTCGAGAGCGGATTTTCCAGGTTGGACGTGTCGGGCGTCGTTTCGACCCTCAGAATGGAATTCCAGTCGTGAAGAGCCTCGTCGAAGCGATCGGGAACACGCCTCTGTTACGGCTCGACCGGATCGCGGCGCGCATTCCGGGCCTGCGCCTTCTCGCCAAGGCGGAGCACCTGAATCCCGGCGGCAGCGTCAAGGACCGGCCGGCGCGCGCCATGATCTTCGACGGCATCGAACGCGGCCTCCTGTCTCCCGGCAAGACGATCCTGGAGGCGACCTCGGGAAACACGGGCATCGCCGACGCGATGATCGGACGCTCTCTCGGGTTTCGCGTCGCCGTCTGCCTGCCGGGCAACGCATCTGCCGAACGGCGGGCGATCCTCGGCGCGTACGGCGCGGAGCTCTTCCTGACCGATCCGCTGGAGGGGACCGACGGCGCGATCCGGAAAGCGAGAGCCCTCGCCGCCGAGCGGCCCGACCTCTATTTCTACCCGGACCAGTACTCCAACGCGGCGAACTGGCGGGCGCACTTCGACACGACCGGGCCCGAGATCCTCGCCCAGACCGGGGGCCGCCTGACGCACTTCGTCGCGGGCCTCGGCACGTCCGGCACGTTCGTCGGCGTCTCGCGGTACCTCCACGAAAAGGACCCGTCGATCCACTGCATCTCGGTCGAGCCGGACGCGCCGCTGCACGGCCTCGAGGGGATGAAGCACATGGCGTCCGCGATGGTCCCGCCGATCTACGATCCGACGCTCGCGGAATCGCGGCTGGAGATCGCCACGGAGGAGGCCTACGAGACGTGCCGCCGCCTCGCCCGGGAGGAGGGCGTCTTCGTGGGCCCGTCCGCCGGCGCGAACGTCGCGGCCGCAATGCGCGTCGCGAAGGAGGCGCCGATGCCCGCGACGATCGTCACCGTGCTCTGCGACGGCGGCGGCCGCTACCTCTCCCACGACTTCTGGACCGCGCCGTGATCGCGATCTCTCCGAAGGCCCTCGGCGATATCCGCGCGCACGGCCGGGACACCTACCCGGAGGAGTGCTGCGGAGGTCTTCTCGGCCGGCGGGGGGATCCCGCTCGCGTCACCCGGGTCGAGAGGATCGACAACGTCCGCGACGTCGAGCGCGCCCGGCGCTACGAGGTTTCCCCACAGGACTATCTCCGCCTGGAACGGCTGGCGGCCGAAGAGGGCGTGGAGCTCCTCGGCTTCTACCACTCTCACCCGGACCATCCCGCGGTCCCGTCGGCGTACGACCGGGATCACGCCTTCCCCTTCTTTCACTACCTGGTGTGCGCGGTCGCCTCCGGCCAACCCGGCGAGGTGACCGCCTGGGTTCTCTCGGAGGACCGGGGCGAGTTCGACCCCGAACCGATTCTGCAAGAAGAGACATAGAGTTAGAGCAATGCCGAAAATCCTGCTGCCCACTCCGCTGCGCCCGTTTGCCGACGGCGCCGCCGCGATCGACGTCGAAGGATCGACCGTCGGGGACGCGCTGTCGGCGCTGGTCGCGCGCTATCCCCAGCTTCGGAAGCATCTCTACGACGACGCCGGGAAGATGCGCTCCTTCGTCAACCTCTATCGGAACGACGAGGACGTCCGCTACCTCGAGAAGGAGGGGACGACTCTCTCCGCCTCGGACTCGCTCTCGATCGTGCCGTCCATCGCGGGAGGGGCCTCTCCGACCGTGCCGGCGCCGGCGGCGCCTGCGCCCGCGACCCTCTCGAACGAGGAGATCCGCCGCTACTCGCGTCACCTCATCATGCCGGAGGTCGGCATCGAGGGGCAGAAGAAGCTCAAGAACGCGCGGGTGCTCGCCATCGGCGCGGGCGGCCTGGGATCGCCGCTCGCGGTGTATCTCGCGGCCGCCGGCGTCGGGACCATCGGAATCGTGGACTTCGACGTGGTCGACGACTCGAACCTGCAGCGCCAGATCCTCTACGGCGCCTCCGACGTCGGGCGTCCGAAGCTGCAGGCCGCGGCCGAGCGCCTGCGGGACATGAACCCGAACGTCCGCGTGGTTCCGTACGAGACACACCTCGACAGCTCCAATGCGCTCGAGATCTTCCGGGACTACGACGTCGTCGCCGACGGCACCGACAACTTCCCCACGCGTTACCTCGTCAACGACGCCTGCGTCCTGACGGGGAAGCCCAACGTGTACGCCTCGATCTTCCGATTCGAGGGACAGGCCTCGGTCTTCTGGGCGGAGAAGGGCCCGTGCTACCGCTGCCTGTACACCGAGCCGCCGCCGCCCGGGCTCGTCCCGTCGTGCGCGGAGGGGGGCGTTCTCGGGATTCTGCCCGGACTGCTCGGCGTCATCCAGGCGACCGAGACGATCAAGCTGATCCTGGAGACCGGCGAGCCCCTGATCGGGAGACTCCTTCTCGTGGACGCTCTCGCGATGAGCTTCCGCGAGCTGAAGCTGCGGAAGAACCCGGACTGCGTGGTCTGCGGACCGAACCCCACGGTGACGAAGCTGATCGACTACCAGGAGTTCTGCGGAATCCCGCAGGAAGCGGCGAGGAACCCGATGAGCGGCATCCCCGAGATCTCGGTGCAGGACCTGAAGGCCATGCGCGACCGCGGCGACGACTTCGTCCTCGTGGACGTGCGCGAGCCGCACGAGTTCGCGATCTGCTCGCTGCCCGGCTCGGTGAAGATCCCGCTCGGTACCCTGCCGCAGAACCTGAACCGCCTGTCGACCGCGGACGAGATCGTCGTCCACTGCAAGATGGGGGGCCGGAGCGCGAAGGCAGTGCAGCTCCTCCAGGACGCGGGTTTCCGGAAGGTCCGCAACCTCTCGGGCGGCATCGATCGGTGGGCGGCCGAGATCGAGCCGAAGATGCCGAGGTACTGAGTGAATCGGCGCCTCGGAATCATCGTTCTCCTGATCGGCCTCGCGGGATTCGTTTTCGGGACCGTCCAGCGGGGCAGTTACGACACGATGGAGGGCGCGATCAAGACGGCGGTCTCGAGCTCGGAGAGAAAAAAGAAGGATTCGTGGGAGACGCTCCGCTGGCTCTCGCTCGGGGCCGCGGTGGTCGGCGTCGTCCTCGTGATCCTGCCGGGGAAGAAGGAATAGCCCGGGCGATCCTTATCCGGCGGTGACCCCGCTCCCCGCCGGCTCCTCCAGGAGCCGGTCGATCTTCGCGGCGAGAATGAAGTCGTTCTCGTGAAGGCCGCCGATCTTGTGCGTCCAGAGCGTCAGCTCGACCTTGTTCCAGTGGATTTCGAAGTCGGGGTGATGCCCCTCCTCTTCGGCGAGATCCGCCACGCGGTTGACGAACTCCATCGCCGCGCGGAAGTCCCGGAACTCGAAGCGCCGCACGAGCCGCGTGGCGTTCTCGAGGAGCGCCCACGCCGGCGCGGCCTCCGCGAGGCGCCGCGCGTCCTCTTCCGTAAGCGGTGGAACTCCTCCCCGGCAGGGGACGCAGCTCTTCGCGGTCAGTTCGTGACTGTCCACGGGAATCCTCTCTACCGGTCGATCGTCGCCATGAGCTCTCGGTTGTAGCGCGGCCCCGCGACCCTGTCCGGCGCGAGCGCCCGGTCGAGCTCGGCGATCTCCGCCGCGGCCAGAGCGAGCCCGGCGGCGGCGGCGTTTTCCTGGAGGTACTTCCGCCGCTTCGTTCCCGGGATCGGGACGATGTCCTCGCCCTTGTGGAGGAGCCACGCGAGCGCGACCTGGGCGGGCGCGGCGGCCTTGCGGCGGGCCAGGTCCCGCACGACCTCCGCGGCCCGCATGTTCGCGTCGAAGTTCTTCCCGGAAAACCGGGGATCGCCGCGGCGGAAGTCGCCCTCCGGATAATCCTCGGCGCGCCGGGCGCTGCCGGCGAGGAAACCGCGGCCGAGCGGAGCGAACGGCACGAGCCCGATGTGCAGCTCACGCAGAACCGGGATGATGGTCGCCTCGAGGTTTCGCTCCCACAGGGAGTACTCGCTCTGGAGCGCGGAGATCGGATGCACCGCGTGCGCCCGCCGGATCGTCGCCTCGCCCGCCTCGGACAGGCCGAGGAAGCGCACCTTCCCCTCGCGCACCAGCTCCGCCATGGCGCCGACGACGTCCTCGATCGGGACCGCCGGGTCGACCCGGTGCTGGTAGAGAAGATCGACGTAGTCCGTCCTCAGCCGGGAGAGGGAGCCCTCGAGCGCCTCGCGGACGTGTTCGGGGCGGCTGTCCACGCCGCTCATCTTCCCGTCCACGATGCGGAAGCCGAACTTCGTGGCGATGACGAGGTCCTTCCGCCGCTCCGCGAGGGTCTTTCCCAGAAGCTCTTCGTTGCGGAACGGCCCGTAGGCCTCGGCCGTGTCGAAGAACGTGACCCCGAGGTCGAGCGCGCGGTAGATCGTCGCGACTGACTCTGTCTCGTCGGCCTCGCCGTAGGACTGGCTCATCCCCATGCATCCCAGCCCCAGAGCCGAGACCTCGAGGCCTTGCGTTCCGAGTCGGCGTTTCGGGAGTTCCGCCATCGCGGGCCGGAGTCTATCGCCGGCGCGGCGGCGTCAAACTTGCACCCGCACCGGGAGGATCACCATCGGAACGCCCAGCCACTGGAGCCGCTGCTGGATCAGCTTGGGCGTCTCGTTGTGAAGCAGCCGGTCGTACCACGCCTCCCGTCGGAAGATGAGCCGTCCCGTGATCATCGTGGCCTTGGGATAGCGCTTCGAGACCTCGGTGCAGAGGGTGGTGGCGGCGTCGAGCACCTCGGTGCCCACGTCGGTCCGCGCCTCGGCCGGGAAGCCCAGGCTCCGCGCGACGCGCACGTACTTCGCGAGATCCTCTTCGGTCTGACGCTGCAGCGCGTCGACCTCCTCCTTTCCCTTGAACGTCCCGGAGTCGACGACGGAGACGGAGAGGAACACGAACTGCTTGTACAGGCCGGGAAAGTACCGCAGCGTCGAGAGTAGGGTGTGGATTCCCAGCCCGTTGAAGCCGTTCACGAGCAGGACGGCGGTGGGAACGTTTCGTTCGAGCGGTCCCTCGTTCGGCTGGCCGCGCGGGGCGAGCGAGCCCAGGATCTCGTCGAGCTTGCGGAGGCCGGAGCGGACCCGGTCGTAGTGAGCCTTGATCGCGATGCAGAGGACGACGACGAACGTCGTGATGACCACGGTCAGCCAGCCGCCCTCCGAGAACTTTTCGTAGATCGTGATCGCGAGGATGGTCGCGCACATGGCGAGCGCCACCAGGTGAAGGCCGAGGTTTCGCCGCCGCCGCCCGGGCTCGCGCCGTCCCAGGAAGAAGCGGGTCATCGAGAGCTGCGAAAGCGTGAACGTGAGGAAGACGTTGATCGAGTACATGACGATCAGCGTATGGATGTTGCCCGCCGTGTAGAACAGCATGAGGAGCGCCGCGCCTCCCATCAGGAGGACGCCGTTCTGCATCGTCAGGCGTTCGGAGAGCGCCGAGAACCGGTGAGGGAAGAAGGAGTCCACCGCCATGTTCGCCATCACGCGCGGTCCGTCGATGAATCCGGCCTGCGCCGCGACGAAGAGGAGCATTCCCTCGGAGACGAGGGTGGCGAGGACCAGCCAGTATCCGAGGCCCACTCCCGCGACGCGCCATCCGCCGAAGACCGACTCCGCGAGAAGCGCGTTCATCGTCTTGCCCGCCATCGGGTGCGTCCGGAGGAGGAGGTATCCGATGAGGATTCCCGACGCCGTCACCGCCAGGGAGACGGCCATGTAGTTCATGGTGCGCTTGCCCGTCTCGGCGCGCGGCTCCCGCATGATCTGCAGTCCATTCGAGACGGCCTCGATCCCGGTGAACGTGCCGCCGCCGAGCGAGTAGGCGCGGAGGAAGAGGAGCAGCATCCCGGTCGCGCCGAGTGTGGTGAGGCCATGGGAAAAACCGTGCGACACGCCCGCGACGACCTGCGGCACCGAGTCGAGGTGCTGGAAGAAGACCGTCGCGATGAGGAGGGCGTGCGTCGCGAGGAAGACGAGGAAGATCGGGAGGAGGACCTTCACCGACTCCTTGACCCCGCGCAGGTTGAGGACGATGAGGAGCGCGATCGCCGCGTACTCTGCCGGCAGCTTCCAGCGGTGGAGGGATGGCGAGAGAAAGCTGAAGATGGCGTTCCCGCCTCCGGCGATCGAGACCGTGATCGTGAGGACGTAGTCGACGATCAGGGCGCAGCCGGACACGACGCCGGCCCGCGGCCCCAGGAATCGCGACGCGACGACGTAGCCCCCGCCGCCGCCCGGGAACTCCTCGATGATGTTTCGGTAGGAGGCGGAGAGGATCATGACCGTGGCGGCGGTCGCGACGGCGAGCGCGACCGCGAGATAGGTGTGCTCGCCCAGAACGCGGAAAGCCTCCTCGGGGCCGTAGGCGGAGGACGACAGGCCGTCGGCGCCGAGGCCCACCCACGCGAGGAAGGCGATCAAGGACATCCGGTGAAAGACCTGCCGGTCCGTGACGTCGCGCGGCGCCCCCAGGATCCCGCGTTCGATGCGCTCGCGGAGGGTGGGGGTCTTCCGGGGATCGTTGGCGGCCATGGGCGGGGCCACGGTAGAGCGCGGCCCCGAAAGAAGTCCGGAAGATGGCCCTATTTCGGCTCTTTGAGGAAGCGGTAGCCGACCCAGGGCTCGGTCACGATGTACCTCGGGACGGACGGATCGGGCTCCAGTTTCCGGCGCAGCGACCCGACGTGCACCCGGACGGTGTCGGGGGTCGCCTCTCCGCTCGCCCACGCGCGCCGGGCGATCTCCCGGCTGGAGACGGGCTTCCCGGCATTGCGCGCGAGGATCTCCAGGATCGCGAACTCGGTCGGCGTGAGACGGACCTCGCGCCCGCCCTGTCGAACCTCGCGCCGCGGGACGTCGATCGACAGGTCTTCGAACTCGAGGCGCGTGAGCTGCGGCGTCGCGCGGCGAAGCTGCGTCCGGATTCGCGCGAGCAGCTCGGGAATCGAAAACGGCTTGGTTACGTAGTCGTCCGCCCCGAGGTCGAGAGCGCGCACCTTGTCCGACTCCCCGCCGAGCACCGAGAGCACGATGATCGGAGTCGAACCCTTCTTCCGGACCTCGGCGATCACGCGGAACCCGTCGCGGTCGGGCATCGCGATGTCCGTCACGACGAGGTCCGGCGCCGACGCTTCGAAGCGCTCCAGGGCATCCCGGCCGTCCGACGCCTCGACGGTGCGGTAGCCCGCGGCGGCGAGCTCTTCGCACAGCGTCTCCCGAATCGCGGCGTGGTCCTCAGCGATGAGGATGAGCTGTTTCGGCAACTGCTCCTTCCCGATCCGGCGACGCCGCCGGCAGGTCGATCCACGCGCACGTCCCGCCGCCGGCGCGCCCCGTCAGCTCCAGCGCGCCCCCGCTCGCCTGGGCGAACCGCCGCGCGATCTCGAGACCGAGTCCTCCCGACTGCGCCTCTCCGTCGATTCCACGGCCGCGGTCGAGCACGCCCAGCCGGACCTGGCCGAAGTCCGTGGGGTGCCGGTCGGCCACGAGCTCCACGCCGGCGTCCGGCGCCGAAGCGCGCCGGGCATTCTCGACCAGGTTGACGATGATCTCGAGCGCGAGGGAGGGATCGGCGAACACGTCCGGACACTCGGGCTCCACCCGGACGGCGAAATCTCCCGGGAACGCGGGCGCGCCGAGGTTCTCGCGAGCCGCGCGGAACAGGTCGGGCGGCGGAATCGGCTCCGGCCGCGGCGCGAGGCTTCCCGTCTCGAGACGCGCCATCGCGAGGAGGTTGTCGATCCGCCGCCTCAATCGCGCGACTTCGTCGGCGAGAAGAGAGACCGTCTTCCCGGTCGGCTGGCCCGCCAGCTGGCGGCGGAGCGACGCCACCTGGACGGTAATCGCGGTCAGCGGCGTCGAGAGGTCGTGGGACACCGCGCGGAGGAGCGCGGTCTTCATCGATTCGCTCTCCCGCAGCGCTTCGACGTGGGTCCGCTGCTGGAGCAGCCGCTCGCGCTCCCGCGCGAGGCCGAGCAGCCGTGCAATCGACTCGACCGCGGCGCGGGTCGCCGTCGTGCGGAGCGCGACGAGGACACCGGGCGGCTCTCCGGCCGCGTCGAGGGGAACGTAGAGGTCGCGCTCGCGGCCGTCCGGAAACTCCAGGGTCTGGCGATGAGCGGGAATGCTTCGAATGCGTTCGAGCACGCTGGCGTCGGCCGCGCTCCCGATCCACGCCACTTCGCGCGGCCCTTCCGGCGGGACCAGGACTACGCCGGCGCTCACGGCGCCCGTCGCCGCGAGAGCCCGCACAGCGGCATCCGCGAGCGCTTCGTCGCCGGACGCGGTCAAGAACATCTGGACGCTCAGGTCGTACAGCGTCTGCACCTCTTTGGCCCGCGCTCGCGCCCGCTCGGCCTGGTCTCGCGCGCGGGTGACGAGCCGGCTGGCGACGGTCGCGACGACGAGGAACGCGGCGAGCGCGGCCCAGTTCTCGGAGTCGGCGACGTGAAACGTGTGAAGCGGCGGAATAAAGAAATAGTTGAGCGCGATCGTGGAGAGCAGAGAGGCGGCGATGCCGGCCTCGAGACCGCCGATCGTCGCGCTGAAGAGCACGACGAGCAGGAAGAGGAAACCCGTTGTCGAAGGGTTGAGCGCGGCGGCGCGCGC
>JBBQKV010000041.1:0-20937 GCA_038327245.1 Acidobacteriota bacterium
TTCCGCCCGGGAATAATCCCCGTCCCCTTTGAGATAAGGATTTCGCTTGCGGCATCGAAGCATGAGCGGCACGAGAGGCGAGCGGTGGGTCGGGCGGATCCTGCCGGTCGTTGGCCTCGTTTCGGCGCTGCTGCTCTGCGCGGTCGCGCTCACGGCGCAGACTCCTCCGAGCCCCTCCCCGACGCCGGCCGCCGCGATGGCGCCGGCCGCCGCGGCTCCGGCGCGTCCCGTCCCGACCCCGGGTGCTCCCGTCGCGGTGCCGGCGGCTCCCGTCCCCGCTTCCGAGCGCATCCTCGGAATCCGGGTGGTCGGATACCAGACCGTCTCGCCCGACACGATTTCCCACTACCTGGGGGTCAAGGTCGGCGACCCCTACGATCCCGAAAAGATCCGCGCGAACTTCCCGGCCCTCTGGGAGGTCGGGCTCCTCGAGAACCTGTCCGTCGAGGCGGAACACGATCCCGCGGGAGTCACGCTCGTCGTGACGATCGAGGAGCGTCCCACGATCTCCGCGGTCGACTTCAACGGTAACAAGAAGGTGTCGACATCCCAGATCAAGGACAAGCTCAGGGAGGATAAGGTCGAGATCAAGCAGGGCGCCCCGCTCTCCCTCCGGGACATCGCGAAGACGCGATCCTCGATCGCGGACTACTACCAGGCCCAGGGCTTCCGGAGCGCTACCGTCGAGTTCAAGATCGAGGACGTCTCCAAGACCGAGAAGAAGGTCGTCTTCGTCATCGACGAAGGGGAAAAGGTCAAGATCGCCTCGATCGACTTCGAGGGAAACTCGGTCATCTCGGACCGCCGGCTTCGGATGGCGATGAAGAAGACCAAGGTGAACACCTTCTGGCGGCTCGTCTCGGACAAGACGACGTACAGCCAGGCCAACTACGACGAGGACATCGAGAGCGTCAAGTCGCTCTACCAGTCGAAGGGCTACAAGGACGTCGTCGTCAAAGACCCGAAGATCGAGATCTTCGTCAAGAACCCGAACGCCAAGCCGAAGAAGATCAAGCGGCGCGCCCGGATCACCATCCCCCTCGTGGAGGGGGAGCGGTTCTATACGGGTGGCATCCGAGTGGTCCGCGTGAACCAGAGCGGCCAGCCGGCCGACCCGCCGACTCCCGCCGTGATCCCGGCGGACGTGCTGGTCAAGGAGTTCTACGAGCTGCCGCCGGGCTCGATCCTGAACCGGGATCGACTCGTCGAGGCGCTCCAGCGCATCGAGGCGAAGTACAAGTCGCGCGGATACATCTACTGGTTCGGAGATCCGGCGTATCACGAGGTCGGCGACCACAAGGTCGACGTCGAGGTGAAGATCTACGAGGGAGAGAAGTTCTATCTCGGCCGTCTCGAGGTCCAGGGCAATACGACGACCCGGGACAAGGTCATCCGGCGCGAGTTCGCGCTGGACGAGGGCCAGGTGATGAACATGGAAGCGATCAAGAAGAGCCTCCGGAAGCTCCAGCAGCTCGGCTACTTCAAGATCGCGGAAGAGCCCGGGTTCTCGGTGCGTCCCGACGACAAGAAGGTGGACGTCGTGATCAAGGGGACGGAGGCGAGCAAGAACCAGATCCAGTTCGGCGCCGGGTACTCCGCCCTCGACGGCTTCTTCGGGCAGTTCTCGTTCCAGACGAGCAACTTCCTGGGGCGCGGCGAGGTGATCGGCGCGTCCGCCCAGATCGGCCGCATCTCCAAGTATTACGACCTGTCTTACACCGTGCCCTGGTTCATGGACCGGAACCAGACCGTGGGCGTCTCGCTCTTCCGGCGGAACGTGCAATACCTCAACATCGACGAGAGTCGCTCCGGCGGAACCGCGTTCTACGGCAAGGGGATCGGGCTCTTCGACAGCTGGTCGATCCTGTACGCCTTCGAAGACATCAAGGCCAATTTCCCGGTGCGCGGAGCCCAGGTGCCGCCGGGGCAGCCCGCCCCGCCCGAGAAGTTCACGGAGGTCACGGGGACGACCTCTTCGCTCACCCCCGGTTACCGGTTCGACAGCCGTAACGACCCGTTCGATCCCAATCGGGGATACCGCCTCTACCTGACGTCGCAGTTCGCCGGGAGCGTGCTCGGAGGTAACCAGGATTTCGTCAAGCCCCTCGTGGGCGCGTCGGGGTACCTGCCGATCCGTTTTCCGCGGCACGCCTACCTCGGCGTCAACTTCGAAGCGGGTTACGTCGCGCCCTTCGCGGGCGGCGAGATCCCGATCTTCGAGCGGTTCCAGCTCGGCGGCGAAACGAGCCTGCGGGGATTCCGCACCGGTTCGATCCTGCCGTTGAAAAAGAACGACCAGGTCTTCACGGACGAAGCCGGGCGAATCCTGGGCGGCGACAAGTACTTCGTCCTGAACCTGGAGTACGTGTTCGCGTCCATCGGTCCCGCGAAGCTCCTGGCCTTCTCGGACGTCGGCAACGTGTACCACGAGAGCCAGTCGGTCGACTTCGGGCGGCTGCGCACGGCGGTCGGAGCGGAGCTGCGGATCTTCCTGCCAATCTTCCAGGCCCCGCTGCGTTTCATCTACTCCTTCAACCTCGATCCGAAGACCCCCTTCGATCAGTTCGGATTTCCCATCACGAGGCTGAAGGAACGCCGCTCCGGATTCGATTTCTCGATCGGAAGGACTTTCTAAAGCCGGTTTCAGGTGTCAGGTGCGGGTGCCAGCGGCCAAGCCCCTGGCCCTTGCCCGGAAATGCCGCTACCTGTGCTGCTGTTGTCTTACCGAGGAAATTGCTACTATTCGCTGTTTTCGTGGAAGTGGAAGGAGTCTTCGAATGAAACGACTGGTCTACTCGATGCTGGCGGCTTCGCTCGCGGCGGCTGCAAGTGCGCAGTCCCCGGGCGCGGCGGCCCCCATCCGAATCGCGGTGATCGACGTCGAGCGCCTCGTCCGGGACTCCGCGCTCGGCAAAGAAGCCTTCAACCGGGTCAAGAAGGTGAACGACGACAAGAAGGCGGAGGCCGACCGGCTTCAGAAGGACCTCCGCGACCTCGAGCAGAAACTCGCCGACCAGGGGCAGGCTCTCTCCGACGAGAAGCGCGAGCAGCTTCAGAAGCAGTACCAGGAGAAGGCGATCGACTTCAAGAGCTTCCAGGAGAAAGCGAGCCGGGACCTCGACCAAGCCCAGAAGAAAGAGCTCGCCGACCTCGAGCGGCGCGTCTTCCCGGTCATCACGCAGCTGGGGAAAGAGCGCGGGTACACGCTGATCTTCAACAAGTTTCAGTCGGGGCTGGTTTTTGCCGACGATACGGCGGACATCACCGAGGACGTGCTGAAGCGCTTCAACACCACCGTGGCCGTTCCCCCGGCCGCCGCGGCGAAGGCTCCGGCGCCCGCTCCACCCGCTGCCCGACCCGCGGTAGCGCCGACGAAGAAGCCGTCCTAGGACGGGACACCGAACACGGAACACGGAACACGAAGAGCCCCCGGACCGGGGGCTCTTGCTTTAGGTAGTATCGGCTCCCGCGTGCCATCCCGAAAGAAGACCCGTTCCCGACCGGCGCCACGGCGTCGGTCTCGTATGCCTCGAGGCTCGACCTTCACGCTCGCGGAGCTGGCGGCGGCCGTCGGCGGCCGTGTCATCGGCGACTCCGCGCTGCGGCTCTCGGGCGTGCGGGCCCTGGACGACGCGGGACCCGGAGATCTCTCGTGGGTCTCCGGAGAGCGCCGCGCGGGGGGGGCGGCGACGAGTCGCGCCGGGGCCCTGCTCGCGCCTTCGCTCGAGGCCGCTGGGGGAAAGCCCGCGGTCGTCGTCGATTCGCCGGCGCTCGCGCTCGCGCGGTGGCTCGAGATCCTTTTTCCCTCGCCGCGCCCCCGGGTGGGAGTCTCCCGCGGAGCCCGCGTGCACCCGAGCGCGCGCATCGGCCGGGGAGCCTCGATCGCGGCCGGCGCCACGGTGGCCGCCCGGGCCCGGATCGGGCCGCGCAGCCGCATCTCGGAGGGGTCTTTCGTCGGGGAGGGCGCCGCGATCGGGGAGAACTGCCTCCTCCACCCCAACGTGGTCGTGCGCGAGGGGTGCGTCGTGGGAGACCGATGCATCCTGCACTCCGGCGCGGTCATCGGATCCGACGGCTTCGGATACGTCTGGGACGGCCAGGCGCACCGCAAGATTCCCCAGGTCGGCATCGTCCGGATCGGCGACGACGTCGAAATCGGCGCGAACTCCGCGATTGACCGGGCAACGCTCGGCGAAACACGGATCGGCCGCGGAACGAAGATCGATAACCTCGTGCAGGTCGGGCACAACGTGACGGTGGGCGAGGACGCCATCCTCTGCGGGCAGGCCGGCATTGCCGGATCGGCGAAGCTGGAGGACCGTGTGACGCTCGCCGGGCAGGTCGGCGTCAACGACCATGTGACCGTCGGGCGGGGAGCCGTGGCCACGGGTCAGGCCGGCGTGACCGGCTCCGTCGCGGCCGGCGCGGTCGTCTCCGGAATGCCGGCGGCGCCGCATCGCGACTTCCTCCGGCGCGCCGCGATCGTCGCGCGCCTGCCGGAGCTGGCCCGCCAGCTGGACGAGCTCGAGCGGCGCCTGGCGGAAATCGAGAAAGGAGGCCCGTCCTGGAGATCGGAATCACCGAAATCCTGAAGATCCTCCCGCACCGCTATCCCTTTCTGCTCGTCGACCGCATCCTGGAGGTCGAGGAGGGGAAGCGCGTCGTCGGAATCAAGAACGTCACCTTCAACGAAGAATTCTTTCAAGGCCACTTCCCGGGCAATCCCGTGATGCCGGGGGTGCTCATCGTCGAGGCGATGGCGCAGGTGGGCGCGGTCGGTCTCCTGGCCAGCCTGCCCAACCGGGAGCGCAAGGTGATCTACCTGACCGGCATCGATCGCTGCAAGTTCCGGCGGCCCGTGGTTCCGGGTGACCAGCTCCTGATCGAGGTCGAGATGGTGTCGATCAAGACCCGGATGTCGAAGTGCCGCACGGTGGCGAAGGTCAACGGCGCCCTGTGCGCCGAGGCGGAGCTGCTCTCGACCATCCTCGAGCGCCCGTGACCGCCCGGGTTCATCCCTCGGCGGTAGTCTCGCCCCGGGCCCGTCTCGCCGAGGACGTCCGCGTCGAGCCCTACGCGGTGATCGGCGACGGCGTTGAGCTCGGTCGGGGGACGTCCGTCGGGTCGCATGCCCAACTCGACGGACCCGCGGTGTTCGGAGAAGACAACCGGATCTTCGCCCACGCCGTGCTCGGATTCGAGCCGCAGGATTTGAAGTACCACGGGGAGCCGACGCGGCTCGTCGTCGGAAGCCGGAACGTCTTCCGGGAGTTCTCGACGGTTCACCGGGGGACCGTGAATGGCGGCGGCGAGACCACCGTGGGCGACGACAACTACTTCATGGCCTACGCGCACGTCGCACACGACAGCCGCATCGGTTCGGGCACCGTGTTCGCGAACTGCGCCTCGCTCGCCGGCCACGTCGAAGTCGGAGACCGCGCCGTGCTGAACGCGTTTGCCACGGTGCACCAGTTCGCGCGCATCGGCCGCTACGCCTTCGTCGGCGCGTTCACGCAGTGCCGGCAGGACGTCCTCCCGTTCTGCAAGACCGACGGCGTCGACGCGAAGACGTACGGCATCAACACCATCGGGCTCAAGAGGCAGGGGCTGCCGGACGCCGAGATCGAGGCCCTGCAGAAGGCTTACCGGCTGCTGGTGAAGTCGAAGCTGAACACCAGCCAGGCTCTGGAGAGGATCGGGGCCGAGCTCGCCGGAAGTCCCGCCGTCTCGGAGCTCGTCACGTTCATTCGGGAGAGCAAGCGGGGATTCCACAAGTGACCGGGCGCCGCACGCGCCCGGTCATCCCGAGCGGGCGTGAGCCCGCGAGGGATCTCTCGATTCGAGAGATCCTTCGGCCCTGCGGGCCTCAGGATGACAAAGCATGAAAGACCTCCGTCTCGCGGTCGTCGGCGTAGGCCACCTGGGGCGACACCACGCGCGGCTGGCGTCTTCGCTCGCCGGATTCCAGGTCGTCGGGGTTCAGGATCACCATCCCGGCCGCGCCGCCGAGGTGGCCGGAGAGTTCTCGCTGCCGGTGCTCGCGGACTTCGACGAGGTGGCCCGGCAGGCCGAGGCGGTGGTGGTCGCGACGCCCACTGTCTCCCACGCGGAGGTGTCCCGCTTCTTCCTCGACCGGGGACTCCACGTGCTCGTGGAGAAGCCGATGACGGCCAGCCTGATCGAGGCCGACGACCTCGTGGCGCGGGCGCGGAAGGCCGAGCGGGTTCTCCAGGTCGGTCACGTCGAGAGATACAACCCCGCGATCCAGGCAGCCCTCTCCTTAGTCGAGTCCCCGCGATTCATCGAGGTGCACCGGCTCGGGGTCTTCACGGCTCGGAGCCTCGACGTCGACGTCGTCCTGGACCTCATGATCCACGACCTCCAGATCGTCTCGGCCTTCGTGGGACGGCCGGTCCGGGAGGTCCGCGCCGCCGGCGTGCCGGTCCTCACGCCGAAGCTCGACATCGCAAACGCGCGGCTGGAGTTCGACGGCGGCTGCGTGGCGAACCTGACGGCCTCCCGGGTCTCGACCGAGAAGGTCCGGAAGTGCCGGGTTTTCGCGCCGTCGATGTACGTCTCGATCGACATGCAGGCGCAGAGTGTCTCCGCGGTCCGCCTCGTGCGGGAAGGAGGCCGCGCGGAGATGCATCCGGTCCCGGTGCCGGTGTCCCGCGAGGAGCCGCTCGCCCGCGAGCTCGCCGACTTCCGGCGCGCGGTCGTGGACGGGACCCGTCCCCTCGTCTCCGGGGAAGACGGCCGGGATGCGCTCGCTCTCGCGGAGCGGGTGGTTGCCGCGGTGGAGAGCCACCGCGCCGCGCTCGAGGAGGCGCCGGTCTGACGTCCCGCGTCGGTCTCATCGGAGGCAGCGGCGTCTACGACCTCGAAGCGATCGAGGGAATGCGCGAGGAGACGCCCGACACTCCGTTCGGCGGTGCCTCCGACTCGTACTTCACCGGAACGCTCGACGGAGTCCCGGTTGCTTTTCTTTCCCGGCACGGGCGGGGCCACCGTCTCTCTCCCACCGAAATCAACTACCGCGCCAACGTGTGGGGCTTCAAGGCGCTCGGCTGCGACGCGCTTCTCTCGGCGTCGGCGGTCGGGAGCCTCCGGGAAGAGCACGCACCGCGCCGGGCGGTCATCCCGGATCAGTTCATCGACCGGACCCGTCACCGCCCGGACACTTTCTTCGGCGACGGGCTCGTCGTCCACGTCTCCTTCGCGGACCCGGTCTGTCCGGCGCTCTCCCGGGCCCTCGAGGCCGCGGCCAGCGCCGCGGGTCTTTCCGCGCGCCGCGGCGGGACGTACGTCTGCATGGAGGGGCCGCAGTTTTCGACTCGCGCCGAATCGCTCCTCTATCGCTCGTGGGGCGCCGACGTCATCGGCATGACCAACCTGACCGAGGCGAAGCTCGCCCGCGAAGCCGAGATCTGCTACGCGACCCTGGCGCTCGTGACCGACTACGATGCCTGGAGGGAGAAGGGCGAAGCCGTTTCGGTCGACGCGGTGCTGGCCGTGCTCGGAGAGAACTCGGCGGCCGCGCGTGGGACGATGCGCGAAGCAGTCACGCGCGTTGCGGCGGACCGGGCGTGCCCGTGCCGCGATGCGCTCGCCTTCGCAATCCTGACGGACCGGACCGCGATCCCGGAGGAGACGAGGCGGCGCCTTCGTCCCCTCGTCGGAAAGTACCTGTGATCCTGCCCGAAGAGGGTCGCGTCGTCGTCACGGGGTCGGTCGCGTTCGACTACCTGATGCGCTTTCCGGGGAGCTTCGTCGACCACCTCATCCCGGACCACATGCGGCGCCTCTCCGTGTCCTTCCTGGTCGACGACATGCGCCGCGTGCCGGGCGGGTGCGGCTCGAACATCGCGTACGGCCTGGCCCTGTTAGGGGAGAGACCGCTCCTTCTCGCGACCGCGGGCCGGGACGGCGCCGAGTACCGGGACTGGCTGGCGCGGCAGGGCGTCGACGTCTCCTCGCTCGCGATCCACGAGGACGTCTTCACGGCCTCGTTCTTCGTCTCGACGGACCGAGACCAGAATCAGCTCGCCTCTTTCTACACGGGCGCCATGGCGCGGGCCCGCGACCTCTCCCTGCACGAAGAAGTCTCGGCCGACGCGGCGCTCGTCGTGATTTCCCCGAACGACCCCGAGGCGATGGCCCGGTACGCGCGGGAGTGCCGGGAGCTGACCGTGCCCTTTCTCTACGACCCCAGCCAGCAGGTCGCCCGTTTGACGGGCGAGGATCTCGTGGCCGGCCTCGAGGGCGCGCTCGTCCTGATCGTCAACGACTACGAGTTCCAGATCCTGTCACAGAAGACGGGACTGTCGCGGGAAGACCTGGAGTCACGGGTCCCGGCGCTCGTGGTTACGCACGGCGCGGAAGGCTCCACCATTTCGGTCGCCGGACCGCGCGCGCGGGAGCGTCACGAGATCCCGATCGCGCCGCTCGAGAACGCAGCGCGCGACCCGACCGGCGTCGGCGACGGGTACCGGGCCGGGCTCGTGCGCGGGATCCGCATCGGCGCATCGTGGGAGGTCGCCGGGCGGATCGGCAGCGTTGCCGCGGCAATCGTGCTGGAATCGGAGGGGCCCCAGCCGCCCCGATACTCCGGGGAGGACTTCCGCGCGCGATATGCGCGCAGCTTCGGAGACGAGACGCTGCTCGAGCGCCTCTTCTCGCCGGAGGGCGGCGCGGGTTAGAATTCGCACTTCTCGAGAGGATGGTCCTTGCGAAATCGAGCCGTGCCCCGCGTCGCTCCGACATTCACGCCCCGCGAGCACACGGGCAGCCTCGACGCCCGCGGCCTCAAAGTGGGCATCCTCTGCGCCCGCTGGAATTCGACCGTGACCGAGGCGCTCCTTCGCTCGGCTCTCGACGCTCTCGAGGCTCACGAGGCGAGAGCCGACGACGTCCTCGTCGTCCGGGTGCCCGGCGCCTTCGAGCTCCCGGCGGCGGCCGCCGCGCTCCTGGAGGGCGAGTCGCCGGACGCGATCGTCGTGCTCGGCGCGATCGTTCGCGGCGAGACGAGCCATCACGAAGTCCTGGGCCACGCGGTAGCGACCGCGCTGGCGACTCTCTCCGCGCAGAGTGGCGTTCCGGTCGGATTCGGAGTGCTGACCTGCGACACCATGGAGCAGGCGAGAGCGCGGGTTGTGAAGGGCGCCGAGGCCGCGGAGGCGGCGGTCGAGATGGCGAACGTGCGGCGCCAGCTCCGGGGGAGGTAACCTGGGCGCCCGCCGGAAAGCGCGTGAGCTCGCGCTGCAGATGCTCTTCGAGCACGACGTCGCGGGAACCGCGCCCGAGGAGATGTTCCACCGCTCCGAGGATTTTCAGACCGCGTCGGAGGGAACCCGGGGCTTCACGGCGCGGCTCGTCGCCGGAACCCTGGAGCACCGGGAGGAGCTCGACGCGCTGATCTCGCGCCAGGCCGACCACTGGAGGCTCATGCGGATGCCGATCGTCGATCGGAACATTCTCCGGATGGCTCTCTTCGAGCTCCTGCACGAGCCGGAGACGCCGCGCCCCGTGGTGATCGACGAGGCTCTCGAGATCGCGAAACGCTTCTCGACGCCGCGCTCCTCTCAGTTCATCAACGGGATCCTCGACGGCGTTCTGAAGTCCGGGCGAGCGGGCCCGGTGGCGTCGTGAGCCGCGGCGCCCTCGCGTTTCTGGCCGCCGCGATGATCCTGGCCGTCTCGGCCGTGGCCGCCGGAGGAGAGCAGGTCGCCCGCTACCGGGGAGGCGGAGATGCCTCCCGCCTCTTCGACCAGTTCGACAACGACGGGTACTCGCTGGCCGTCACCGCCGGCGCGGGCGGATCCGTCGAGTTGACGGTCCGCGTCAGCGACTCTCCGCTCGCGAGCCGCGCGCCCTTTCCGACCGGGCTGCCGCGGGATCGCGCGCTGCCGTCCGCGCCGGAACGCGACGCCTTCTCGCAGTCGAGCGCGCGGGGCGCGACGACCGAGGCCGCTGCCGTGGAGCGCATTCTCGGGGCGCTCGCCGCGGCCGTCCGGTACGACCCGGACCACGTCCGCCGGCAGGACCCGTCCGCGGTCTTCGCCGAGAAGCGCGCGAACTGCGTGGGGCTGTCGGAGCTCGCCG
Source organism: Acidobacteriota bacterium (assembly GCA_038327245.1). Lineage (GTDB taxonomy): Bacteria > Acidobacteriota > Thermoanaerobaculia > UBA5066 > Gp7-AA6 > Gp7-AA6. Next base: position 10,102 of record JBBQKV010000041.1, read on the forward strand.
TCGATCTGCTCCGGCGGGCCGGGATCCGCGCGCGGACGGTCCAGGGAGTTCTCAATACCGAGCCCGATACGGCCGGTTACGAGCCGCGGATCGGAGGCGCGTATCACCGCTGGATCGAGGTCCACTACCCGGATCGCGGCTTCGCTTTTTCGGACCCGAGCGCGTCGGTGAACGGAGTGGATGCCCGCTATCTGCCCTTTGCCCGCCGCGCTTACTCGAGGCCGACGGATCTGCGGTTGACGCCGATCTCCTTCGCCGGGACGCTCGGCTACCAGACTCTCCCCTCAGGCGTGGTTTCTCTGCGGAGGCGGGCCACCCGATAGTCGGGGCACGGGACACGGGACACGGGATACGGGACACGAGGGGTGTCCCCGGGGACGCTTCCGCTATATTGCCCGGCGTGACCGAGCGCTACGACCCCGCCGCAATCGAGGAGAAGTGGCGTCGCCGCTGGGAGGAAGCGCGCGTCGCGGAAGTGGACACGGCCGTTCCGGGCGACGAGTTCTACATGTTGAACATGTACCCGTACCCGTCGGCGAGCCGGCTCCACGTGGGACACGGCCGGAACTACATCCTGGGAGACGCGCTGTACCGCCGGGAGCGCATGGCCGGCCGAAAGGCGCTGAACCCGATGGGGTGGGATGCGTTCGGACTACCCGCCGAGAACGCCGCCATCCAGAGCGGCGTCCACCCTCGCGACTACACGCTCGACAACATCGCCCGCATGAAGGAGCAGCTGCGCGCGCTCGGCCTTTTGTACGACTGGTCGAAGGAGCTCGCCTCGTGTGAGCCGTCGTACTACCGCTGGAACCAGTGGCTCTTCCTGCGCATGTGGGAGCGCGGCCTCGCGTACCGGAAGACGGCGCCGGTCAACTGGTGTCCGGGATGCCGCACGGTGCTGGCGAACGAACAGGTGGTCAACGGCCGGTGCGAGCGGTCCGACGACGTCGTCGAGATCCGAGACCTCACGCAGTGGTTCTTCCGGGTGACCGACTACGCCGAGAGGCTTCTCGCCGGGCTGGACGCGCTGCCCCATTGGCCGGAGCGCGTGAAGACCATGCAGCGCAACTGGATCGGCCGGTCGGAGGGGGCAGAGATCTTCTTCCGGGTGGAGGCTCTCGTCGAGCCGATTGCGGTCTTCACGACGCGGCCCGACACGCTCTTCGGCGCCACTTTCCTCGCGCTCGCCCCCGAACATCCGGCGGTCGCCACGCTGGCGGAACGGTCCCCGGATCGCGCCGCCATCGAGGAGTTCGTCGAGAAGGTGCGGCGGGAGTCCCGGCTCGAGCGGGAGTCCGAGGGAGGAGTGAAGGAGGGGCGCGACGCCGGTTTCGTCGCCTTGAACCCGGCGACCGGGAAGCCGATTCCGGTGTGGATCGCGAACTTCGTGCTTCCGGAGTACGGGACCGGCGCGATCATGGGAGTTCCGGCGCACGACCAGCGCGACTTCGAGTTCGCGCGGCAGTATGGGATTCCGATCCGGCCCGTCTATCGGACGGACGAAGCGGAGCTCGATCCCGAGACGATGACCGCGGCCGCTCCCCACGGCGGTTACCTCTCCGGTTCGGGAGACTGGAACGGAACCCCGTCGGGTCCGCAGGCGATCCGCCGCGCGGTGGAGTGGGTCGAGGCAAAGGGTTTCGGCAAGGGCAAGATCGTTTACCGGCTGCGGGACTGGCTGATCTCCCGGCAGCGCTACTGGGGCACGCCGATCCCCGCGATTCACTGTCCCGGCTGCGGCGTCGTCCCGGTTCCGGACCAGGATCTGCCCGTTCTCCTTCCGGACGACGTCGATTTTTTCGGCGCCGGGGGCAATCCTCTCGAGAAGTCGCGCGCTTTCGTGGAGACGCGATGTCCCCGCTGCGGCGGGGAGGCCCGCCGCGAGACCGACACCATGGATACGTTCGTCGATTCGTCCTGGTACTACCTCCGTTTCTTGAACCCGCGCGACGAGAAGCGGATGGTCGACCGGGAGCGCGCCGCGCGCTGGATGCCGGTCGATCAGTACGTGGGAGGCATCGAGCACGCGATCCTCCACCTGCTCTACGCCCGGTTCGTGTGCCGCGTTCTCCAGGACATGGATCTCGTGGACCTCGAGGAGCCGTTCGAACGCCTCTTCAACCAGGGGATGATCACCCGCGTCAACGTCGCGACCGGAAGGGTCGAGAAGATGTCCAAGTCGCGGGGGAACACCGTATCGCCCGACGAGTTGATCGAGCGGTTCGGCGCCGACACCGTCCGGGTGTATACGCTCTTCATCGGACCCCCCGAGAAGGAGTCGGAGTGGTCCGAGGACGGGGTCAGCGGGGCCTATCGCTTCCTCAACCGCGTGCATGACCTGTGTGCGCGAGTCCGAGATCTCGAGCGCGGAGGATCGTCGGGCGGGGCCGGCTCCGACACGCCTCTCGTCCGCCTCGAGCACCGGACGATCCGGCGGGTCACCGAGGACGCCGCACGATTTCACTTCCACACGGCCGTCGCCGCCCTCATGGAGTTCCAGCGCGCGATCGGCGAGGCGCTGGAGAGCGGGTCGGAGACGCCGGCGGCCCTGTCCGGCGCGACGAAGACGCTCTTGAAGCTGCTTCATCCGGTCGCGCCCCACCTGACCGAGGAGTGGTGGGAGCGGTTGGGGGAAAGCCCCTTCCTGCTCGAGGCGCCGTGGCCGGAGTTCGACGCGGAGCTGGCAACGAGCGCGCGCGTCACGCTCGTCGTGCAGGTCAACGGCAAGGTCCGCGGCCGTCTCGACGTCGAGCGCGGCGAGGGGGAGGCGTCGGCGGTCGATCTCGCGCAGAGGGACGCGCAGATCCGCCCCTGGGTGGAGGGCCGGGAGATCACCCGCGCGGTCTACGTCCCGGACCGCCTCCTGAACCTGGTCGTCCGTTGAGACCGGCGTTCGCGGCGTGGACTTCCGCCGCCGTCTGGGTCGCCGCGATGGGTGCGTTCGGCGCGGCCGGCTGCGGCTACTCGCTCGTGGGTCGCGGATCTACCCTCCCGGCGACCGTCCGAGTGATCCGCTTTCTGACGTTCGCCAACGCGACAACGCGGGTCGGGGTGGAGCAGCGGGTGTCGAGCGAGGTCGCGCGGGAGCTCGCGACCCGCGGCCGCTTCGAGGTCCGCGCCGACGCGCGGGAGGCCGACGCGGAGCTCTCCGGCGCGGTCACCCAGTTCGACCTCTACGCGGTGGCGTTCGACGAGCAGGGGCGCGCCAAGGAATACCAGGTGGCGATCACCGCCCGGGTGGCGTTGAAGACGCTCCCGGACGAGAAGGTCCTTTGGGAGAACCCCGCGTACACGTTCCGCGAGAACTACACGCTACCGGCGAGCGCCGCGTCGTACGTGGACCGGGAGAACGAAGCGATCGACCGGGTCGCCGAGCGGTTCGCGGCGAGCCTCGTGTCGAGCGTGCTCGAGGGGTTCTAGGAGCCGGCTGCCGCGGACTTGCGCGCGGCCTTCGCCAGGCGCGACTTGTAGCGCGCCGCCGCGTTCTTGTGGATCACGCCCTTCTTCCGGGCGTGGTCGATCTCGGAGTACGTGGCGGACAGGCTCTCGGGCTTGGCGCCCTCCGCGGCCCGGTGTTTCTTGACCGCGGTGCGCAGCCTCGAACGCACGCTCTTGTTCCGGGCCTGACGGACGACCGTCTGGCGCATGCGTTTCTGGGCGGATTTGATGTTGGCCATGGAAACCTTTCTTCGGGAATCGGGAAACGGGAAACGGGAAAAATGCCGGGGGTTTCTTTTTCCGTTTTATGTTTTCCGTTTCCCGTCTCTATCGCGCTTCGACCCCGATCGTTTTCAGGCGGGCCCGCGCGAGTCGCGCCTCCTCGGAGGAGGGGTGCTCGTGGATCACGTACTGCAGCTGCACGACGGCCTCGGCCTTCTGGCCCATCTCGAGAAGGGCATACCCCTTCTTCAGGAGCGCGGCGGGGGCCTTGTCGCTACTCGGCCAGTCCTTGAGGAGCCGGTCGAAGTCGGCGATCGCGTCGGAATACTTCTTCTGGGCGTAGTGCGACTCCCCGATCCAGTACTGGGCGTTGTCGGAGAGATCGGTCGAGGGATACGACTGCAGGTATTCCTGAAAGCCCTGGATGGCGAGCGCGTAGCGCCCCTTCGTGTAGTCCGCGTAGGCCGTGTCGTAGAGCTCGGAGGGACCCGCGGCCGGCCGCACGATCGCATCGTTCGGCGTCGTTCGGCCCGGATTCGCGGACGGCTCGCCGATGCGCGGAGACGCTGGGTTCGAAGGGACAGAGCCGGGCGGGGTGCCCGGCGGCAGCGCGGAGGTGCCCCCGCGCATGCGGAGGAGGTCACCTTGGGTCTCCGCGATCTGCTGGGAGAGCTGAGACAGGCGACGGTTGGTGTCTTCGAGCTTCGCCTGGAGCTGCTCGATCGCGGAGGAGAGCTCGCCCAGCTTCACGCCCGTGTCCGCGTTGGACTTCAGGAGCTGCTGCGTCTGTTCCGAGACGCTCGAGTTCAACCGGGCGACCTCTTCCTTGCTCGACGACTTGCGCTCCAGGGCCTGGATCTGCGTCTCGATGTCGTTCATCTGACGGTGCAGGCCCTCGATGTCGTCGGCGGAGACGCAGCCCACGGCCCCGACGGCGGCCGCGAGGAGGACGCCGGCGGAGAGCCTGAGGTTGTGGCGCGAAATCACGAGGTCTCTACTTTGCGGTGATGACGAAGTGCGCGCGCCGGTTCTGCTGGTAACAGTCTTCGGTGGCGTCGTTGCAGAACGGACGCTCCTTGCCGTACGAGACGGTCCGGACGCGCGACGACGCAACGCCGAGCGACTCCAGGTAGTCGCGCGCGGCGTTGGCGCGGCGGTCGCCGAGAGCGAGGTTGTATCCGGAACTTCCGCGCTCGTCGCAGTGACCCTCGACGAGGACCTGGATCGACGGGTACCGCTTCAGCCATTCGGCGTTCTTGGAGAGGTTCGTGCGCGCGTCGTCCCGCAGGTCCGAGGCGTCGTAGTCGAAGTAAGCGTCCTGCAGATAACCCTTCTTGTTCAGCTCCGAGATTTCCTGCGTGAGGACCTCGGTCTCGACCGGCTCGCGAGGCGCAGTCGAGGGAGGAGGCGGAACCACGCGCTCGGGAGCCGCGGGCTCTTCGATCGGAGGACGGGCCTCCGCCGTGCTCGTCGGGGGCTTCTTTTTGCATCCCGCGGCAAAGGGCAGGACCGCCGCGAGAAGAATCGCCAACACGGCGATGGGGGTGGAGTGCCTCTTCATACCTTCTCCTTGTCCGTCAGCAGGTTCGCGCCCGGCCCGGCGGCGGGCATCGAGTCGGAATATAGCACGTCACCGGCGGAAACCGGCGCAAACAACGGAGTTCGTGTCCCGTGTCCCGGGTTCCGTCCTCGTCAGGGCAGCCACGCCGGCTGCAAATTGTTCCCCGAATCGGTGAGCTGTCTCTTGTTCTGTCCGTTCAGGTCCATCGTGTAGATGTGCGTGTGCCCGCCGCGCCGCGACGAGTACACGATCTTCTCGCCGTCCGGAGACCACGTCGGGTGGCCGTTGGACCCCTCCGCGGTCAACTGGATCGTCTGGCCGTTGGCAAAGTCCATGAGGCAGATGTTGAAATCCCCCTCGTTCCGGCACGCGAACGCTATCCGGGCCCCGTCCGGAGACCAGGACCCCTCATCGTTCCAGTTGCCGGCGAACGAGATCCGGCGGGCGCCCGTCCCCTCCGGATCGACCGCGTAGAGCTGCGGGTTGCCGGACTGATCCGATGTGTACAGGATCTGGCGGCCCGTCGGCGACCACGCGGGCGATGCTTCGATGGCGCGCGTGGTGGTCAATCGCCGCAGCGCCCCGCCTGCCGCGCTGACCACGTAGATGTCGGTATTTCCCTTCGCGGAGCCGGCGAACGCGATCTGCGTCTCGTCCGGGGAGAGCGTGGGGGAGGCGTTCAGCTCGACGCCGGTCGAGACCTCCCGCTTGCCGCTGCCGTCGGCGCTCATCATCCAGATCTGGGGATAGAGCTTCGCGTAGCTGGTGTAGGCGATCTTCCCGGACTTGCCGCCCGCGGGGCTCAACGCGAGGGACTTGACGGACGTCAGGCGCCGGACGCTGCGCCCGTCGAAGTCCATCGCATAAAGCTCCTTGAATCCGTCCCGGTCGGAGACGAAGACGATGCTCGACAGGAACAGCCCGTCTTTTCCGGTGAACTGCTTGACGATGTCGTTGGCGACGGTGTGGGCGATGCGCTCCACGTAGGTGACGCCGCCCGAGTACCGCTTGCCCATGATCATCTTGCGGGCGCCGAGATCCCATACCCGCGCCTCGACGGAGACGCGGTCGCCCGACACCTGCGCCTTCGTGTCCGCCAGGTACTCGGCGCCGCCTCCCCGCCAGGCGTCGGCGGCTTCCGGCGTCGTCGGCTCCTTCGGAGGCGGGGGATAGTGCGCCGGGTCGGCCACCGTGAACGCCCCGGAGTACTCCAGGTCCGACCGCAGCGTGGCGGTGAACGGATCGGTCACCGTCGACTTCAGCGTGGCCGTGCCGGGTGTCGCGAGGTCCGGCACCGCGATGGCGGCCTTGCGGGCGGCCGGCTTGTTGATCGAGATCCAGAGGTCCTGGTTCTGCGGCGTCTGCGCGGCCTGCGCGAAGGCAGCCGCAGGCAGCAGGAGCGGCAGGACGGAGGCGAGCGCGAATCCGAAAAAAAGTCGCATCGGGACTCCCAAAGAGTGGTTAGTCGAACTTGAGGTGAACGCCGAGCTGGCTCCCCCCATACTCCGACGGCAGCGGGGGAAGCGGCGAAGAGGAGACGACTGCCCGGAGAGCGGCACGGTCGACGAAGGGAAGGCCGCTCGACCGCTCCACCGAGGCGTCCGAGATGGTGCCGTCCTTCTCGATGCGGAAATGGATGACCGGAGACACGTCGCCGGCCTGCGCGGGCTTGAACCAGTTCATCCCGATGGCAATGAGCATCCGCTCGATGTAATACGAGTACTTGAAATCCGCGTCGTCGAGCGTGGCTCCCGACACCCCGACGTTGCCGCCCGCGCCGACCGGCCCGCCGGATCCTCCGCCCGAGCTCGGGCCGGCGGAGGGAAGGCTCACGTCCGGCGCCCGGGCTTTCTCGGGGGACGGGCGGGAAGCCGTCGCGGTCTTCTTCTCCTCCTTCACGGGGAGAAGGACCGCCTTGCTGCTCGGCGGCGGCGGAGCGTCTTCCGGTGCCGGCTTCAGGATCTTCGGTTTCTCGGGCTCGGGGGCCGGGGCCGGGGCGGGGGCCGGGGCCTCTCCGCCCTTGAGAGAACCCGCGGGAAGCAGGCGCACGGCGACCGTTCGGGGCATGACGAAGCGGGCCGGATGGATGGATGCCGAGTAGATGAGCGCGGCGGCGATCGAACCGTGGAGGAGCGCCGCGAGAACGGTGCCGACGCCCCAGGGAAAGCGCTCGCGCCCCCGATCCGCGATGAGCTCGCCGACCGTATCCATGCGCCTACCGGGCCGGCGCGTTCTTCGCGCCGGAGGTGTCGGTCACCATCCCGAGGCCCTCGATCCCCATCCGGTTCAGGAGGTCGAGCGTCTCGACGACGGTGCCGTAGGAGAGACCCCGATCCGCCTTGAGGAGGACGAAGCGATCCTTCTTCCCGCGCAGAAACCGCTCCAGCCGGTCGCGGAGCAACCCGCGCGCGACCGGCGTCTCGTTGATGTAGTAGAGACCATCCTTCGTGATGGAGAGCATGACCGGGTCTTCCATCGTCGCGGGCAGGTTCGTCGTCGCCGTTTTTGGAAGAGCGACGGACACCCCCTGGTGGAGCATCGGCGCCGTCACCATGAAGATGATGAGCAGCACGAGCATGACGTCGACGAGAGGCGTGACGTTGATGTCCGCCAGGTGATCAAAGGGGTCGCCGCTTTCGCGCTGGAAGGCCAACGGGGTCAGGTCTTCACGAGTCGCGGGAGCCTCGGCCTCACCACCCCTGCTCTTGTCACTTCGCACGGCGAAGTGGCAAGTGGAGACCTGACCCCTCCCGGGTGACTCATCACGTGAAATTCCGTTCCGCCAGGTTGATGAACTCCAGGGAGAAATCCTCCATTCCCGCGCGCTGCTGCCGGACCTTTCCCATGAAGTAGTTGTAGAAGATGAGCGCGGGGATGGCCGCGGCGAGACCCGCGGCGGTGTTGACGAGCGCCTCGGAGATGCCGGGCGCGACCGCGATGATGGACGTCGAGCCCGTCGTCCCGATCGCGCGGAAGGCCTGCATGATCCCCCAGACGGTCCCGAACAGGCCGATGAACGGGCAGGCCGAGGCAGTTGTCGCCAGGAACGTCATGTACTTCGTCAGCCGGGACATCTCGATGCCGATCGCCCGCTCGAGCGCCCGCTCGATGCCGGAGATATTGCGGATCAGGAACCGCTGGCTGAGAGTCACCCCGCTCGCCGTGGCGCCCGGATCATCTGGCCGGTTGGCCTTCACCTGGGCGTCTAACTCGGCGTACCCCGCCTTGAAGAGGGTCGAGAGAGGCGTCTCGGTCAGCTGGCTCGCGACGGTGTTGACCTCCGAGAAGCGCCGCGACTTGCGGAAGAACTCGACGAACTTCTCGGACTGCCGCGAGACCCGCCGGAGGCGGACGAACTTGGCGAAAATGATGATCCAGGAGACGAAGGAAAAGAAGAGAAGGATGCCGAGGACGACCTTCCCGGCCGGCCCGGTGTCCTTGAAGAAGGAGAGGATTCCGCCGCCCTCGCCGAGATTTTCGACCGAGAGGGCCTGAAACCCGGCGAAGATCATCGGGATCGAACGTAACATATCGAGCCTTCAGCGCATAGCTGGATCGCACCGGGGGAATGGAGTCGAGAAGGGGAGGCGTTGTCCAAACCGTGAGGTTTGCGGTCCGTTCGACTGTCGGGTTTGCTCTCGGGCTGGCGCTCGCTCTCGGAGCAGCCATCGCCGCGCCGGCCGTCCGCGCGGACGCTCCGGTCCTGCCCTCTGACGTCCCGGCGGAAATCTTTCCGGTCGAAAAGCTCGTTGCGGGGATGAAGGGCTACGGCTTCTCCGACCTCGGCGGGGGTCTCGGAATCCAGAGGTTCGACGTCGAGATTCTCGGGGTCCTGAAGCGGTATGCGCCCAAGCAGGACCTGGTCCTCGCGAAGGTTTCGGGCGCGGGGCTCGAGCACTCCGGGATCATCGCGGGGATGAGCGGAAGCCCGATCTACGTCGACGGCAAGCTCGTCGGAGCGCTTGCCTACGGGTGGCCCTTCGCGAAGGACCCGGTCTGCGGAATCACCCCGATCCAGAGCATGCTCGACATCCGTCACGCACCTCCGAGCCCGCCGGTACCGATCGGCGGCCCGGCGGTGCGCGCCTCGGAGTTCGCCGCGACCTTCACGGAGCGCCGGTTCGCGGGGGCGATGGACGCGCTGCTCGCGCCCTTCCGGCGGTCCGCCGGCGCGGGTTCCATGGCCACGCTTCCGATCCCGGTCTCCTTCGCGGGAGGCGCGGGCGGCTCTCCCGGCTGGTTCTTTGGCCGTCTCGCGGAGGCCGCGGGTTGGGTCGCCGCGCCGGCCGGTTCTTCGGGGCAATCCGGCAAGGCCGGGCCGGGCACGCCGGTGCAGCCGGGATCGTCCCTCTCCACCGTTCTCCTGTCGGGCGACATGCTGCTCGCCGCGACCGGCACGGTGACGTGGGTGGACCGAGACTCGGTCCTCGCCTTCGGCCACCCGTTCCTGTCGATGGGACCCATCGAGATGCCCATGGCCCAGGCGGAGGTCCTGACCGTGCTGGCGTCGCTGAACCGGTCGTTCAAGTTCGCCGAGACCGGGCCGGTCTTCGGTTCCGTCACCCAGGACCGGTCCACCGGGATCCTCGGGACCTTCGGCACCCGCGCGAAAATGGTGCCCATCACCGTCCGGATCGCGTCCGACGAGTTGCCGCTGCAGACGTACCGGTTCGAGGCAGTTCACAACCCGATGCTGACCCCGGTGCTCGCCGCGGTTGCCATCGACAACGTGCTGACGACCCTGGAGAAGCGGTCGGGCGAGCGGACCCTCGTGTGGAAGTCGTCCATCAAGACCCCGGGGCGCGACATCCACTGGGACACGGTGTTCTCGGGCCTTCAGGCCCGCGAAGACGCAGTCACCTCTCTCGCGGTCCTCGCAAACTACCTCATGGCCAACGAATTTCGGGACCTGCGGATCCTGGGCGTGGACGTGCAGATCACCCACTCCGACCGGCTGCAGAACGGCCGCATCGTCAACGTCGAGCCGCGCAAGGAGCGGTTTCGGGCGGGCGAGCGCGTTCCCATTCGCGTGGACATCGTCGACTTCCGGGGCGCATCCCGGCGGGTGACGCTCGACCTCGACATCCCCAGGGACACGCCACCGGGTCCCCTGACGGTCTTCGTGGGCGATGGCAACGCGGCGACCGCTTACGATCTGGCGGTGTATCCCGCGGACCCGCAGTCGCTCGACCAGGTCCTCGACTTCCTGGGTCGCATGCGCCCGCCGAACAGCCTGAACCTGATCGCGTACCGCAAGGCCGCGGGCGCCGTCGTGGCCGGCGAGCCTCTTGCCGCGCTGCCGCCGTCGGTCGCGGCTCTTCTGCGCGACCGGGGACCCGGCGACGGAACTCCGGACCTCTCCTTCGTCCGGCTGCAGAGCGTGACGGTCGAGCAGCCCGTGCCGATCACCGGGTCGGTGCAGCTCAACCTGGAAGTCCTGCCCGACAACTGGTGAGACCTCCGCCTCTGATTCGCGTCGCGGCCTTTCTCGCCGCGGCGCTCCTCTCCCGAGTCGCCGGCGCCGCCACGGCGAAGATCTGGACCTCCGACTCCACCGGAGACTTCTCCGCCGGCGAGGCCCGGGGCATCGCCGTCACCGTGGACGGAGAGCTCGT
>JBBQKV010000042.1:0-20752 GCA_038327245.1 Acidobacteriota bacterium
GTCGGCGGCTGGGTCGACGACCGGGTGCTCCCCATCATCGAGGAAGCCGCCTACGAGGGCCGCTTCCCGAAAGAGCTCATCCCGGATATGGCGGAAATGCACCTCTTCGGGTCCACGCTTTCCGACTACGGGCTTCCCGGCCTCGACAACGTGGCCTACGGCTTGATCATGCAGGAGCTCGAACGCGGCGACTCCGGTCTGCGCTCGTTCGTGTCGGTGCAGTCCGCGCTGGTGATGTATCCCATCCACGCGTTCGGCTCGCCCGAGCAGAAAGACCGCTGGATTCCGAAGCTCGCGAGCGCCGAGGCGATCGGTTGCTTCGGCCTGACCGAGCCGGACTTCGGGTCGAACCCGGCGGGGATGCGAACCACCGCGCGCGCCGACGGCGCCGGCTATGTTCTGAACGGCGCGAAGGCCTGGATTACGAACGGCTCCGTCGCCGACGTCGCGGTCGTCTGGGCCAAGGTCGACGGCATCATCCGGGGCTTCCTGGTCGAACGCGGGACGCCCGGATTCTCCACGTTCGAGCACAAGGGGAAGATGTCCCTGCGGGCTTCGGTCACGTCACAGCTCGCGTTCGAGGACTGCCGGGTGCCCGCCGAAAACCTCCTGCCGGGGGTGCAGGGATTGCGCGGCCCCCTGTCGTGTCTCACGCAGGCCCGCTACGGGATCTCCTGGGGCGCGCTCGGCAGCGCGATGGCGACCTACCAGGCCGCGCTCGACTACGCCAAGACCCGGAAGCAGTGGCACGACCGGCCGATCGCATCGCACCAGCTGGTCCAGGAGCGGCTCGCCTGGATGATCACGGAGATCACAAAAGGCCAGCTCCTCGCCTGGAAGCTCGCGACCATGAAGGACCAGGGGACCATGAAGCCGCACCACGTCTCGATGGCGAAGCGGAACAACGTCTGGGTCGCCCGGGAGTGCGCGAAGCTCGCCCGTGAGACGCTCGGCGCCAACGGCATCGTCAACGAGTATCCGGTGTTCCGGCACCTCGCGAACATCGAGAGCGTGTACACCTACGAGGGGACGCACGACATCCACACGCTCGTGATCGGCGAAGCGGTCACCGGGATACCGGCTTACAACCCGCCGATGGAATGACAAAGGCGGCCGCACCCGCCTCAGTCCACGCGATGCCGCCGTGCGTGTCATCCCGAGCGTAGGGAGGGATCTCTGGCTTTAAAGCGAGAGATCCTTCGTCGCTTCGCTCCTCAGGATGACAGGTAGAACTACACCCTCCACAGATTGAGCCCGGTCTCCTCGTCCCTCGTGCGTTCGATCGGGCCGTCCGCGACGAGGAGAACGAACTCCAGCGTCGCCCCCGTCACGGCCCGGAAGAGGTGCCCCCCTCGAGTCATGCCCGTCCGATCCGAGACGACGGCGTGCAGGTGGACGAACGGCTTTCCGTCCACGAGCCCGAGCGAGCCGGAGGCCGAAGCGACCTCCACGTCGCCCGCGACCGCCGTGCGGTCGTAGTCCTTTCGCTCCAGGTTGTAGCAGCCGAGTTCCACTTGGCTCGCCGCGCCGATTCCGGAGAACCATCCGCCCGAAGCTGCCTCGCGGTTCGCCACTTCCACCAACGAGGAATGGACCTCGTCTCCGAGCTCGAGCCGAATGAAGATCCGGGAACCCTCTTTGCGCCACTTCATGACGCGGATGATCGCCGAGATATGGCCGTCGAGTCGAGGTCGAAAAATCGCAGCGGCCAAGCGGCCGCCTCCCCCGCGTAGTCGACGCCGATCCGGGGCGAGACCGCCACCCGCGGGGGCTGCCCCCGCGGACGCCGGAAAAGGCGGACGTCGCCGCCTCCCATCAGGTCCCGCCCGGTCGCCGCCGTCGTAATCCCGAGCGCCGCTGCGAGCTTGCCGGGACCCGAGAGAAGCCGGGGCGGAGTGCCGGGCGGCCCCTCCCCTGCGCGAAGGAGGACCGCCTGCGCGTCGCCGGCTCGCCGCGTGACGACGTTCGCGCAGTGGTGCATTCCGTAGACGAGAAAGACGTACAGGTGACCGCCGTCGGCGTACATCGGCTCGACGCGCGACGTCCGCCTTCCTCCGAACGAGTGGGCCGCGGCATCATCCGGTCCGAGGTAGGCCTCCGTCTCCACGATCCGCGCGCCGTGCCACCGTTCCCTCCAGAGTCTCGCGAGATAGGAACCGATCAGCTCCCGCGCGACCGAGGTGGTCTCGCGGCGGTAGAACGAGCGGGACGCTTCCCGGAGACCCAGCGCATACGGGTCGAAGCGGAGCCGGGGGTCGGGGCGGCGCTTCGCTATCATGGGCGGCAAGTCTATGAACGTTCTCGTCACGGGCGGCGCCGGATTCATCGGCGGGCACATGGCGGCGCGCCACCTCGCCGACGGACACCGCGTCGTCGTCGTGGACAACCTTTCGACCGGCCGGCGCGAGAAGGTCCCCGCGGGAGCGAGATTCGTCGAGGCCGACGTCGCCGAGGCCGACCTCGAGCCGCTGCTCTCGGAGGAGAAGATCGACGTCGTCTCGCACCATGCCGCGCAGATCGACGTGCGCCACAGCGTCTCGGACCCGGTCGACGATGCGCGGTCGAACGTCCTCGGCTCGCTGAAGCTCTTCGAGGCCTGCCGCCGGGCGGGAGTCCGCCGGGTGCTCTTCGCCTCGACCGGCGGCGCGCTCTACGGCGAACCGGAGGGCGGGCGCCCCGCTCCCGAGAGCCATCCCACGAACCCCGTGTCGCCGTACGGCTGCGCCAAGCTCTCGATCGAGAAGTATCTCCACTACTACCGCGCGATTCACGGGTTCGAGGTCCAGGTCCTGCGCTACGCCAACGTCTACGGGCCCGGCCAGAACGGCCGGGGAGAGGCCGGCGTCGTCGCAATCTTCGCGGAGGCGATCCTCGCGGGCAGGACTCCAAGAATCCGGGGGGACGGCGCGCAGACGCGCGACTACGTTTTCGTGGGCGACGTCGTCGAGACGGCGGCCCGGGCGCTCGCCGTCCGGGGTAGCGGCACCTGGAACGTCGGCACGGGGGTCGAGACTTCGGTCAACCGCCTCTTCGAGCTCCTCGCGCCGGCGCTCGGATTCCACGGGAAACCGGAATACGCGCCGCTCGCGCCGGGCGAGCAGCGCCGGAGTGTCCTCGATAGCTCGGCCGCGCGGAGAGACCTCGGCGTTCCGCCCTGGACGCCGATCGAGAACGGCATCGGGATCACGGCCGAGGCGTTCCGGCAGGCTCATTCGGCCGCTTTTTCGTAGAAACGACGCGAGGCGAAGCGCGGATCGCACCTGAGCTAAGATCGCCGCGGAGGGACCACGATGTCGAACACGACCCTGATCATCGTCATCCTCGTCATCCTGCTTCTGTTCGGGGGGTTCGGGTATCGGCGCTGGCGCCGGTAGGTTCCTCGTCGGTCCGCCCGGGCCGGCGCGAACGAAACTGATCTAGGACGTGGGCGGGGGCGTCGCAGCCGGATCCGCCGGGAGGATCCGCTTGACGACGACCACCGTCCGGTCGTCTTCCGGAGCGCGGACGCGCACGTACTCCCCGACTCTCTCGACGAGGGAGCGGACGATCTCGTCCGCCGGTTTCTCCTTGATGGCGAGGAAGGCCTTCTCGAGCCTTTCGATCCCGTACTCGCGGCCTTTTGGATCGCATGCCTCGGTCATCCCGTCGGTGTACAGGAGCAGAGCGTCGCCCGGTTCGAGCGCGAGAAACCCCCGGCTGTAACTCGCGGTGGCCGAGGGGCCGAGCACCATTCCGGTCTGCTTCAGCGTGGTGACGCCCTTCGCATGAAAGTGCAGCGGGGGAGGGTGGCCCGCGTTCACGTAGATGAAGTTGCCCTCTTCTTCGATCTCCCCGTAGAAAAGCGAGACGAACTTCGTGGTCATGCGCGACTGGTGAATGATGCGGTTCAGTCGCTCGACCGTGCGCACGATCTTGAAGTCGCGGGCGACTCCCATCCGCAGGCCCGTGTAGACGTCTCGCACCTGCAGCGCCGCGGGCAGGCCGTGCCCCGAGGCGTCGGCGATCGCGATCCCGTGGATGCGATCGGTGACCGGGATGAAGTCGAAAAAGTCGCCCCCCACGATCTCCGCCGGTACCGTGAACCCGGCGATGTCGAACTCGCCGCGGCGGGGCGAGCGCCGGGGCAGGATCGACATCTGAATCTGCCGGGCCTCGTTCAGGACCGACACGAACCGTTCCTGCCGGAGCTTCTGATCGACGGCGTGCCGGATGATTCCGAGCGACGCCATCAGGTCCTCGCTCTGCGCCCCCGGATCGACCGAGAACGAGAGAATGTACCGGTCGTCTCCCACCGCGATCGCCGCGAAGCGGTCGACCCCAAGCTTGCTTTCGAATTCCGGATCCACGCCCGGCGCGGCCAGGTCGAGGACCACCACTCCCCCGTCCAGGACCTGCTGGACCGGCGGGTACTCGTCCGGAACGAAGATGCCGGGCGCCGCGACCGCCCCGCCGAAGACGCGGGTCAGCTCGTATCCCCCGTCGCGCCGCTCGTAGAGCCGACCCCCGCGGACTCCGAGCTCGTCCCGGAAGTTCTCGATGATCGCACCCGCGGTCTCGGTGATCGTCGACGAGGCGTCGGGCGACCGCTCGATCGCTTCGATCGCGCGTTCCACCTTGCGAAAGAGAGACTTGTGGGGGTCCATGGCGAGCGCGAAATTCTACGCCAGCTCGCGCCGGCGAAGATCGCTACGCCGGGGCGCCGGAGAGTCGGGCCATCGCGGCGGCGCGATCGTTCGGACCGTCGTCGCGAATGCGCCCGTCGAGCAGCCGCACGATCCGGCGGGCGTGGGCGGCGATGTCCTCTTCGTGCGTGACGAGGACGATCGTGTTCCCCTTCGCGTTCAGGACGTCGAAGAGGGCCATGATCTCGGCGCCGGTCGCGGAGTCGAGGTTCCCGGTGGGCTCGTCGGCGAGAAGGATGCTCGGATCGTTGATGAGCGCGCGCGCGACCGCGACTCGTTGGCGCTGCCCGCCCGACAGCTCGCTCGGGTGGTGCGTCATCCGGTCCGCGAGGCCGACCGCTTCGAGGGCTTTGACCGCGCGCTCCCGACGCTCCTTGCGCGCCAGCCCGGAGTAGACCAGCGGGAGCTCGACCTGCTGAAGAGCGCTGGTCCGCGGCAGGAGGTTGAACGTCTGGAACACGAAGCCGATCTCCTGGTTTCGGATCGCGGCGAGCTCGTCGTCGGACATGCGCGCGACCTCGCGCCCGTTCAGGATGTAGGAGCCCGAGGAGGGGGTGTCCAGGCATCCGACCAGGTTCATGAGCGTCGACTTGCCGGACCCCGAGGGGCCCATGATCGCGACGTACTCCCCGCGGTCCACGCCCAGGGAGACCCCGTCCAAGGCCCGCACTTTCTGCGCGCCCATCTCGTAAACCTTGGTGATGTCTCGAATGTCGATCAGCATGAAAAATCGGGCCCTGGCGCGTTCATACGATTTTCCGCCCTCCGGGGTTCGGGCGAAAAAACGTCAATGGTCAATGGAAGACGGCCGCCCAGGCCGCCTTCCCGAGAACGAGG
Organism: Acidobacteriota bacterium; assembly: GCA_038327245.1. Classification (GTDB taxonomy): domain Bacteria; phylum Acidobacteriota; class Thermoanaerobaculia; order UBA5066; family Gp7-AA6; genus Gp7-AA6. The sequence continues at coordinate 5,520 of JBBQKV010000042.1, forward strand.
ATCAGCCACAGGCTCCCGATCAGGATGACCGTCTTCCGGCGGGTCACGTTCGCCGCCGCCGCGAACCCGATCACCAGGAGGCCGAACATCCAGATCGAAATGAGGTCGACCGACCCCGCGAGCGAGTGGAGCACCGGGTTGGCATGGCGGTCCACCAGGAAACCCGCGTTGGAATGCGTCAAGTCGCGGATGTCGGCGGGGTTGAGGGAGTCCAGCCGCGTGGCGAAGAAGATGAGCAGCATCGAGCCGAAGATCGAGGGAAGGAGCGCGTGGGCGGTCACGCCGAACGACTGCCGGAACGTGGTCTCCCAACCGAACGCCTTGAAGGCGAGCCAGAGAATCAGGGCGAGAACGAGAGTGAAGACGGTCGGCGCCAGCAGGGCGGAGGCGTAGCCGAAGAGGGGGCCGATCTTCTTCTGCGTCCCAATGATCTGCTCCATCCGGTCTTCCGAAATGGACGTGTGACGTTCCGCCATCTTTTCCCGCATCACCGTTTCGAAGTCGATCCGGGGCACGATCGCCGCCGTCGCCGCGATCGAGAGAAGCGTCGAGATGACGAGGGGCAGGACCCATCCCGGCCGCCGCGCGATGGACGCGAAGGTCGGCCCCGGAGAGGCGAAGACTCCGGCGACCCGCGCCAGAGGGGAATCGTGCTCGGCGTCGTTCACGCGGAACCCGAAGCTACTGGGCTGCCGGCGGCGGCGTCGGCGGGAGCGCCCGCGGCGCCAGGCTCTCCGCGGGCGGCGGCGCGAACTCCGGCAGATCCTCGATCCGGATTCCCTTCCAGTCGAGGATGTCCGCGATGGCGTAGTGGTATTGGGACAGCGCCTTGCGATAAACGGCGAGGGACTGCAGCTCGATCGTCCGGGCGGCCGAGAGGTTGTTCGTGATCTGCAGTACCTGAAACGACGTCGTCATTCCGTTGTCGAACTTCTTCCGCTCCGCGTCGAGGTTGCGCTCCGCGAGCTCGCGGGCTTTCTGGGCCGCGACCGTGGATCGGCGCGCGGTCTCGATGTCCCGGGCGGCCGAGCGGACCTCCAGCATGACGTTCTGCTCGACCGCGCCCAGGTTGGCCTTCGAGGCCTCCCACGAGTAGAGCGCGGCCCCGCGCTGCCCCTTGGCGCGGCGATTCAGGATCGGGTAGGAGAAATTGAGCCCGAGCGACCAGTTCTTGAAGTCCCGGTCCGTGATCTGCTGCAGCGAGTCGCCGAGATCGCCGCGGGTCCGAGAAATGATGTTTCCCATCTCGTCGCGGAGGGTCGTGGTCCCGCCGAGCCCCGCGTAGCCGTAGCTCCCCACCACGCCGAGCGCCGGCCGGGTCTGGTTGCGCCAGTACTCGTAGCGGATGCGATCGTTGTCCACGCCGTACTGCGTCGCGAGGATTTCGGGCCTCGCGAGGAGCGCCCGCTTCAGTCCCTCGTCGACCTCCACGCCCGGCTGCTCCGCCCGCAGCTCGTCCACCGGAACGATCGGCACGTTCCACTTCGACGGATCGAAGTTCAGAAGACGCTTCAACCGGTCCTGGGCGTCGCCGATCAGCCCCTCCGCGATGATGATCTCCTGCTCGGCGGTCGCGATCCCGACCTCGGTCTGAACGATGTCGATCGGAGCGAGCGACCCCACGTCGATCTTGATCTTGGTGATCCGGTTCAGCTCCGCCGACAGGCTCCGCGACTCCTTCTTGACCTCGAGGTTGCGCAGCGCGTACACCAGGTCCCAGTAGGCGAGCTCGACGGAGTTGACGGTTCCCTGGACGCTTCGCACGAAGTTCTGGTACGTGGCGTCGCGGCTGTTCCGGGCGGTCCGGATGAGCCACGTCGTCGTGTCGCGGCCGAAGTTCCTCAGCAAGGGCTGGTCGAAGGAGAAGGTCAGGCCGCTCGTGTAAGCCGGGTTGACGAAGAAGAAGCTGGAGTTCTGGGAAGTCCGGTCGACCGTGAAACCGAGCGAGAACGTCCCACCGGTCGGCGCGAGCTGCGTGATCCGCGTCGAGAAATCGGTCGAGTCGCGCGTGGAAACGGCGGCGCCGACGAGGTTCGAGGTCGCCGGTGTCTCGGTGTGCGACCGCAGAATCGACGCCTCCGCCAGCGGGTCGAAGATCCCCCAGTTGGACAGGAGGATGTACCTCGACGCCTCGGCTGTATTGACCGAAACGTCCAGGTCCTGGTTATTCGCGACCGCGAGGGCAACCGCCTCGTCGAGCGACAGGCGGACCCCCCCGGCGCCGGTCTCGGGAAGCGCCCGGGGGGGACGCTCTCCCGGCCGCGCGGAAATGACCGCTCCGGTCGGCGCTGTCGCGGTCGGCGCTGTGGCGGTCGGCGCCGTCGCGGTCTGTGCTGTCGCGTGGGGGGCCAGGCCCAGAAGGCCCGCCGCCGAGAGGACGGCAAACGCCGCCCGCACTTTCGGCAACCTCTTCATTCCGTTACTCCTTCGTCACACCTATTACGCACTCCGAAGTCGAATGTTTCCCACGCGGCCCGCGAAGTGCCCACCCGAGAAATGCGGCGCGATGATAGCCGACTTCGGGCCGGGCGCTCAGGGTCGGGCTCCGATCGCTACCTCGCCGTGAGCTCCCCCGGAAAGAAACAGGCAGCGAGGCGACCGTCGGCGACGTGAGCGAGCGACGGCGTCTCGTCGCGGCACCGGGGCCGCGCGATCGGGCACCGCGGGTGAAAGGAGCAACCCGTGGGCGGAGCAGCCGGAGAAGGCGGCTCTCCGGAAAGAGCGATGCGCGCGCGGCGAACTGCCGGATCCAGGTCCGGCGCCGCGGACAGGAGCGCCGCCGTGTACGGGTGAAGAGGCCGCGAAATGACCTCGGCCGCGATCCCCTCTTCGACGATGCGCCCGAAGTACATCACGGCGATGCGATCCGACACGCGCGCGACGACCGCGAGGTCGTGAGAAATGAACAGGTACGACAACCCGATCTTTTCCCGGAGATCGGCCAGGAGATTCAGCACCTGCGCGGCGATCGAGACGTCGAGCGACGAAATCGGCTCGTCGCAGACGACGAACCGGGGACGGGTGGCCAGTGCCCGCGCGATGGCGACCCTCTGACGCTGGCCTCCCGAGAGCTCCGAGGGGAACCGCCGCGCGGTCTCGGCGGAAAGACCCACGTCCTGCAGGAGCGAAGCGACGCGATCCGAGAGCTCGCGCCCGGATGCGAGCCTCTGCACGCGGAGAGGCTCGGCGATCTGCGCTCCGCATCTCATCCGGGGATTCAACGACGTGTTCGGGTCCTGAAAGACGACCTGGAGGTCGCGGCGTCGGCGGCGGAGCTCGGCTCCCGAGAGCGCGAGCCAGTCGTCCCCCTCGAAGAGGACGCTGCCCTCACTCGGGTCTTCGAGCCGCAGGACGAGACGCCCCGTGGTGCTCTTGCCGCTTCCGGACTCGCCGACGAGCCCGAGCGTCTCACCGGCCCCGACGTCGAACGAGACACCGTCCACAGCCGAAAAGGTCTCCCGTCCGCCGGCGAGACCGGAGCGCAGCCGGTACCGTTTGACGAGCCCGCGCGCCGAGAGGAGCGGCGGCTGCGCGCCGGAGTCGCCGCTCATCCTTCGTAGAGGAAGCAGCGGGCGGCGCTCCCGCCCGCCGGATAGAGCAGGGGCTCGCGCGCCTCGCAAGGCTCGAATCGATCCGGACAGCGCGGCGCGAACGAGCAGACCTCCTGCGGCCGATCGGCGAGGTCCGGCACGGCGCCGACGATTGCGGCGAACCGGCGTCCGTCGGCGCCCGGAGTCGCGACCCGCGGTATCGAAGCGAGAAGTCCCCGCGTGTACGGATGCCGGGGGGAGCGAAAGAGATCGGGGGTCGCAGCTTCCTCGACCACCCGTCCCGCGTACATCACGATCGCGCGATCCGTGTGCGCCGCGACGCTGCCGAGGTCGTGAGTGATGAGAAGGAGCGCGAGACCCCGCGTCGCGCGCAGCCGATCGAAGAGCTCGAGGACCTGGGCGGAAACGGTCGCGTCGAGCGCGGTCGTCGGCTCGTCGGCGATCAGGATCGCCGGGTCCGCCGCGAGTGCCATCGCCAGAAAGGCCCGCTGCTGAAGACCACCCGAGAGCCGATGGGGGTATTCGGTCAAGCCGCGCGCAGGGTCCGGAAATCCCACCTCGCGGAGCCGTTCGATGGCGATTCGACGCGCCTCGCCACGGTCGACGTCCCGGTGAACGCGAATCGCTTCCACGATCTGCGACCCGATCGGCACGACCGGATCGAATGCGCTTCCCGGTTCCTGGAAAACGAGCGAGATCTCCCGACCCCGGACGCGCCGCCACTCCTCTTCGCGCGCGCCGGCGAGCTCCCGGCCCCGGAGCCGGATCGAGCCGCTCGTCCGCGCGGCGTCCGGAGTCAGGCCGACGAGCGCCCGCGCCGTGAGCGTCTTTCCGCAGCCGCTCTCCCCCACGATGGCCAGGGACTCGCCGGCCGCCAGGTCGAAACTCACCCCGTCGACCGCGGGCGCGATCCGGCCGCCGGCCGGAACCTCGACGCGAAGGTCCCGGACCTCGAGAAGAGCAGCGTTCTCGGACCCTTCGGGGTTTTTGCTCAGTGGACCGACTCGCGCGAGTTCCTTCTGGCCTCCTCGAGGTCCCGGACGCGCTCGACGACGTCGCGGTAGTTCGTGTTCATGCCGTAGACCTCGAGGAAGGTGGTGTAAGCCAGGGTGGTGTCGCCCGTGTCCTGGTAAACGCGGGCCAGGTCGTAAAGGAGACCCGTGGTCTCGGGCTCCCGGATGCCGGGCGCCGCCAGACCCTTGCCGTACCACTTGATGGCGAGCTGCGGCATCCCCTTCTCCAGGAAGCACAGCCCGAGGAGGCTGCAGCACTCGACGGTAAGCGCCGGAGCCTTGCTCGCGAGCTGAAACTCGCCGATCGCCTCGTCGAGGAGTCCCATCTCCTTGTACGCGATTCCGAGGTTGTAGTGAGTTTCGTAGTCCTCGGCCGACAGCTGCTGCTCGACGCCCTTCCGGAACTCCCGGAAGATCTCCTGGAGAGAAGTCTCGTCCTGCGTTCCCGCGAGGTCCGGAGCCGCGGGAGGGGCCACGGTCTCTTCCGAAAGTTCGCGCTCCAGCTCTTCGGCCAGGTTGAAGAACTGCCGCTCGTCGGCGAACAGGTTCTCGTCGGAGACCGCGTGTCGCCCCAAGGGCGCGGCCTCGACGGCCTTCCCCGCGGCGCGCTGCATCTTCTCCTCGATGAGGGAGCCGAGCTCCGGCGCGAGCACCCCGAAACCGGTCTCGTTGCCGGCATGGGGGGTCAGCCGGGTGGTTTCGGAAGGCGGCTCCGGTTCGAAGAAGTCGAAGGCGGCCGGCTGCGGGCGCAGCGATTCGGCCGGCGCCGTGATCTCGAATTCGTCGAACTCGACGTCGATCGAAGGGGGCGGCGGCGGAGCGGAAAGCGGTTGCCGCGTCGCAGGTACGCTGTCGAGCTCCAGCGCGGTCGGAAGATTGATGCGGGCGAAGAGCGCCACGGCCAGGCTCTCGTGTCCCGCTCCGCGATAGACCTCGGCGAGAGCGTCGGCCTCGCGGCGGGCCGCGGGATTACCGGTCTCGGCGAGGAGCTCGACCAGCCGCTCGCGGGCAGCGAGGAGCTCCGGCTCCCGGCGGGCGAGCGCGCGGAGCCGATCGATGGCGCGATCCTTCAGGCCGTAGCGCGCCAGAACCTCGGCTTCCTGGAGGGCGGCGACCGAATCATCGGAGCGCAGCGTCCCGGGCATCGGGGCCGCGAGCGGCTCCGGTTCGGATGGTGCCTCGGCTTCCCGCGGGGACGGAGCGATCTCCCCGAGGCGCGACCGGGCAAAGGCTTGAGAAGGGTCGGCCGACAGCACACGCCGGTACTGGTCGGCGGCGTCGGCGACGTCCCCTCGGGCTTCGGCGTCCCTCCCCAGAGCCAGCCGCATCGCGATCGATTCCGAGGGGTCGGCCTCGGCCTCCGAGAGCTCCGCCATCTTCTGGAGAGCCGCGCGGTGGGACGGAAATGCTTCCAGGATCGGCCGCAGGTGCGACGCGGCGCGGGCGAAATCGCCCGAGGACGACGCGAGATCGACCAACCGCGAAACCGCGTCGAGCGCGGCGTCCGGCGATCCCTCCTCCACGCGGATTTGCGCGAGAAGGGAGCGGGCCGCGGCATTGTCGGGCTCGAGCTCGATGGCGCGCTCCACGGCGGCGGTCGCGTCCGCTCGGTTGTCCGAAGCGAGATGCGCCTCGCCCAGCAGGATGAGGGTTTCCGCGTTCTCGGGAGCCGCCCGGAGCGCGGCGATCGCGGACGGGAAGTCGCGGGCCGTCAGGTAGGCGCGAATGATCTGCATCCGTGCGCCCGGATCGTTCGGATCCAGGTCGAGCGCTTTGCGAAAGAACGTGAGCGCCTCTTCGTGCGCGCCGCTCCTCTGCAGCATTCCGGCGATCGCGTCGTACCGCGCCACGGCCTCGGCCGTCTGGCCGGCGACCCGGTGGAGGTCGCCCAGCCGGGCCTGGATCTTCAGGTCGGTCGGGTCCGTGGCCGCGATGCTCGCGAACGCCGAGATCGCCCCGGGGATGTCGTTTCGCTTGAGCGACTGCTCGGCGAGGGTCAGGTAGTGGCTGCGGGCGTCCTGCGTCAGCCCCTGCTTCGTATAGAGAACCGCGAGCCTTTCGTAGATGTCGAGCCGGGTCGGATCGATCTTGTTGATCTTCTTGAAGATGGCGATCGCCTTGAGGAAGAAGCCGTCGGAGGAGTAGGACTCGGCGATCCGCGAGAAGTACCCGATGGCGTCGGCCGGCCGGCCCATCCGGACGCACAGGTCACCCGCTTTGTTGAGGACGAAGGCATCGTTCGGATTGGTCTTGAGAAGGTCGAGGTAGTCCTTGAGCGCCTGGTCGAGCTTCCCCCGGGACAGGTGCTTTTCGGCGGACTGAACGAGTCGCTCGCGGGTACCCGGCATGAATGCCGCGATTTTAACCGGTGCCGCGGGGTTTTCCCGCCGGAAGGCGCCGCCGCGGCGGGCCCGGGAGGTCCTCGCCGCTCCCCGGAACCACTCCGTGATAGCTCAGGCGATGTTCCGGACAGGGGCCGTGGACCGAGAGGGCCTGCCAGTGCTCCGGGGTGCCGTACCCCTTGTGGTGCTCGAAGCCGTACACGGGGAACCGGACACCCAGGTCGTCCAGCATCCGGTCGCGCTCGACCTTCGCGACGATCGAAGCCGCCGCCACGGAGGTAGAGAGCGCGTCGCCGTGAACGATCGGAAGCTGGGGAAGCCGGATCCCCGGGAGAGAGACCGCATCGAGGAGCAGCGCTTCGGGCTGCGGATCGAGAGAAAGGATCGCGACTCTCATGGCGGCGAGGCTCGCGCGCAGGATGTCCCGGAGGTCGATCTCCGCGGCGCTCACGATCCCGACGCCGACCGCCACCGCGTGGGCTCGAATAGCGACGGCCAGCCGCTCGCGGGAGGGAGCATCCAGGCGCTTCGAGTCGTCGAGCCCGACGAGGATGCAGTGCGCCGGCAGGATTACGGCGGCGGCGACGACCGGCCCCGCGAGGGATCCCCGTCCGACCTCGTCGACTCCCGCGACGAGGCGATAACCGCGGCGGAAGAGCTCCGTCTCGATCCGGGCGAGCTCACGCAGGCGGCCGAGCTCCGCGAACAGGGTCGAGAAAGGGTCCGACTTCACCGGACCGCATTCTGCCAGTTCGCGGCGCGGAAGTTACTCCGTGGTTCGCTTCTCGCTGATGCGGGCAGCCTTGCCCTTGCGTTCGCGCAGGTAGTACAGCTTGGCGCGGCGCACGGCGCCCTTGCGATCAACTTCGATCTTGTCGATCACGGGCGAGTGGAGCGGGAAGACCCGCTCGACGCCGATCCCACTCGAGATCTTGCGCACGGTGAAGGTCTCGCGGGAGCTGCCACCCCGACGGGCGATCACGACTCCGGCGAAGACCTGGATGCGCTCTTTCTCACCCTCGCGCACTTTGACGTGAACGCGGATCGAGTCTCCCGGGGAGAAGTCGGGGAGGTCTTTGCGCAGTGAAGGCTTTTCCACGTCCAGGAGAATGTCGGTCATAGGAATCCTCTTTCGAAGCCCGGGGCCGAGCCGTGAGACTCACGCCCGCTTGAGCGGAAGGGGCGGATTATACCGAAGAAGCCCTCCCCTGTCAGTTCGGGGCGGGGACAGTTCTATTCGTCCCCCTCCCCCGGCTCTTCGGGGCGGCGGTCCAGGAGGTCCGGCCGGCGTTCCCGCGTCCGCGCGAGCGCCCGCGACCGGCGCCAGCGGAGAATCCGCGCGTGGTCCCCCGAGAGGAGGGGCTCGGGAACGGTCGCGCCCCGGAACTCCCGGGGCCGCGTGTAGTGAGGGTAGTCCAGTCGCTCCTGCGCGAAGGATTCCTGCTCGAGCGACTCGGCGCACCCGACGACTCCCGGCACCAGCCGCGACACCGCCTCGGTGACGGCGAGCGCCGCGGCTTCGCCTCCCGGGAGGACGAAGTCGCCCAGCGAAATCTCGGCGTCGAAGAGTCCGAGCGCGCGGGCTCTCTCGTCGATGCCTTCATACCGGCCGCAGACCAGGAGAATCCGGTCCCGCGACGCGAGGTCCTCGACGAGTCTCTGATCGAGCGGCCGGCCGTCGGGGGTGAGGAGCACGGTCCAGGCCGGAGGCATCCCGTCCGGTTGTCGCCGGGCCTCGATCGCGGCCGCCAGAACCGGAACCATCAACACCATCCCGGCGCCGCCGCCGTACGGCTCGTCGTCGACCTTGCGATGGCGCCCCTCCGCGAAAGTGCGCAGGTCGGTGACCGTCACCCGGATTCGAGCCGACGCGATCGCCTTCCCCAGGAGACTCTCGCCCAGCGGCGAACGAAAGTACTCCGGGAAGATGGTGAGGATCTCGATCTGCATCGTTCGTCCCGAGGGCGCTAGAGCTCCATCAATCCCTCGGGCGGATCGAGCACCACCCGTTTGCCCGCGCGATCGACCGAGACCACGATCGGCGACACGAACGGAACAGGGACCGGCTCGCTCCGGCCGGTGTCCACGAAGAGCAGCGCACCCCCGGCGGTCCGTTCGAGTCCGACGGCCGTCCCGAGCAGGCGTCCACTCGCATCCTCGCAGCGCCAACCCTCGACCTCGTAGTGGTAGTAGAAGTCCTCCGGAGGCGGTACGGCGTCCTCCTCCGGCACGCCCAGGTCGCCGCCAGCGAGCGCGCGCGCCGCGTCCACGTCCTCGACGCCGTCGAATCGAACCAGGATTCGCGGACCGTGCGGCCGCGCGGAGACGACCTGCAGCTCCCGGCCGGAGTCCGACCCGCGCCACTCGAAACGCGCGCCGGGCGCGAAGCGTTCGGGAAAGTCGGTGACGGGTTCCACGGAGACCTCTCCGGTCACTCCATGCGGCCGCCGGACGATTCCGACGACGATCAAGCGATCGGTTAGTCCCGGACCCGCACCATGACGCGCTTGCCGCGGGCCGAGGCGGCCGCGCCGACGAAGGACCGGATCGCGCGCACCGTGCGGCCATCGCGGCCGATCAACCGGCCGCGCTCCCCTTCGGGCACCGAGATCTCGTAAACCGCGGTCTTCCCCTCGACGGACTCGGTCACGCGGGTATCTTCGGGGCGGTCGGAGAGCCGCCGGACGATCGTTTCGATCAGGCGGCGCATGATGCGGAAGACGGTAAGACGCTCACGGCGCGGCGACCTCGGCAGCGGCGGCCGCGGGCTTGCGGTCGAGCAGCGAACGCACGGTGGGAGAGACGTTCGCCCCCATCCCGATCCAGTAACGGGCGCGCTCCTGGTCGAAGGAGATGACCGTGGGCTCGCGCTTGGGGTCGTAGGAACCCAACTCCTCGAGGACCTCGGCCCGGGACGTCGAGCGCGAGTCGGACACGACGATGCGGTAGTGCGGACTGTTGCGGGCGCCCATCCGGCGCAGTCGAATTTTCAGCATGACGGTTTCCTTTGCGGCGATGACGTTCTACCGGAAACCCCGCATTGTACGTCGAAAAGGGTCAATTCCGGGGCGCCGGGAGCGGCAGCCGGGAGAGGTCGAGGCCGCGGGCTCCCTTCTTCGCGGTGCGCATGAGCCGGCGCATCTGCTGGAATTGCTTGACGAGCCGGTTGATCTCGGCGACCGACGTGGCCGAGCCGGCGGCGATCCGCTTCTTGCGGCTGCCGTTCAAAAGCTGCGGGTAGCGCCGCTCGTCCGGCGTCATCGAGTCGATGATCGCGCCGATCCGCACGAGCGATTTCTCGTCGACCGCGTCCGGAGCGGAGAGACCTCGGAAGGCGCCGCCCTTCGGCAGCAGATCGAGGATGCCGGAGACGGGCCCCATCTTCTTCATCGACTGGAGCTGCTCGCGGAGGTCCTCGAGGGTGAACTCTCCGGCGCCCGCCCGCCGCGCCATCCGGTCGGCCGCGGACGCGTCCACCTGCGCTTCGACCTTCTCGATCAGCGTGAGGACGTCGCCCAGCCCGAGGATCCGGGACGACATCCGGTCCGGGTGAAACTGCTCGAAGTCCTCGAGCTTCTCTCCGACGCCGACGAACTTGATCGGCTTCCCAACGGTCGTCACCACCGAGAGCGCGGCGCCGCCGCGCGCGTCCCCGTCCGCCTTCGTGAAGATGATGCCGGTCAACGGAAGGGCCGCCGCGAATCCGGCGGCGGAGCGGACGGCGTCCTGTCCCGTCATCGCGTCCGCGACGAACAGGATCTCGCCCGGGTGAATGGCCTCGGTGACCGCCCGGACTTCGTTCATCAGCTCGTCGTCGAGATGAAGTCGTCCGGCGGTATCGACGATGACCGTGTCGCGGCCCGTCAGCCTTGCTTCGGTCACGCCCTCGCGCGCCACTTCCACCGGATCGATGCGATCGCCCGGGTCGAAGACCGGGACTCCGATCTGCCGTCCGAGAGTCTTCAGCTGGGAGACGGCCGCGGGACGCGACAGATCGGCGGCGACGAGGAGCGGGTACCGTCCCCGCCCCTTCAGATACAGCGCGAGCTTCCCGGCCGACGTCGTCTTCCCCGAGCCCTGCAGGCCCACCATCTCGATGACGGCCGGCCGGCCGTCCAGGGAGAGCTCCTCCTTCTGGCCGCCGAGGAGGCCCATGAGCTCGTCCCGGACGATGCGGGTAACCTCCTGGGCCGGGGAGAGCTGCTGCATCACCCTCGCGCCCACCGCTTTCTCCCGCACCCGCGCCGTGAAGTCCCGGACGACCGGGAGCGCCACGTCGGCCTCCAGGAGAGACATCCGGATCTCGCGCAGCGCGGAGTCGAGGTGGTACTCGGTCAGATGCCCCTCGCCCTTGAGCTCTTTGAAGACCCCCTGGATCCGCTCTCCCAGCGCCTCGAACACGTCGGCCTCCGATGAAAGGAGCGAAGGATATCCGTCGGCGGCAAAAGACCGCAACGATCGGCCGGCACGGGGTTCCGCCGCTTGACAGCCCCCCGCCTTGAGATATCATGCGCTCGCTTTCCCCGCTGATTCGAAGCCCCGCAAAATAAGATCGTCAGAAACGAGAAGGAGAGAGGGAGATGAAGAAGTTCGGAACCCTGGTTATCGCAGCCGTGTTCGGGACCGCGCTCCTCACCGGTTGCACCAAGAAGGAGGAGACGACGACGACGACGGAGACCTCGACGACCGAGGCGCCGGCCGTAGTCGAAGAAACCTCGACCACCATGACGACGGAGACGACCAGCATGGCGGCGACCCCGGCGATGACTACGACGACCGAGACCACCACCACGATGACGTCGACGACGGTCACCCCGTAACTCCTTTCTTTTGGTCGACCTGAGGCCCCCGGAAACGGGGGCCTTTTTCTTGGGCCTCGGCTGCCGCTACACTGATCCCGGGTGCTGCCGCTCTGGGGAGAAGGTCTCCTGGTTTTCGTGGCGATCGCGTCTGCCGTTCTCGCCTGGCAGGCGCGATCGCGAGAGCGTCTCCTCGCCGACCGCCTGGCCGCCCGCGAGCGCGGCGGACACTTCCTCGGAGAATCTCCGGAGCCCGGAGAGATCCTGAAGCACGCTTACGCCGCGGCATCGGAGATCGTCCCCGTGACCCGGTTCGACCTGTATCGCATCGACCCGGACGGACAGGTCGAGGAGGCGTGGACGCTGGCGCCGGACGAGTCCGGAAAGATCGCGCCGTCGCTCGATCCCGGAAATACGTGGGTCGGCAACAAGGTGGACGCGCGGCGGATGCGCGACCTCTCCGCGACCGAGACCGAACGGTCGTTCGCTCCGCGCGATCTCCTCGCCGGCGCAAGCGTTCGCCGCCTCCGACTCCCTCTCTACTCCGGCGACCGGCTGGTCGCCCATCTCGACCTCGGCAGCTCCGCACCCATCGACGAGGAACGCAAGGCCGAGATCCGCGCCCTGCTGGGGCCGCTGACGGCCTCCCTTCATGCCTCGCGAAACTGGGCGGTGGCCGTGACCGACGAGCTGTCGGGCCTGTCCTCCCGTCGGTACTTCGAGGCGCGCCTGGCGGAAGAGTGGTCGCGGTGCGACCGCTACGAGACTCCGCTCTCGATTGCCTGCTTCGACCTGGACCGTTTCAAAACCGTCAACGACTCCCTGGGGCACGCCGCGGGGGACCAGGTCATCCGCCGGTTCGGAGAGATCGTCCGCAGCGTCGTCCGGGCGAGCGACCTCGCCTGTCGCCTGGGAGGGGAGGAATTTGCGGCGCTGCTCCCCAACACCGCGGCCTCCTCCGCCCGGCCGGTTGCCGAGCGCATCCGGAGGGCTCTCGAACGGGAGCGGTTCGAGATGGACGGCAAGGACTTCTGGGTCACGGTGTCGGCGGGGGTCGCGGATGCGTCGTCGTCGTCGGGCCTGGACGCCCGAAAGCTCCTCGCGCGCGCGGACCAGGCGCTCTACGCCGCGAAGGCCGGTGGCCGCAACCGCGTCCGCGTGTGGACCGACAAGCTGGGCCGGGAAGGGGCGCGACCGCGCCCCCAGGAGCCCGCGCCCGCGAAGCATTAGAGATGTCCGTCGCCGACGCGCCCGGCGAAATCGAGCGTTTCCTGGACGAGATGATTGCGGCGCAGCGCCAGCGCGTGATCGATCTCGCGCGCCGCCTCGAGCCGAAACTCGGGCCCGACGACCTCCTGCAGCCGCACGACCATCCCGCCCTCGCGGCGAGCCCGGACTTCAACTTCGAGGACGGGGTCCTCGCGGGTTACCTCGCGGTCCGGGCTGCCCTCCGCGCCAGCCGCCGGAGGTAGTCGCGCCATCCGGGACGCCGCCCGCGGCCCGCGAGGCTCGCGATCGTGTCGGCGTGCGTGCGGATCCAACGCAGGTCGGCGGGCCGCACTCCGAGCTCGGCGAGGATTTCTCCCGACTCGCGCGCAAGACGGCGCAGGACCTCCGGGTCGGCGGTCACGGGAGCGAGATCCCGGCTGCGGAAAGGAGCGCGCCGATCGTCCTGTCCCACGAGAGTTTCGACGCGCGAGCGCGGCCGCGGCTGCCGAGGATCTCGAGGGCGGCCGGCTTCTCCCAGGCGAGGGCGAGGGCGGCTCCCAGCGTTTCGGGCCGCGGCGGCACGACGAACCCGGTCTCGCCGTCGGTCACGAACTCGAGCGGACCGCCGGCGTCCTCCGTCGTCAGCACCGGCTTTCCGGAAAGAAATGCCTCGAGGGGCACGTAACCGAGGTCTTCGTCTTCGGGCGTCACGACCACGAGACGGGCTCCGGCGTAGAGGTCGAGGAGGGCATCGTCGTCCGCGTCGGTAATCCAGCGAATGCGTTCCTCGACCCCGAGCTCCCGGGCGAGCTTCTTCAACCGACCTTCCTCGGGTCCTCGGCCGACCACGGTCAGCCGCGCCGCGGGCGCGTGCACGAGGGCCCGCACCGGAAGGTCCGGCCTCTTCCACCCGTCGAGGCGACCCACCGTGAGCGCGTAATCCCCGAAGGGTCCGGACCGGTAACGGCCGACGAGCGGCGGCGGGTGATAGAGCGCCTCGCTTTCGATGCCGTTGAACCGTCGTAGCCGCGCCGCGACCGTCCGCGAGTTGGCGAACACGCGCACCGACTCGGTCAGGCTCAGGCGGTCGATCGCCGCGATCGTCTCGCGGGTCCGCCGGTCCTCCGTCGAAGCCGTGAAGTCGCTCCACGCCGTTCCGAACTGGTCGTAGGCCTGGCGATACTGGTGGATGACCCACGAGATCTTGTTCGGGTGTCGGACGGCATAGCTCGGGAAGCGGGTCGCGATCACTGCGTCGACGGGATTCCCCGCCACCTCGGTCAGGTCGAGCGACCGCCAGGCGAGAGCCGAGCGCACCAGGTCGAACCGGTCGCGCTCGATGAGCGGAATCGTGACGAGATCCGCCTCGATACCCCGGGCGAGGAGCTCTTCCGTCAGCCGGCGCACGTGACGCTCCGCGCCGCCGCCCGAGAATGGAGACTGAACGGCTGCCACCAGGACGCGGGGAGGAGAGGAGGTCACTCGGTCGGGGCGCGGGCGATGACCGCGTAGTCCTGCGGCCCGAAGAGCATCTCGTTCAGCCGGACGTCGTTCTCGGACAGCTCCGCGAGCCGTTCGTTCGCGGGAAGCGGCGACAGGAACTCCACCCGGAGATCGCGGAAGCCCGCCGCACCGCTCAGGAAGGAGAGCGCGCCCGGCGGGACCGGACGGACGTGGGTGGGGTCGAGGTAGAAGGCGTTCATCGCCGAGAGCGAGCTCGTGTTCACCGTCTCGACGATCAGGACTCCGCCCGGCGCCACCGTCCGGCGCGCCTCGGCGAGGAATCGGAAAGTCTGCGCGGCCGGCCAGTGCTCGACGACCTGGAGGGCGACGACGGCCCCGAGGCTGCCGGAAGGCGCCGCCGCGAGGTGGGCGACGGCGTCGCCTTCGCGGACGTCCAGGCCCGCGGCCCGGCAGCTCGCCGCGGCAACGCCGCTCGCCTCGACGCCGCTCGCCGGGATGCCCTCCTCCGCGAGCAGCCGCAGAAATTCCCCCCGCCCGCATCCCGCGTCGAGGACGGGTCCGGGAAGTCCCCGGAGGAACGGGAGGTAGAACCTCTGTTTCCGCGCGACGTCCTCGGGAGAGCCCCGGAAGCGCTCCTCGAACAGGGAGTAGACGCTCTCCGGCAGCGAGGGCGCGCGAGACTCCCCGTCCCCGGCCGCTGCCGGAGATGCCCGGAGCGACTCCAGGTGGGCGAGCCGCGCGTCCTGGGCGGAGTCTTTGCGGAGGAACTCGGCCCGCGTTCGGGCGAGCTCTTCCGCGGAGTCGAGCGCGTGGCGATCGATCGCGGCGCGGTTTTCGTCCAGAGCGCCGGCCACT
>JBBQKV010000043.1:0-20541 GCA_038327245.1 Acidobacteriota bacterium
CCCCCCGCCGTAATTCGCCCCAGGAATGGAGGTTCCATGAAGTTCGGTGTCCTCGGTTCGGGAATGGTGGGATCCACGATCGCGACGAAGCTCGCCTCGCTGGGCCACGAGGTCAAGATGGGCTCGCGGGACGCGAAGAACGAGAAAGCACGCACTTGGGCGGCGTCGGCCGGACGCGGCGCCTCGCAGGGGACGTTCGCCGACGCCGCCGCGTTCGGCGAGATGGTCTTCAACTGCACGTCGGGGATGGGCTCGATCGACGCGCTCAAGGCCGCCGGGGCCGCAGCGCTCCGCGGCAAGGTCCTCGTCGACGTCGCGAACCCGCTCGACTTTTCGAAGGGCATGCCGCCCACGCTCTTCGTCGGAAACGACGACTCGCTCGGCGAGACGATCCAGCGGACGTTCCCGGAGACGAAGGTCGTCAAGGCGCTCAACACCGTGAGCGCCGACCTCATGGTCGATCCCGGAAAGCTCTCCGGCGACCACGACCTTTTCGTCTGCGGCAACGACGCGGACGCGAAGGCCCGGGTCATCCGGCTGCTCCAAGAGGAGTTCGGCTGGAAGCTTGTGAACGACATCGGCGACATCACGGCGGCTCGCGGGACGGAGTCCTACCTCCACCTCTGGCTCCGGCTCTACGGCTCGCTCCAGACCGCGCACTTCAACATGCACGTCGTCCGCTAAAAGGCCGCGACGTCCGCCCGGCTCGCCACGGTCCCCGGCGCGTTCACGTACGTCCGCACGGCGCCGGTCGTCGTGTCCGTGACCGTGATCGTGTATGCCACGTCCGACAGCGCGCCGTAGAACACCCAGAAGTGGCCGTTGAAGGCGCGACCGTCCACGACCTTGACCAGCAGCTCCAGGTTGTTCGGTGAGAAAAACCAGAACGTGCCGCTGTCCTCGGCGAGCGGCACCGGGTTCGCCACGCCGCTCGTGCCCTGCGAGTCGACCCGCCAGGTGACGCGGACGCGGAACCGCCCGTGGTTCAGGCAAAGCGCGGAGGGATCGCCGCAGCCCACGGAGTCCAGGTCGAGCGCGAAGACGCCGTCCGCGGTTCCCGCGTAGAGGAACCGGCCGCTCGAGTCGAACGAGAGGGAAGCAACGTCGGTGTTCGCGAGGCCGTCCATCAGGGGCGACCACGTGTGCGCGCCGTCGGAGCTGCGAAAGACGCCGCCGGCATTGCTCGCCGCGAACAGCGTCTCCGAGTCGCCGGGTCTCACGACGATCTTCGAGATCCGCAGGCTGGTCAGGCCGGCGCTCGAGTCGATGAAGCCGGGCGCGGGAGTGAGCGTTGACCGACAGATCCCCCGCTGCTGGAGACCCAGGACGACCTCGGTCGGACCCGGGCGCGCCGCGATCGTCTGAATGGGACTCGGGACGTCCCCGTACGGGATCGACCAGTTCACGCCGTCGTCGGAGCTGCGGAACAGGACGTTCGCCCAGCCCGCGTAGACGTTCGAACCCAGAACGGTCAGCGTGGCGACGGTGGCGGACGGGACGGGCAGCGGCCGGCTCGTCCAGTTGAACCCGGCGTCTGCCGACCGAAACACGCCGCCGCCCGGAGCATTCACCGAGACGTAGAGACGGGAGGAGTTCGCGGGATCGATGGCCATCGCGACGATGCCGCCGGCGGGCAGACCGTTGTTCCGAGGAGACCAGTTCGCCCCGCCGTTCACGCTCTGGAAGACTCCCGCGTTCGAGCCCACGTACAGGATCGAAGGGGCAGCGGGGTGGACGAAAAAGAACGGCGCGATGTCGCCCGTGTATCCGCTGTTTATAGGCGACCAGCTCTGACCGGCGTTGGTCGACTTCCACAGTCCCCCGATCTGGGCTCCGGCGTAAAGAGTCGACGGGTTCGACGGATCGACTGAGACCGAATTGATGATCCGTCCCTCGAGACCCGCCCGGCGCCACTCTCCCGACGCCGCGCCGGTGATCGAAAGCAGGACAGCCGCGAGCAGGAAAGTCGGGACAGGGAGTGACCGCCGCATGATTGGCCTCCGGATTGGGAAAGTTGGAACCGAACTCTATCCTGCGTTCTCCCATGACGCCCAGGTGACGAGCCACCGCCCCCCTTTGTCCGGCGCCAGACGCAGGTCGAACCGGTAGGCCGAGCGCGCGGGCAACAGACCCTCGAGACCTCCGATGCTCCGCGGCTTGCCGGAGAGCTCCGCGCGAAATCGCACGCGCGCGGCGTCGGCCGCCCGCTCGACCGAGACGTCGGACGTGCGCACGTTCAAATTCTCGTACGCCGCGAAGTACCGCCGGAGGGTCGCCTCCGCGTCCGCGCGGCCGCTGGCGTCGGCGGCCTGGAAGTCGGGGGCGAGGTTCTCGGAGAAGTCCCCGGAGTCGCGATCGTTCGCCGCAGCGACGAGGCGATCCAGGGCCTGGCGCACGGGATCCTTCTTTTCGCCGCAACTCACCGCAAAGGCGGCCAGGAGCGTGATAATGGTGGCGACCGCCGCCGGGAAGCGGCGCCCCACGGGTCGAAACGTCGAGATCAAGGGCATATTCTGCCGCACTGTGAAGAAGTGAAGAAGCGCTCCGC
This sequence comes from Acidobacteriota bacterium, assembly GCA_038327245.1. Classification (GTDB taxonomy): domain Bacteria; phylum Acidobacteriota; class Thermoanaerobaculia; order UBA5066; family Gp7-AA6; genus Gp7-AA6. The sequence goes on from JBBQKV010000043.1 coordinate 2,549, forward strand.
CGCCGCCGCAATCCTCTTCGCAGCCGCCGCGCTCCTTTTCGGCGCCGAAAAGCCCCGGCTCGTCGTCGTCATCTCGGTCGACCAGATGCGGAACGACTACCTCGACCGCTTCCGTCCCTGGTTCGCGCGCGACGGGTTCAACCGGTTCCTGCAGCACGGGGCGCGGTTTCCGGAGGCGCGGTACCGCCACGCGACCACGGTCACGTGCGTCGGCCACACGGCGATCGGCACCGGCCTCGACCCGCGCGACACCGGGATCGTGGCCAACGACTGGTACGACCGGGTCGCGGGTCGGACGCAATACTGCGTCGCGGACGGGAACTCGCGCTGGGTCGGCGCGCCGCCCGACGCTTCCCCGACCACGGCGTCGCTCGTCCCCGCGTCACCGGTCTGGATTGGCGGCGACTTCGTCGGCGACCGATTGAAAGAAAAGTTCCCCGGAGCGCGGGTGGTGTCGCTGTCGTTGAAGGACCGGGCGGCGGTCCCGATGGGCGGCCGGAAGGCCGACGCCGTCCTCTGGTACGTGGACGGGTTCCAGCGCTTCGTGACGTCGTCCTGGTATCCCGCGACGCCGCTTCTCGCTTTCAACCAGCGCCTGCCGGCGTTCTTCGCGAGCCGTGGCCGGTGGGATCTCTCGGGCCGGATCCCGGAGAAGGACCTGGCGCGCGTTACGTTCGATCCGCCGGAGCTCGCGCGATTCCGAGGCCCGCTTCCCGGCACCGGCGACCGCTTTCCGCACCCCCTCCCCAACTCGCAGAGCGTCATCGAGTCGCCGTTCGGCGACGAGCTCGTCCTGGAGCTCGCGAGATATGCAACCCACGAGTTGCATATTGGCCGGAACTCATCCGGAGCGCCGGACCTGATGTTCCTGGGTCTCTCGGCGCTCGACTACTACGCCCACCGGTTCGGCCCCGACTCGCGCGAGGTCGCGGACGGAATCCTGCGCCTCGACGGGCAGCTCGACGCGTTCTTTCGCTGGCTGGACGGAGAGGTCGGCGGCGGCTCGACTCTCATCTTCCTGACGGCGGACCACGGCGTCACTCCCATACCCGAGGTCGCGCGGGAGCGGGCGCGGCGGACGACGGGGCGCGACGACCCCGGCGTCGCGGGCCGAGTCGACCTCGGGACCGGCGTCGTGAGCGCGGCGAAGGTGTCGGACGGCTCCGCCGAGCGCGTGGCTCTCGAAAAGCACCTGGCGGCGAAGTTCGAATACTCGCTCGACCTCGCGGCGCCAAACGCTCTGGAGGGCGCCGTGGTCCGATTCGAGGAGCCGCTCGGCCTCTACCTGAATCGTGCGGTCCTCGCGCGGCGGCGTCTACCACCCGAAGAAGTCAAGGTCGCCGTCCGCGACTGGCTCCGCGGCCGTCCCGGCATTCGCGCGTCCTGGACGAACACCGAGATCGCCGACGGCCTCCCGCCGACCGAACCGCTCGCGCTCCCGGTCGAGCGCGCATTCCGCGCCGACCGCTCTCCCGACGTCGCCGTGTATCTCCGGCCCGGCTGGAGCTTCCGGAAGGAGCCGGGCGCGGCGCACAGCCAACCGACCGAGGAGAACTTGCGCGTCCCGCTCCTGGCCTGGGGTCCCGGCGTGCGCGCCGGCTCGTGGGCGATCCGCGTCTCTCCGCTCTCGATCGCGCGGACGATCGGCGCTCTCTACGGATTTCCGGTCGGCGAGGAGGACGCGGAGGTCCTCCAGCCGGTCCTCGGCCGCGACGAGGAGAGCCGTGCGCCGGCGAAAGCGCCGTGACGGCGCTCACTCCGGTCGCCGACCTTCTCGAGAGAGAGCATCGCCGGCTGGACGATCTCTTCGGTCGCTTTCTCGCGGCGACCGGCGCGGATCAGCCGGGGTTCGCGGCTCAGGCGATCCGCGAATTCGACGACGCGTTGCGGCGCCACACGAAGCTGGAAGAGGAACACCTCTACCCGGAGTCGCCGGGCAAGAAGCTCGTCGCGGCGGCCGAGGACGGGGACCGCGAGCGTCTCTTCCGGGAGCTGCGGATCGAGCACGTGCAGATCCGGGAGCTCTCGGGAATGATGGCGAGGCTTCTCGGCGAGAGGATCGACCTTGCCGGGGCGCGCGCTCTCGCCGGGAACCTGGCGCGCCGGTGGGATGCGCACACCGTAAGAGAGGAGCGGGACGCGTTCCCGCTGCTGGCCGATTCGATCGACCCGGCGGGAGAAGAGGCGATTCGGGAAGCTCTCCGGCGTCCCGACGCTTTTACTTCGGAGTGACCTCGATCGCGACCGGTCCGCACGACAATTTCCTCGGACGGTGCGCACCGCGGATTCGGGGGAAAGGCTCCCCCGCCCGGACCACGTCGGACAGCCCCCGCGTGAACACGACCCGGTAGGTCCCGGGATGCGCCGCCGATACCTCACCTCGCCAACGGCCAGAAGACCGGAATCAGCAGCATGGAGAAGACGAAGACGAGGATCGTCAGCGGAAGCCCGACGCGCGCAAAGTCGAAGAATTTGTACCGTCCCGGGCCGTAGACGAGAACGCAGGAGGGTTCGAGCGGTGTCAGGAACGAGCACGAGGCGGCGAACGTCACGGCCATGACGAAAGCGCGGGGATTCAGCTGGAGCTTCCGGGAAACCGCAATTGCGACGGGAAGCACGACGAGAGCCGCGGCCTGGTTCGACATGGGTTGGGTCAGGACCACGGTGAAAACGAAAAAACCTGCCAGCAGGGCCAGCGGGCCGAACGCGCTCACGTGGCGAACGACCAGCTCGGACACGTAGTTCGCCGCTCCGCTCTTTTCCATCGCGACGCCGAAGCTGATCATGCAGGCGATCATCACCATCAGTCGCCAGTCCACCGCCTCGTACGCCTCCTCGGTCCGAAGGCAGCCGGTCAGGACCAGCGCGAGACCCCCCGCGAGGAAGGCGATGACGAGCGGGAGGATCCCGCTGACGGCGGCGATCACCGTCGCGACGAATATCGCCGCGGCCAGCGGGGCCTTGCGGCGCCGGGGATGGTGCGCGGAGACGTCCTCCACGAGGAATAGGTCGGTGCCCCGGCGGACGCGGTCGAGAGCTTCGGTCCCGCCCTGGATAAGCAGCACGTCGCTCGGGTGAAGCCGCGTCATCGAAAGCTTTTCGACGAAGTCCGCGCCGCCGGCCGAATGGATGGCGAGGACGGTGAGACCCGTCCTCTCTCGAAACCGGGAATCCCGGAGCGTCCGGCCGACGAACACGGAGCGCGGGAGCACCATCGCCTCCATCATCCGGACCTGTTCGGACTGGAGGTCGCTGTCGGAGAGCGTGGGCTTGACGTCCGCGCGGATCTCGATGCCGCCCGCGTCCTTCACGGAAAGGATGTCTTCGGCCTTGCCCTCGATGATGAGGATGTCGTTCTCCTGGAGCCTCGCGTTCGGACCGGGCGCCAAGCCCCGGGCGCCGCCCCGCACGATGCCCACGACGTTCAGGTTCATCGCGGATCCGAGCTGGCTCTCCGAAAGGGTCTTCCCGGCAAACCGGGAGCCCGCGCCGATGACCGCTTCCGACAGATACCGCCGGAGATCGTACCGATCCGTCATGTCCTTCCGCCCGCGATCCGGCACGAGCTTCGGCGCGACAAAGATCAGATAGAGAAGACCGATGACCGTGATCCCGAGCCCGACCGGCGTGAGCTCGAAGAACCCGAGCGGCGGAAGTCCGTACCGGTGCAGCTGGCTCGAGACGACGAGATTGGTGGAGGTTCCGATGAGCGTGACGCTCCCGGCCAGGATCGACGCGAAGGCGAGCGGCATGAGGACCCGTGACATCGCAATGCCGGCCCGTCGGGCGACCCCGATCATGATCGGCAGGAAGACCGCGGTGGTGACGGTGTTGGAGAGGAACGAGCTGACGGCGGCGACCGCGACCAGGATCACCCGCGGCACCCGCATCGGGTTCTTCCCGCCCACCGAGGCGAGCCACATCCCAACTCGCTCGACGACCCCGGTCCGCACGATCCCTGCGGTCAGAACGAAGAGAGAGATCAAGAGAAGAATCGTGTCGTCCGCGAATCCCGAGAGAGCCTCCTTCGGCGACAGAATCCGCGGGATCGCGAGCGCAAGAAGCACGATCAACCCGACGACGTCGACGGAGAGCTTGTCCAGCGCGAAAAGAACCAGCGCGGCGAAAAGAAGCAGGAGAACGTAGGCGATCTGGATCGTCATGGCTCGATGTTCAGACGCCCGCGAGGACGTGGACGCGCACGGTTCGCTCGCGCGGGCCGTCCAGCTCGATGAGCACGATCCCCTGCCAGCGGCCGAGGAGAGGCTTGCCATCCTCGAGCGGCACGACGCAGGAGATCCCGATGGACTCGGAAAGGAAGTGCGCGGGCGAGTTCCCCTCGGCGTGATCGAAACGGACGTTCGGGACCCACTCGGCGAGCGCGCGCTCCATGTCGGTCACGACGTCCTCGTCCCAGGTCTCGCCGACGGTCACCGCGGCCGTCGTATGCGGGACCGAGACGAGGAGAGCGCCGGACTTCGCGCGCAGCTCCCTCGCGACGCGCTCGACCTCCTTCGTCACGTCCATGCGCGCGATCTTCTTCTTCGTTCGGACCCGGAATTCCCCGCCGGCCATGCGTGGAAGTCTATTCGGGAGCCGCCGGGTAAAGCTCGCGATAAGACTCGGCGTAGAGAAGCACGCGCCGCACGTAGTCGCGGGTTTCCGGAAGAGGATGCGATTCCAGGATTTCGTCCTCGGCCCGGCCGCGGTTCTCCGCCAGGACCCTCTGCATGCGCGCCGGCCCGCCGTTGTAGGCGGCCAGCGCGTAGCGGGCGTTCCCGCCGAACCGGTCGAGCAGCTGCCGGAGGAACGCGGCCCCCAGCCTCGCGTTGACGCCGGGGTCGTAGAGGAAGGCGCGGCGGTAGCGCACGCGCAGGACCGACTTCGCCAGGGGCTTCGCGGTTCCGGGGAGGAGCTGCGTCAAGCCGAGCGCGCCGGCGTGAGAGGACGCCGACGGATTGAATACGCTCTCCTGGCGAACGAGACCGCGCAGGAGCGCCGGATCGAGGCGGAACTCCCGCGCCCGTTCGACCAGAAAGCCGCCCTCCTCCACGGGGTAGTGAAGGCGGCGCCACCCGTCGGGCACCCGCCCCTCTTCCGCGGTCCCGATCTCGGCGAACGCCCGCTTTGCCGCCGCGGCCGCAGTCGCAAACCGGCCCAGCGCGAACTCGGCTTCGGCCAGCCGCACGTCGCGGCCCCGCGACTGCGGGAGAGCGCGCGCTTCGGCCGCGGCGTCTTCGAACATCCTCAGCCTCAGGAGCTCGTCAGTCCGGCGGAACAGGGCGGTCTCGGTGGACGGATCGGTCTCGCGAACCGCGGCCGGAGCGCGGACCTCGCCGCGGACGCGTGCCCGCGAGAAGAGGGCATAGAGGTCGGGAGGCTTCCCCGCCGCCAGCGCCGCGTAGATGGGCTGCGCTTCCTCGCGCCGGCCTTCCTTCTCGAGACTGCGCGCCTGCCAGTACGCGAGACGGCGATCCCGCCAGATGTCGTCGTACGTGGCGGCGAGCGCAGCGAAGCGCCGGCGCGCCTCGGCGAAGTCGCCCGCGCGCCACTTCTGCCACGCGAGGCCCCACACCGGCTCGAATCCGCGTACGGTCCCGCGCGTCTCGCGAGTGAGGTCCCGGGCGAGCCTGAGGGTTCCGTCGAAGTCGCTCTCCTCCGCCACCAGCCGGACCAGTCTCTCGAGGGCGTTCCCGCGGACCGCGGCGGGGGCAGACGGGCCGGCGACGCTCTCGAGCATCTCGCGAACGGCTCCGATTCCGGGACTCTTCGAAACGGGCGAGCCCTTCGCGCGCTCGCGCAGGCGCGCGAGCGCCAGATCCGCGCGGAGAAGCGTCGCCGCGAACCACTCCGGCGTCTCCCGCGGCACCCGCGCCGCCGCGCTCTCCGCCGGGCGGGCGTGGCCCGTCGCGGCCAGCGCCCTCGCGAGCGCGAGCTGGTTCGCGGCCTGCTCCCCGGCGGGCCACGCCGCCGGCGCCGCGAGAAGCGGGAGGCCGCGGCGGGAATCTCCGCCCGCGACGAGGGCGCGACCGCGGCGCGCGCGGTCCGCGCCGCTCAACTTCCGCTCCTCCAGCCGGAGCGCCGCCCGAACGGCGGGCGGTGTCGAGGCCGACACGTCCGCGGAGGGTGCCAGGAGCAGAACCCTCCGCGCCGCGTCCGCGGCCGTGCGCCGATCCGCCGCCGAGAGTGCGATGCGGAGCCGATCGAGCTCGATCGCGTTGCGGTCGCTACCGGTCGCAACCGCCGCCGCGTGGTCCAGGACCGTAAGCGCTTCCGCTGGCCGCCGCAGCTTTTCGAGGGCGCCTGCGAGATTTCGCGCCACGCGGGTCCTCTGCGCAAACTCTTCGTCGGAGTCCAGGGCTGCCTTCCAGTCCCGGACCGCCTCCTCGCCCCGGCCGGCGGCCTCGAGAAGACGCGCGAGCCGATCCCGCCGGTACGGTTCCAGCCCGATCGCTCCGGCCTCCGCGGCGCGAAGTCTCCGCTCGGCGGCCGGAAAGTCCTTCCGGCGCTCGTCGTCCGCGGCGAGCAGGAAAGCGACCCGCGCATCCCAGGCGCGCTGACCCGCGCGGCGCTGGATTTCCGCGAGGATCTCACCCGCCTCGCCGCGCTCCCCCTTCTCCAGGAGGTCCGCGGCCCGCGCGAACTCCGCGTCGAGGTCCGACGTGACCGGGCGAAGCGCGATGTCGGCCGGGAGGGGCGCGACGACCGCGATCAGAAGCGCGGCGGCAAGAAACCGGTGAAGCATCCGAATGAAAACGAGGCGACGCAGAAAAGAATTCGGGGCTGATAGCTGATAGCTGATAGCTATCTCAAACCCATCGCCTCCGGCCGGCCCCCGGCGAGAACGTCGACGAGCTCGTCGTAGTAGTAGTCCGCGTCCCCGCGGACCTCCGCGGGCACGCGCTCCTCGTAGAGACGCCGCCCGCGCTCGATGTCCTCTCTCAACCGGAAGTAGAGGTTCCCGTGCTCGCGCCCTTCGCGGACCGCGCCCTCGTTGTAGAGCTTGATCTCCGACGCTAGCAGGCGCGCGAACCGTCGCGCCTCGTCGCGGCGATCGCCGGCCCACGGGAGAGCGAGGGGTCCCGAGCCGCCGGTGGGGACAGATTTGAAATCTGTCCCCACCCAGGGTTGCGAATCCGCCAGCGGCCGCAAGGCCGGCGAAGGAACGAGCTTCCTTCCGGCGAGCCGGTCGACCGCCATTCCCGCGACCCAGGCGAGGAGCGCGATCCCGTCCGGGTCGAACGTCGAGCGCCCGCGCGCAACGGCATCCGCGTAGACGGCGCCGGCCACGCTCTCGCGCACGGCGAAGGGAAGGATCACGGCTTCGATGGCGTCGCCTGCGCCGATCGCGCGGGAGATCGCGTTGCCCTCCGGAAGACCCTGCGGGAATCCCTCCCGAACCCGCTCCAGCGCCGCGTCTTCCGGAAGCGTCGACCCGTGCGCCTGGCCGGAGAGCGCTGCAAATCCCGCCCGCTTCCACACCTCCATCCGGCCGTCGCGTTCCACGAGGAGGGCCGCGCGGGACGCGTGAGCGAGACACTCCTCGAGAAAGCGGGAGAGCACCCCGACCTGGTCGGTCGCGGCGTCGAGCCGCCGGGCGGCGTCGAGCGAGATCCTCCCGCGCCGGAGCGAGACCGTCTCCCTCGGCGCGCGGAGCAGCTCTTCGGGAAGAAGCTCCTCCGGGTTCTCGGAGAGCCGGGACAGGAGCTCTCCCCAGCGCCGGTCCGTTTCGAAGCGCAGCCGCTCGAGCTCCGCCCGAAGCGCCGAGAAGCGTTCGCGCAGCCGGAGACGGACGTCGTCCTCCGGCGCTCTCGGAATTTCTTCGGGTCCTTTCACCGGTTCGATTATGTTTCGGAGCGGGCCGCCGGGGCCCGCCCCTGTGGCTCCGGAGCGAAAGGAAGCGCGAAATCCGTGCTAAACATCTGGAGACAAAGGATTTCGTTGACAGGATTTGCGGGGGCAGGATAAAATCATGGATCCATCTCGACCCGGTTTGAAGGGGGTGAATGTTCGTGCCTCTCGTCCACGTCAAGGAAGACGAGTCCTTCGAGAACGCGATGCGGCGCTTCAAGCGCAAGTGCGAGAAGTCGGGGATCCTCTCCGAATTGAAGAAGAGACAGCATTACGAGAAGCCGAGCGCAAAGCGGAAGCGCAAGGCGATCCAGGCTCGCAAGAAGATGCTTCGCAAGCTTTCGGAGGAACGTCGGGCCACGCCGTAGCTCTTTCTCGGAAGGGGGACGGCGTCGATCTTCGAGCCCTCGAGTTCGACGTCGTCCTCCGACTGGTCTCCACCCTCGCCCGAACTCCTCCCGGCCGGGAGGCAGTTCTCCAAACGACTCCTTCCTGGGATGAGCCCACTGTCCGCCGCCGTCTCGAGGAAGTCTCCGACCTCCGCGAGTTCGTCGCGCGCGAGGGACGTCTTCCGCTGGCCGGCCTCCAGAACGTGTCGCCCGCGCTGGCGGCGCTCGAAGACTCCGGCGGCTCGGCGGCGCCCGAAGACTTCCGTCCGATTCTCTCTTCGGCGCGGGCGGTGCAGGCCGTCCGCCGCGCCCTCGCCCGCGCGGAGGCGCCCCAGCTGCAGGAGCGCGCCGCGCGTCTACCCGACCTCCAGCTGCTCCTCGATTCCGCCTCGCGCATCCTGGCGCCGGACGGAGGAGTTCGCGACGACGCCTCGCCGGAGCTCGCCTCGATCCGGCGCCGTCTCCGGCGGCGGCGTACCGAGGTTTCGCGGATGCTCGACCGGATGCTCGAGACCCGCCGCGATTCCCTGGCCGACGCCGTGATCGTGCTGCGAAACGACCGTTACTGCCTGCCGGTGGTCGCGTCCTCGCGCTCGCGCGTCGCCGGCATCGTCCACGACCGCTCGGGGTCCGGCCAGACCGTTTTCGTCGAGCCCCTCGAGGTCGTCGAGGCGAACAACGAGCTCGCGCTGGCGGGCGCGGAAGAGAGGCGCGAGGTCGACCGGCTCCTGACGTCGCTCGGCCGCGAGGTCCTCGCCCACTCGACGGACCTGCTCGCGGCCGAGGAGGAGCTGGCGGCCCTCGACGCGGGCGAGGCCGCGGTCGAGTTCGGCGCGCTCTCCGCGGGCCGCATTCCCGAGATCTCGGAGGACGGCGCCTGGGTGCTCGTCGGCGCGCGACATCCCCTGCTCGACGGCCGCCTCGCCGACCTGCGGCGCCGGGCGCTCGACGAGACGCGCCCCGCGAAGGAGTCGGTCCCGCTGGACTTCGAGCTCGGGCCCGAGAAGCGGATGCTCGTCGTGTCCGGTCCCAATGCCGGAGGGAAGACGGTGGTCTTGAAGACCGCGGGTCTCCTGACGTTGATGGCCCAGGCGGGTCTCCCGATCCCGGCGGGCCGCGGGACGCGCATCCCGGTCTTCGCGGCTCTCCGCACCGAGATCGGCGACGCGCAGGAGATCCTCGCGGATCGTTCGACGTTCTCGTCCTCCATGGAGACGCTGAAAGAAATCCTGGAGACCGCCGGTCCCGCCCGGATCGCTCTCATCGACGAGATCGGCAGCGCGACCGATCCGGAGGAAGGGAGCGCGCTCGCGGTTGCGTTCCTGGAGGAGTACCTGGCGCGCGGCGGGCGCGCGATCGTCACGACCCACCTCTCCGCGGTAAAGACTTTCGCGGCGGGACGCCCGGACGCGATCTGCGCGGCGATGGAGTTCGACGACGCGAGCGGCCGTCCCACGTACCGCCTTCACCCGGGCCTCGCCGGACGGAGCCGGGCTCTCTCGGTGGCGGAACAGCAGGGTCTGCCCGAGAAGGTTCTCGTCCGCGCCCGCGAGATCCTCGGCCGCGCGTGGGAGCGCCGGGAGCGGGCGGAGACCGACGCCGAAGCGGCGCTCGAGCGCATCCGCGCGGCCGAAGCCGACCTCGCGCGCGAGCGCGAAACCGCGCGCCGCGAAGCGGAGCGTCTCGCGAACGAGCGGCAGGCCGCGGCCGGCGAACGCCAACGGATGCTGGAGACCGGTCTCGCCGGTTTCGAGCGCGCCCGGAAGGATCTCGCGCGGCGCGTCGAAGCCGAGCTCACCGCGATCCGGGAGGACGTCGGGCGGCGCGCCACGGTCTCCGCGGCCGCGATCCTCTCGACGGCCGAGGACGAAGCCGCGGCCGGGACCGTCGCGGAGGCGCGCGAAGAGCGGGAACGGCGGTCGCTGGAGCTCTCCGTCGGCGACCGCGCCCGGATGCGGGGATCGAAGGTGGACGGCCGCGTGGCTTCGCTCGAAGGAGAGTTCGCCTGGCTCGAGGCCGGCGGCAAGCGGATGCAGGTTCCGAGAACCGGGCTCGAAAAGATCGAGGGCGCGGCTCCCGCCGTTTCGTCTCGAACCTCGCCGCGCGCCGTCGGAAAGGGCAGCGAGGCCGACACCGGGGGATCGACCCCCGAGGTCAACGTCATCGGACGCCGGCTGGAGGAGGCGATCGGCGACGTCGAGAAGGCGCTCGACAACGCGCTCCTCTCGGGGGCCGTCCAGTTCCGGGTCGTCCACGGGCACGGAACCGGGCGACTGCGAGACGGACTGAGAGATCATCTGAGAAAGCATCCGTCGGTGGCCCGGCTCCGAGCGGGGGATTCGCGTGAAGGTGGGAATGGGGCGACCATTGTGGAGCTGGCGTAGGCAGCATGTCTGATCTGGACATCAACGACAGTGTCCTCGCGGAGCTCCGCGCGGCGACGGACATCGTCGAAGTCATCAGCGAACACACGCGCCTCAAGAAGGCGGGGCGCTCGTGGAAGGGACTCTGTCCGTTCCACAACGAGCGGACCCCGTCCTTCACGGTCGACCGCGACAAGGGCCTCTACCACTGCTTCGGCTGTGGCACCGGCGGCGACGTGATCCACTTCCTCCGCCAGATCGACCGGCTCGATTTTCCGGAGGCGGTCGAGGCGCTCGCGGCGCGGTTCGGCGTCGCCATCCCCCGGCGCGCGGCGCGCGGTCCGCGGGACGAGCAGCGCGAGAAGATGCTCGGCGCGGTCGCCGCGGCGCAGCGGTTCTACGCGGCCGAGCTCGCGAAGCCGGGGAACCCCGCGGCCGCGTACCTCGAGGAGCGGAAAGTTCCCGAGTCGGTCGCCCGGGCGCTCGGCGTCGGCTACGCGCCGGCCGGGTGGGAAACGCTCGCGAAGGGCCTCGGAGGCGCGTGGCCCGAAGCTCTCCTCGTCGAGGCGGGCCTGCTCCAACGCCGGTCCGAGGGGAACGGATCGTACGACCGCTTCCGGAACCGGCTCGTCTTCACGATCCGCGACGAACGCGGCCGGCCCGTCGGGTTCAGCGGACGCGCCCTCTCTGCCGAAGACGAGCCGAAGTACCTGAACTCCCCGGAGTCGCCGGTCTTCCTGAAGAAGAGGCTCCTCTACGCGCTGACCGACGCGCGCGAGGCGATTCGCCGGAGCGAGAGGACCGTCCTGGCCGAAGGCTGCTTCGACCACCTCGCTCTCTATCTCGCGGGAGTCGAGGAGACGGTCGCCTCGATGGGCACCGCGCTCACCCCGGAGCAGGCAGCCAGGCTGAAGAAGCTCGCGCCGAGAGTCGTCGTCTGCTACGACGGCGACCCCGCGGGCCACCACGCCGCCCGCGCCGCGCTTTCGCACCTGCTTGCCCAGGGACTCGAGGTGGCGGTCGCGCGCCTGCCCGCCGGGGAGGATCCCGACGACGTGCGGCGGCGAGAGGGCCCCGAGGCGCTCGCCGCGCGAATCTCCGAAGCGCCCCGCTACCTCCCGTGGCTTCTGGAGGAACTGAACCCGGGCGAGGCGCGTATCTCGGCCGAAGACAAGAAGGATAGAATTCGCGCAATCCTGGAAACCCTCTCGGTAATTCCCGACCGGATCCTCCGCTACGAGGAGTACCGCCGCGTCTCCCGGGAGGTCGGGGTACCCGTGGAGGTCCTCTGGTCGGCCAACCCGGCCAACCGGGGGGATGAGAGGGCGCGGCCGGACGTTTCGGCGCCGGGGCGAAGGGTGCCGGCGGCCGCCGCAGTCCAGCCGGGAGGCCCGGGAACGCTCGGAAATGGTTCGGTGTTATCGGGAGGGGAGATCCCGGCGGCAGAAAGGCGTCTGCTCCAGTTGCTCCTCCGGGGTGGCGAGCACATCTCCTTGATAAAAGGTGAGTTACGCATGGAGCACCTGACGCACCCGGGCGTAAAGGCCTTGATCGAGACGTTTGAAAAAAGCGGGGGCGGATCGGGGGCGGTTGATTTTCACCGGTATCTGGGCGAACTTGGGGAATCCGGCGAGATTTCTCTGGTTTCCCGACTGGCACTCGAAGAAAGTCCAGAACCAACCCGTGAGGAGGTCCTCCGGCTGCTCCGGAGGCTCGAAAAGAAATATTTAGAAAGGGAGCAGGCGACAGTTCAGGAAGCGATCCGGCGCGCGGAAGCGGCGGACCAGGGCGAAGAGGTGTCCCGCCTGCTCGAGCGAAAACAGAAGATCGGGAAGCGAATCGTGGAGCTCGGGCGGTAGGGCCCGGGCGAAAGGAAAAGAACTTGGTGATCGACGAAAAGTACCCGGAGTGCCAGCTCCTCTTCCGAGCCGGAAAGGAGAAGGGCTACCTCCTCTACGAGGAGATCCAGACCATCTGCTCCGACGAACTGGTCGGTAGCCCCCGGGACCTCGAGCAGGTCTACGAGCGCTTCTTCGACATGGGGATCGAGGTCGTCACGGACCCGGACCGCGCGGCGAGAAAGCGGGCGGCCTTAGACGCCGAGACCGCGGAAGAGGCCCGCGAGGCGGTCGAGAAAACGAACGACCCCGTGCGCATGTACCTGCGCGAGATGGGGACGGTCAAGCTCCTGGACCGCGAGGGAGAGGTTCGCATCGCCAAGCGCATCGAGCAGGGCGAGGCGAAGATCTACCAGGCGCTCGCGAACAACCCCATCGTTCTGGAAGAGATCCTGAAGCTCCTCGAGAACGCGGGCCGCGACTCGCGCATGGTCAACGAGCTCGTGAACATCCCGGAGGACGCCGAGGACCTCGACGACCGCGCCTCGCAGCGGATCGAGTCGGTGCTCGGGAGCTTCAAGAAGATCGGCGGCCTCGACAAAGACATCAAGCGGATGAAGTTCAAGGCGCGCACCATCAAGAAGGGCACGAAGGCTCTCGCGCGCATCGAAGCTTCCATCGACAAGCGCATCGCCGACATGGCGAAGCTGATCCGCGCCGCCGACTTCACGCCGGCCGTTCTCAACCGGGCGATCGGGATCTTGAAGGACATCGACCGCCAGCTGAACGTTCCGGAATCCACGATCCGGCAGGACACCAACACCCTGAAGCGGGAAAAGAACGCCACCCGGATCGACTTCTACAAGCGCCGGATCGCGAAGTACCGCAAGGGGCTTCGCGAGCTCGAGCAGAAGTTCGGCGTTTCGCACGAGGACGTCAAGAAGACGCAGCGGATGGTTCGCGAGGGGGAGGACGAGGCCGACCAGGCGAAGCACGAGCTGATCGTCGCCAACCTGCGTCTCGTCGTTTCCATCGCCAAGAAGTACACGAATCGCGGGCTCCAGTTCCTCGACCTCATCCAGGAGGGGAACATCGGTCTCATGAAGGCGGTCGAGAAGTTCGAGCACCGCCGCGGGTACAAGTTCTCGACGTACGCGACGTGGTGGATCCGCCAGGCGATCACGCGGGCGATCGCCGACCAGGCGCGGACGATCCGGATCCCGGTCCACATGATCGAGACGATCTACAAGCTGACGCGGACCTCCCGGTCTCTCGTCCAGGAGCTCGGCCACGAGCCGAACGCGGAAGAGATCGCCAAGAGGATGGACATGCCGGTCTCCAAGGTCCGGAAGATCATGAAAATCGCGCAGGAACCGATCTCGATGGAGACCCCGATCGGCGACGACGAGGATTCGCACCTGGGTGATTTCATCGAGGACACCAACGTCGAGTCCCCGATCGAGAACACCACCAACATCAACCTGTCCGAGACCGTGCGTGACGTACTCGCCGGCCTGACCCCGCGCGAAGCCAAGGTGCTGCGGATGCGCTTCGGCATCGACATGAACACCGATCACACGCTGGAGGAAGTCGGCAAGCAGTTCGACGTCACCCGCGAGCGCATCCGCCAGATCGAAGCCAAGGCGCTGCGCAAGCTGCGGCATCCGAGCCGCTCGGAGCAGCTGCGCAGCTTCCTCGATCTCGAATAAGCCATCGCCAACGCGCCATGCAACGAGCCCGCCCACCGCGGGCTCGTTCGTTTCGGCGGCTACAATTCCTGTGCGGGCCTATAGCTCAATGGTTAGAGCAGAGGACTCATAATCCTTTGGTTCCAGGTTCGAGTCCTGGTGGGCCCACCAAGCAGTCCCTCAAGGACAGGCAACCGGCGTGAACGGCGCGCGGCGGCGCGGCTTAACTGTTTCGCAAGCGTGTGTTCTGTCGGCGCAGTCCTGGTGGGCCCACTAACTGCTTTACACATATTCATGTTGCGCGTAGCGTTGGTGGCGGGGACGATGGTCTGGTCGCATCCGCGACGCCATGCAGGAGCCCGCCATGAACCCTTCGCTCAAAATCCTCAGCCTCGCCTTGTTGCTCGCAACAGCGGCGTGCAACCGCAACGAACCTGCCACCAACGCCGACGTGCAGCCGCTGCCTGCCGAGCGCGCGCCAGCACCGATACCGGCCGAACCCGCCCCCGCCGCTCCCGCCAGCGACACGGTCGCCGCACCGAAACTGCAAGCCGCGATGCGTGATCTGTGGCACGGCCATATCACCCATGTCCGCGACTACGCGCTGGCCGTACACGCGCACAAGGATGCCGACGCGAAGAAGGCCGCCGAAGCGGTGGTCGCCAATGCCAAGCAGCTCAGCGGCGCGGTTGCCGGTTTCTACGGCAAGGCCGGCGGCGACCGGATGATGGAATTGCTGGGCGGCCATTGGGGCGCGGTCAAGGCGCTGACCGATGCGCGCGCGAAGAACGACAACGCCGCCGCCGACAAGGCAATGAATGACGCCACCACAAATGCTGGCGACATCGCGAAGTTCCTCGCCGGCGCCAACCCGAACCTCCCCGAGGACACCGTGCGCGGACTGATGCTCGCCCACGTCGCCCATCACGGGCAGCAGATCCAGCAGATCATGGCCGGCGACACCCAGGGTGAAGCCACCAGCTGGGCCGCGATGCAGCAGCACATGGACATGATCGCCGACGCGCTCGCATCCGCCATCGCCAGGCAGTTTCCGGACAAGGCGGCCTGAGCATGGCCGAAGGCCTCGCCCGTTTCGGCGATACCCAGCAGCGGCTGTTGCGACAGCTGCTGCTGGCCGCAGATGGATGTGCGGTCGAAAGCCTGTGCGAGCGCCTGCAGATCAGCCATAACGCAGTGCGTCAGCACCTGACGGCGCTGCTCGGACACGGCTACGTCGAGCGCGTGCAGTCACAAGCGACTGGCGGCCGTCCCCAGGCGCGATTCGCGCTGACGGCGGCAGGGCGCGAGCTGTTCCCGCGCAACTACGGCGCGATCGCCGGCGCGCTGCTGGGGCAGCTGCACACGCGTCTGGATGAGGCCGAAATTGGCACGTTGCTGCAGGATCTCGGCGCCACCGTCGCCGCCACGCAACCGGCGTTGCAACCGGGCGACGGCGCCGACGGCATGGCGCGCGCACTGGCGCAGCGGCTGGATGGACTCGGCTACGAAGCGGTGCCCGCGCGGCATGGCGAGGAATGGCAAGTGGAAGCCTTCAACTGCGTGTTTCATGCCTTGGCGAAACAGCATCCGCAGGTGTGCAAGTTCGACCTCGCCTACCTGGAAGCGGTCAGCGGACGCCGCATCCACCACATGGAGTGCATCGTCCGTGGCGGCCATGTGTGCCGGTTTCGTATCGGCACGGAAGCGCCGCATCGGGGCACCGGAACGCCGGAGAGTTGACGCCGGGCACGCCGACGCAGCGACAATGCGGCGATGGACACTGCCGCTCTGCTTGAAACCGTCGAACGCGAGACCGGGCCCGATCCCCGCTGGACCGTCCTGTGGCTACACGGACTGGGCGCCGATGGCCACGATTTCGTGCCGATGGTGCCGGAACTGGTGCGGCGCGACTGGCCGGCGATCCGCTTCGTATTCCCGCATGCCCCACAGCGCGCGGTGACGATCAATGGCGGCATGCGCATGCGTGCCTGGTATGACATCCGCGATGCGGCTTTTGCCGATGGAAGCCTGACCAATCGTGCCGACGAACCCGGTGTCGAGGAGTCGATCGCACAGGTCGACGCATTGATCGCACGCGAAGCTGCCCGCGGTGTGCCTGCAAACCGGTTGATCCTCGCCGGCTTCTCGCAAGGCGGCGCGATCACGCTGGCCGCGGGTCTGCGTCGCAGCGAACCGCTGGCCGGACTGGTGGCGTTGTCGAGTTACCTGCCGATGCACGATCGCGCCGCGCAATTACTCGCCCCGCAGGCGACAGCGCAACCGCTGTTCATGGCCCACGGCACCCAGGATCCGGTGGTGCCGTATGCCGCCGGCGAACACAGCGCGGTGCTGCTGCGGCAACTGGGATTCGCCGTCCAGTGGCATCGCTACCCGATGCCGCATTCGGTCTGTGCCGAGGAGATTCGCGACCTTGGCGACTGGCTGTCGCAACGGTTCGCAACGGGCTGATCGATGGAGCGCGCGCACGCCGGGGAACCGTGGCTGGACCTGTGTCGTCTGCCACGGCTGGCGATGTTCGGCGTCGCCAAGCTGGTGGTCGTGCTGGCGCCCCACCGGCACCCGCCACGCGCAACGCAGCGTCGGCCATCGCCTCGCCTATGCCTTCGGCCCGCGTACGCGCATGACGGCCGAGTGGCAGGACGACTACTATCGTTGCGAACTCACTGTGCCGATCGCCCGGGAGGCGCTTGCACGATGAAGACCTCCGTGACATGAACGTCGCCACCCATGAGGGTCGTAGCACCATGAGAGTGGTCATCGTCGACGACGAACCACTGGCGCGCACGCGCCTGCGCGAGTTGCTGGCCGAACAGCCGGGCATCTGCGTGGTCGCTGAAGCCGGCGACGGGCATGCCGCACTGCACGCTTGCGCCGAGCAATTGCCGGATCTGGTGCTGCTCGATATCGTCATGCCCGGCATCGACGGCCTCGAAACCGCCCGCCATCTCGCCGCGTTCGAACCGCGGCCCGCGGTCGTGTTCTGCACGGCGTTCGATGCGCATGCGCTATCGGCGTTCGACGCCGCCGCGATCGACTACCTGGTCAAACCGGTGCGCCCGGAGCGCCTGGCCGCGGCGCTGGATCGCGTCCGCACCTTCGCCGCCGGCCGCGAGCAGGCGGTCTCGACCCGGCCCGGGCAGCGCCGCACCCACCTGTGTGCGCGCATGCGTGGCAGCCTGCGCCTGATTCCGGTCGAGGATGTGCACTACCTGCAGGCTGAAGAGAAATACGTCGTTGTCCACCACGCGCGCGGCGAGGACCTGATCGAGGAATCGCTGAAGTCGCTGGAGGACGAGTTTGGCGAACGCTTCGTCCGCATCCACCGCAACTGCCTGGTGGCGCGACACGAAATCGTCGAACTCAAGCGCGCCCCCGACGGCCACGTACAGGCCGTGTTGCGCCATGGCAAGCAGCCACTGGAAGTCAGCCGCCGCTGCGTGTCGACTTTGCGTGACGTGGTGAAGCATTTGTAACCCCTCGCCCCGCGCAGCAGGGAGAGGCACCGCTTCGCGTAGCGAAGCAGGGTGAGCGGTGCCGCTGTTGCGAGTGGCCTCGAAGCGATAAGCGCCGCGGCAGCGAATGTCAAAAGCGCCCCTCATCCACCCTTCGGGCACCTTCTCCCCACTGTGCGGGGCGAAGGAAAGATAATGGCGCCATGACCACCCTGCGCATCGCCACCCGCAAAAGTCCGCTCGCTCTGTGGCAGAGCGAATTCGTCGCCATGCAATTGCGCGCTGCGCATCCGGGGCTCACGGTCGAGCTGGTACCGATGACCACCCGCGGCGACGAAGTGCTGGATCGCTCGCTGGCGGCGATTGGCGGCAAGGGCCTGTTCCTGAAGGA
>JBBQKV010000044.1:0-20449 GCA_038327245.1 Acidobacteriota bacterium
AGCGATAGAATTTCGCTCCCGATCAAGGAGGTCTCCATGGCCCAGAATCGAAAAGTCGCCGACTGCCGGAAGTTCAAGAGCGACTCCAACTGCACGGTCACGATCTCGGGAACCGAGGACGAGGTCCTGGAGGTCGCGAGACAGCACGCGGTTGCGAGCCACGGCCACGAGGACAGCCCGGAGCTCCGCGAGCAACTCCGGGGAATGCTCGAGGACGAGCTGGCCCGGGCCTGACGGCCGTTCTCTCTAGGGCGTCGGCGTGACGGCGGGGGCCGGAGTCGGCGTCGTCTTCGAGGTCGACGTCAGGAGAACCTTCCGGCGATCGGTCCCGAGCGGCACCGGGATCCGGTAGATGCCGACGCGCGCCTTCTGGCGCAGGTCGCGCCGCCACTTCTCGGTCTCGTCGCCAAACGAGCGCTCCTGCGCCCGCCGGCGAACGTCTTCGAGAACCGACTCGAACGGCGGCACCGCCAGTCCCGCGGCGCGCCGCTCTGGGACGTAGAACTTTTCGTACTCTTCGCGCGCCCGTTCCTCGTCGGCGAGCGCGACCGGGTAGAACCGCTCTTTCAGATACCGCTGGATCAGGAGCTGCCGCTCGAGCGAGGCGCGCACCTCTTCGCGGGTGAGGCCGGCTCGCGCGAATTCGGCCGCCGGATCCTTCGCCTCCGCGCGAAGCCGGCTCTCGAGCTTCTTCATGGCCGCTTCGATCTCGGCGGCGTCGGGCGGGGCCGAGCCGAAACGCTGGGCGTCCTCGTACTCCAGGTGCTGGTCGATCAGCGCATCCAGGACCCGCGCCCGGAATACCTCCCGCGACTCCCCCGCTTCCGGCTGGAGCGCCGAGACGACCATCGCCCGTCGGACTTCGCTCTCCGGAATCGCGACGTCGTTGACGGTCGCGGCGATCCGGTCGAGGATTTCGGCAGTCAGCGCGAGCGCCGCCGCGAGCGCCGCGGCCGCGAGAAATCGTTTCACGGGCCTAGGATAACCGGCGCCGGAAACCGCGTGCTATTTTGCCGGCCGTGCGTTCGTCGCAGAAGCCGCCGGAGGAATCGCGCGGCAGGAGGGGCCGGCTCTTCGTGGTTGGCACACCGATCGGGAACCTCGAGGACCTCTCGCCGCGCGCCGCCCGGATTCTCTCGGAGGCCGACGCGCTCTTCTGCGAGGACACGCGCGTCACGGCGAAGCTCGCGTCTCCCGGGACTCCGCGCATTTCCTGTCCCGCGCCGCGGGAGGGATCGCGCGTCCCGGAGCTCCTCGAGAGGCTGTCGCGCGGCGAGACCGTCGCCATCGTGACCGACGCGGGAATGCCTTCGGTATCCGACCCCGGCGAACGCCTCGTCGAGGCCGCGGCTTCGGCCGGGTTCCCGGTCGAGGTCGTGCCGGGCCCGTCCGCTCCGGCCGCCGCTCTCGCGGTCTCCGGGTTGCCGGGCGTCCCGCACCTCTTCGCGGGGTTTCTCCCGTCCCGCCCGGGCGAGCGCCGGAAAGCCCTCGAGCGGCTTCGAGACCGAGAGGAGACCCTGGTCTGGTTCGAGGCGCCGCACCGCCTTCTTGCGTCGCTGGCGGATGCCGCCGCGATTCTCGGGTCCCGTCGGGCGAGCGTCTCCCGCGAGCTGACGAAGCTGCACGAGGAGACGGTGCGCGGCTCTCTGCCCGATCTGGCGGAGACCTTCGGCCGCCGCGGCGCGGTTCGCGGCGAGCTGACGATCGTCGTCGAGGGAAACCGGGGCGGCGCGACGGCGCAGGTGTCCCCGCAGACGATCGAGGCGGAGGTCCGCCGGGCACTGGAGGGCGGGCGGAGCAAGCGGGACCTCTCGCGCGACATCGCCCGGCGGTTCGGCCGCAAGGCCCGGGAGATCTACGCGCAGGCCCTGGAGATCGAGGGGCGGAACCGGGAGTGAGCGAGCCGGTCGTCCGCGTCGCCGGCCTGACGAAAGTATTCCGGACCTATCGGAGGCACGAAGGTCTCGCCGCGGCTCTCAAGTCCCTCGTCCACCGCGTCACGACGGAGGTCGCCGCCGTCGCCGACGTCACGTTCTCGGTGGACCCCGGCGAGATGGTGGGCTACATCGGCGCAAACGGCGCCGGCAAATCTACGACCATCAAGATGCTGACCGGCATCCTGACCCCCACCTCGGGAGACGTCGTCTGCAACGGGTTCGTGCCCTATCGGGACCGGACCCGATACGTCGCGACGATCGGCGTGGTCTTCGGCCAGAGGACCCAGCTGTGGTGGGACATCGCGGTCGTGGAATCGTTCAAGCTCCTGAAGGAAATCTACGGGGTCTCCGACTCGGACTATCGGGAGCGCATGGCGCTCTTCGACCAGGTCCTGGGTTTGAACGCGTACCTGCACCAGCCGGTGCGCAAGCTCTCGCTCGGAGAGCGGATGCGGTGCGACCTCGCGGCCTCGCTCCTCCACCGGCCGCCCCTGCTCTTCTTAGACGAGCCCACGATCGGCCTCGACATCGTCGCGAAGGCTAACGTCCGCGAGTTCCTCCAGGAGATCAACCGCGTCGAAGGCACGACGGTCCTCCTGACGACCCACGACCTCTCCGACATCGAGACGCTCTGCCGCCGTGTCATCGTGATCGACCATGGACGGCTCCTCTTCGACGGCCCGCTCGCGTCGCTGCGCGACCGGATCCTTCCGGTCACGTCCGTCGTGTTCGACGTCAAGCGGGCCCCGGACCCGGCCGAGCTCACCTTCAACGGACTGAGCGCGCGGGAGATCGGATCGCACCGGTACTCGGTCGAGGTGGACCGCCGAACGCTCTCCGCGGCGTCGGCGGTCAAGGAGATCGTCAACCGGTTCGACGTCGCCGACCTCTCGATCCAGGAGCCGCAGATCGAAGAGGTCGTGAAGCGGATCTACCGCGAGGGGATCGCGTGACGTCGCCGGCGACCGGCGAAAGGAGGGCGCGCCGCGATGCCTTCCTCGTGGCCGGTGTCACGGTGATCCTGCTGCTGCCATTCGTGGGGAAGGCGTTCCACGTCGACGATCCCCTGTTCCTGAAGGCCGCGCGGCAGATCCAGTCGAACCCGCTCGACTTCTATGGCTTCCGCGTCAACTGGTACGGCACGGAACAGCCCATGTGGGAGGTCACGAAGAATCCGCCCCTCGGGTCCTTCTTCCTCGCGCTCGCCGCGGGCGTCGCGGGATGGAGCGAGATCGCCCTGCATCTCGCGTTCCTTCTCCCGGCGGTCGCCGCCGCGCTCGGGACCCTCGCTCTCGCTCGACGGTTGTGCTCGCACCCCGTGATCGCGACGCTCGCGGCCGTCGCCACTCCCGCGTTCCTGGTCTCGAGCACGAACGTCATGTGCGACGTCCTTCTCGTCGCATTCTGGGTGTGGGCGGTCGAGCTGTGGATCCGGGGGCTCGAGAGCCGCCGCCCCTCGCTCCTGGTGCTGTCGGCCGTCCTGATCGCTCTCGCCGCCCTGACCAAGTACTTCGGCCTGGCGCTCGTGCCGCTCCTCTTCGTGGACGGACTCGCCCGCACCCGCAAGGCGGGCTGGTGGACCGCCTCCCTTCTCCTCCCGATCGTGGTCCTCGCCGGCTACCAGATCTGGACCCGGAACCTCTACGGCCGCGGACTCCTGTCCGACGCCGCCACCTACTCGAGCCTCATCCGCTTCCGCAGCGGGCCGCTTCTCTCCGCCAAGCTCGTGACGGGGCTTTCGTTCGCGGGGGGCTGCCTGGCGTCGGTCATCTTCTTCGGGCCCGGGCTCTGGTCGGCGCGGACCCTCGCCCTCGCGGCCGCCTCCGGAGCTCTCCTGACTTTCGCGGCCCGCGGGTCAGCTCCGGCCCGGGAGCTCTGGACGATTGGAGCAGGCGCGCTCGTCCAGTTTGCGGTCTTTGCGGTGGCGGGGGCGGGCGTGGTGGCGCTTGCGGCAGCGGACGTGTGGCCGCGCCGTGATGCGGATGCGATTCTCCTCGCTCTCTGGGTGGGCGGCACGCTGCTCTTCGCGGTGCTCTTCAACTGGACCGTCAACGCGCGGTCGATCCTGCCGGCCGCCCCGGCCGTCGGGATCCTGATCGCCCGCCGGCTGGAGCGACGCTCCGGACCCTTCCCCGCCCGGCGCGTGGTCACGGCGCTCGGGGCGGCAGCCGCCCTCGCGCTCTGCGTGGCGTGGGCCGACTGGCGCCTCGCGGACGCGGCTCGAACCGCGTCCGCGCGCCTGGCGTCCGCGGGCCGTGCCGGCGGGAAGTTCTGGTTCGAGGGGCACTGGGGCTTTCAGCACTCCATGGAGGCGCTCGGCGCGCACGCACTCGACTGGCGGCGCTCGCGGCTCGCCCGCGGTGATCTCGTCGCGATTCCGCTCAACAACGTAAACGTCGTCGCACTCCCGGCGGACGCCGTCGTCTATCGCGCGGCCATGGACTTTCCCGTCCTCCCGTTCCTGTCGACGTTGACTCCCCGCCTCGGCGCGGGTTTTTACCTGGACGCGTGGGGGCCATTGCCCTTCGCGTTCGGCCGTGTTCCGCCGGAGCGCTACGTTCTCCTCGAGTTGGTGCGCGAGATCCTGCCCGGAGAACTGGCCCCGTGACGGCGATCGCGATCCGCCCCGCCCTCTCGTTCGTCCGGATCGGCTTCCTGAACATGCTGGCCTATCGGGCACGCTACTACGTGGGCGTGCTGACCTACCTGTTCAACGTCGCCGTCTACTATTTCATCTGGCGCGCGGTGTTCCGTCACTCCCAGACCGTCGTGGGCTTGACGCTGCCGCAGATGATCACCTACGTCGCGGTGGGCTGGACGATCCGGTCCTTCTACTTCAACGAGATCGATCGCGACATCGCGGGCCAGGTCCAGGAGGGACGGCTCGCGATGAACCTGATCCGCCCGGTCGACTTCCAGAGCGTCATGATCTTCGACGCCGCGGGGCAGTCGGCCTTTCGCGCCGCGCTCTTCACGGTGCCGATCGGCGTCGTGATCGTTCTCCTCTTCCCGGTGCAGCCGCCGGTTTCTTTTGCCGCGGGCGCGCTCTTCCTGGTCTCCGCGTTCCTCACGTTCTTTCTCGTCGCGGCGCTCAACTTCCTGGTCGGGTTGATCGCGATCCGGACCAAGTCGATCCTGGGAATACTCCGCGCGAAGTACCTCGTGCTCGAGTTGCTCTCGGGGCTTCTGATTCCGCCGACTCTCTTCCCGCAGCCTTTCCGCTCGATTCTCTTCGCGACGCCGTTCCCGCACATCAACTACACGCCCGCGGCGATCTACCTCGGGAAGGCCGCGGGCGGCGAGGCCGCGCGTCTCCTGTTCCTGCAGGCTGCCTGGACCGTGGTCCTCCTCTTCCTGGGGAGGGTCGTCTGGCGCCGCTCAACACACCGGATCACCATCCAGGGCGGTTGATGGGAGCCTCGGCCATCGCGGGTCCGAAGGGCCGGTTCGCGGGTCTGCGCCGGCATGCCCGGCTCTTCGGCATGTACTTTTCCCAGTATGCGAAGGCGCGCCTGGAGTACCGCGCCGACTTCTTTTCGGCGGTGCTGGCGTCGTTCCTCGGCACCGCGGCGTCGTTCGGTTTCCTGCTGATCGTGTTCTCGCGGGGGGTCACGGTCCGGGGCTGGAAGTTCGAGGAGATGGTCTTCCTCTACGGGTTTTCCCTGATCCCGTTCGGGATCTTCAACGTGTTCTCCTGGAACCTCTGGATGTTCGCCGACCGCTACCTGATCGAGGGGCGCTTCGACCGCGTTCTCCTCCGGCCGGTGTCGTCCGTCTTCCAGGTTCTCTTCGAGTCTTTCCGGCTGGAGTCGGTCGAGTCGATCGTCACCGGGGTCGTAGCGGTCCTCTGGGCTTCGCGCCGCCTGGGCCTCGTGCTCACGCCCGGGGACTTCCTCCTCTTCACGGTCTGGGCAGCGGCGGGAGGGGTCATCTACGTGGCGATCTTCCTGGCGCTGACCTCCGTGTCGTTCTGGATCGAGGACCGGATCGGGATCTCCCCGCCGGTCTTCAACCTCATGCAGTTCGGGCGCTACCCCCTGACCATTTACGACGTCTGGGTGCGCCTGGCGCTCTCCTTCGTGATCCCGTTCGCCTTCGCGTCGTTCTACCCGACGGCGCGTTTCCTGCGGCGGCCCGAGTTCCTGCCCGAGTTCTGGGCGGTGCCCTTCGTGGCCGTGCTCTCGATGTCTCTCGCACTCTCCCTGTGGAAGAGCGGAGTGACGAGGTACCACTCGACCGGGAGTTAGGCGTTCACCACCCGGAACCCAACCCCGTCATCAGCGCCGCGAACATCTCGATTCCGTCCCACAGGTTCTGGATCCTCAGGTTCTCGTTCGCGGCGTGCTGGTTGTTGTCGTGGTTGGCGATCGGGACGCCGACGACCGGCGTCTTCAGGATGTCGGCGAAGAGGTAGTTCGGGATGCTCCCTCCGAGCGTCGGGAGCCGGACCACGGCAGCGCCGGTCGCGTCGGAGAGGACCTTGACGACGGCCCGCGAGACCGGCAGGTCCATCGAAATCCGCGACGACGGATAGCCCGACTCCCACTCGACCCGAAGCAGCCGCGGATGGGCGAGGCGGGTCGCGTCGTCCGGAGCCGAGCGCACCAGGAACCAGCCCTGGCGCCGGAGGTGCTCTTCCACCTTCGCGCGGACGTTCTCGGGAGTCTGGTCCGGCACGAGCCGGAAGTCGATCGAAGCCGAGGCCTCCGTGGGGATGGAGTTCGTCGCCCGATCCCCGACGTCGCCGGCCGAGAGACCGCGGACGTTCAGCGCGGGCAGCAGGATCCGCTCCTCGATGCGCTTCCCGGAGCCCTCGGTTCGCGCGAGGCGCAGCTCGCGGCGGAGCGTCTCGTCGACGTTCGGCGCTTCCGCGACCGCGCGAAGCTCCGCGTCGGTCGAGGGCCGCACGTCGTCCGAGAATCCCGGGATGAGGATGTTCCCCTCGTCGTCGCGCATCGAGGCGACGAGCCGCGCGAGTTCCAGCGCCGGGTTCGGCGACCAGTTGCCGTAGTGCCCGCTGTGGAGGCGGCGGACCGCGCCGTACGCCGTCAGCTCGACGCCGGTGATCCCCCGGCTCCCGAAGAAGACGAGCTTTCGCCCGCTCTGGTGCACGGGCCCGTCGCAGAAGAGCCACAGGTCGCCCCCGAGGAGCGCGGCATGATCGCGAAGAATCTGCCCGAGGTGCGGAGATCCGGCTTCCTCCTCCCCCTCGAAGAAGAACTTGACGTTCACGGTCGGCTTCACGCCCGCGGCGCGGAGCGCGTCCAGGGCCGCCAGCAGGCCGACGATGGGAGCCTTGTCGTCGCTCGCGGAGCGCGCGTAGAGGAAGAACTTCGGGTCGACGGAAGCGGGCGGGAGCGGCCAGGGGACGTCCCGGCCGCCGCTCTCGACGGGTCCGTCGCGCAGGACGGGTCCCCACGGCTTTCCGCTCCAGCGCGCCGGGTCCACCGGCTGGCCGTCGTAGTGCGCGTAGAAGATGACGGTGTGGCGCGCTCCCGGGGCCGGGAGAGAGGCGAACACGACGGGCGGCGCGCCCGGGGATTCGAGCAGCCGGGCCGGGATCGAGCGGCGCGCGAAGAGCGCGACGATCGCGTCCGCGTTGCGCCGGATGTTCGGCTCGTCCGAGGCGAGGTTCGGGATCGAAAGCAGCTCTCGAAACTCGCGCAGGATCTCGGCCTCGTGGGCGGCGCGCCACGAGCGGACCCGGGTGAGGAGCGGATCGGCAGCGTCTGCGCGGCCCGACGGAACGGCCAGGATCGCGGTCAGAAGAACGACGGCCCGGACGTACGCCTTCATGGCTCCTCGAGCGCCGCCGGCGGCGGCGGAAGCGCCGGTTCCGCCGGGACGAGAACGGGCATCGCCGGCGCCTCTCCCGGTCGCCGACCCGCGAGCAGCGCGACGGCCGCAAGAACGACGAGGACAACGACGGACCAGCCCGCGGCGCGATCCTGTGCAGCCGGCTGCGCCAGCAGCTCCGCCGCGCGCATCCCCCCGAAGTACAGCGCGCCGAACATCACCCAGGCCGCGGCGTGGTCCTTCAAGAGCCCGAAGATACAGAAGGCGAGCCATCCCGCCATCAGGACCTCGGGGAGAAACGCCGCCGCGAATTCGGCGGCCGACCGGGAGCCGCCCGGAGCGAGTGCCAGCAGGATCGCGAGGAACCCGAGCGCGCGCCAGAAGGGAGCGCGGAACGTCGGCTCTTTCCACGCGAGCGCGGCCACGGCCGCGATCACCGCGAGGAAAAACGTGCCGATCGCGGCGGACCAGAATCCGGCGAAGCCCGGCAGCGCCCGCTCCAGGGCGCGCGGCAGCGACGGGTCTGGATCGAAGAGCGCCGGGAAGCGCGCCGAGGCGACCGACGTCCACCGCGCGAGCCCGGCGGTTCCGGCGGCCGCGGCGAGCGCCCGGACCAGCGCGTCCCCCAGGGAGCCGCTCCGGCGAAGCGCCGCCCGCCACCCGGGCCGCGCGCCCGAAAGAAGGATGAACCCGAATCCGGCGAGGCACACGAACCCGATGCCCGCGATCGCGAACGACACGCTGGCGCCGAGGCGAAAGAGCCCGAAGGGTTGATCCGTCGAGTACGCCCGGGAGACGTTCGCCGCCGAGTTCGCGAGCGCGAGAGCGATGCCGACCGCCGCGACCGCGAGCGGGCCGACGAGGCGGCGCCAGCGGAACGCTCCGCCCCGGACGAGCCGCAGGAACAGGATGACCGCCAGCCCCACGAAGCCGCCGATCGAGACCACCTTCGCCGCGAGGAGCAGCCAGTCCGCGGAGCTGCGGCGCCGGTACTCGCGCACGAAGCTCTCCGGGACGCGGATCGTCGGAAGAATCAGGGCGAGCCGCGACCCGTGAAACACGGCGGTCAACCGGGGCCGCGCTTCGGCGGCGGCCGCGTGAGCGGCCTCGAGCACCACGGTCGTGTCGATGCGTTTCGGGCGGGTCTGCGTGCCGACGTCCACGACCGAGTACTCCCGGGCCGGGAACCCGAGCTTCCCGGCGGCGGCGAGCGCGCGGGCTCTCGCAATGTCGGGGGGCGGCGGCGGCGCAGCCGGCGCCCCCTCTTCCTTCGGGTTCGCGAATGCCACCACGCGGGCCCGCCCCGCGTCGATCAGTACCTTCCACTCCTCTTTCTTTTCGGGTTCGAAGAACCGCACGACCCAGTACGCGAGGGGAAGGTTCTCGCGGGCCAGCCGGTCGAACGCCTTCTCTCCTCCCTTCGAAAGGACGTAACGGGCGGCGGGCTCCGAGAATCCGGGGATGCCCCCCCGGTCCCACGGTTTGGCGGAGCGAGTCTCCTCGTCGTCGGCGAACCCGGTGCCCGTGTACGAGACCTTGTGGAAGCGCGCGGGATCGACGCCGTTGGCGCGCAGGAAGCGCTCCGCGATCCGCTCGGCCGCGGCCCGGCCGGTCCGATCTTCCGCCAGGGATTGCGGCCCCTTCGCGTCCAGGAAGTAGGAGCTGACGAGCACGACGGCCGCGGCCACCCCCAGGGCCAGGATCCGACCGTGCACGGGCCGGACCGCCGGCACGTCCTCCGGCGCGAGGAGCGCGGCCGGGGGCGTCGGGACGAAACCTTCGTCGGCGTTCGTCAACCCGGTCTCCGGCGCGAATCCCCCCTTCCGGAAGTAGAGGACGATCGCCGCGGTCAGCGGCAGGAGAAGGATTCCGGCGGCGATCGCGCCGGAGAGGACGTAGTAGGCGTTCCCGGAGCGCAGGAGGAGGAGCGCGGTGTATGTCGCATCGACCGTGAAGTGCCATACCAGCAGCGGAAGAGCGCCGTAGCGCAGGAGCAGGATGCCCATGAGGATCCCGGCCATCCCGACCTCGACGCCCCGGATGTAGAAGGGCTGGTTGGGGTACGCCGAGTGGCCGAAGCCCCAGATGAGCGCGGGCAGGACCACGGCGACGAACCGCCCCGCGCCGAGCTTGTCCAGGAAGGAGATCGAGAACATGCGGCTGATCCCCTCCTCGGACACGGCCGGCAGGAACCCGATCAGGAGGACCGTCGCCCACGGAAAGGCGGTGCTCAGCATGTCGCTGTACGGAATGTCCGCGGGCGCCCACGCGCCGAGCTTTTCCGCGACGACATAGAAGACCGCCTGGTAGGCGAAGAAGAACGCGGTCAGCGCGTAGCCGAGCAGGACCCCGCGAAAGAAGCGCTTCGTCCGGAGCCCGCGACGGGAGAACATCCCGGACAGCGAGAGGTGCTGCGGAAAGCGCTCGCGGAAGATCGGCTCCGAGCTGGCGATGACGACCGCGATCCCGGCGCCGGTCGCGATCGCCGCGAGAATTCCGAGCACGAGCTTGCTCGTCAGGTAGCTCGAGAGCGTGCTCGTGGTGTCGTACTCGAAGAGCGTCAGCGGAATCTCGTTCAAGGCCGAGAGCAGGGCGAGCACGGCGGCAATGCCGCCGAAAGCGGCCACGAGCTTCCACCGGACGTCCCGCCGGGTAATCTTCGCGACGAGGACACCCAGCATCGCGACGAGCGTCACGAAGAATCCGAACGTCGCGAACGTGCTCGCGGTCTCGTTCTTCGAGCGGAGCTTCCGGTAATCCCGCGACCAGGACTCCGGAACGTGGACGAACTCGCGGAACCCCGTGACCTCCGACCCCGATACGGTCGTCGCGTAGCGGACGGTCGCCTCTTTCATCCGGAAGCCGGGCCGCTCGTCGACGAACGTCCAGTCGGTGCGCTTCGGGCGGGTGACCGGCGAGACCTCGATCGACGACAGGGATGCCGCGGGCAGGCCGAGCTTCTCCAGGAACTTCCGCGACACCGCCCGGGCCTCCTCGCTCGTCAGGTGCGCGCCGGGAGCGTCCTCCTTCCGGATCGACTCGTATCCCGCCAGGTCTCCGCGCGGGGTGATCTCCACCCTCTCTTCCTCTTTGACGGCCGAGCGGAACCAGCGCATCCGCCAGCGCCAGACCTTGGCTTCGGTCCCGTAGTAGAGGGACGCCTGCGTCAGCCCGAGCTCCCGTTCGAGGTAGACCTTGGGCTCGTCGTCCACGTCGAAGCGGCCGGCGAAGCGGGTCCCCGCGACGTTGTGGCCCAGGTCCTTCAGG
This sequence comes from Acidobacteriota bacterium, assembly GCA_038327245.1. Classification (GTDB taxonomy): domain Bacteria; phylum Acidobacteriota; class Thermoanaerobaculia; order UBA5066; family Gp7-AA6; genus Gp7-AA6. The sequence continues at coordinate 11,001 of JBBQKV010000044.1, forward strand.
AACTTCTCGCCCCGGGCGTGGGCCTCCGAGCGGTTCACGCGGAACTCGATCGAGGCCTCCGGGAAGGCGCGATGAAAGAGCAGGCCGGTCAAGACCGCGCCGACCGCCAGGACGGCGAGGCACGCCAGGATGAAGCGGCGATCGTTCGCGTCGAACTTTTCCATCGGAACTCCTATCCCACCAGGACGCTTCCGCCGTTGACGTTCAAAACCTCGCCGTGGACGTGCCGCGCGAGGTCCGAGAGGAGGAACAGGATCGTCCCGGCGACATCTCCGGGCCGCGCGGCCCGGCCCAGCGGGATCGTCCGTTCGATCCCGGCGCGTGTCTCCGCGTCCGAGAAGGCCGCGGCCGTCAGGTCGGTCTCGACCCATCCCGGGGCGACGCAGTTGACGCGGATTCCGCGGGGTCCGAGCTCCGTCGCGAGCGACTTCGTGTAGGAGATCAACGCCCCCTTGCTCGCGGCATAGGCCGAGTGCCGCGCTTCCCCGCGCTGTCCCGCGGTCGAGGAAACGAAAACGATCGCGCCGCGCTCGCGCGCGAGGTGAGGAATCGCGGCGTCCGTGACGACGTGCGCCCCGCGGACGTTCACCGCGAAGGTCCGGTCCCACACGTCGAGGTCGCGGCCGGAGCCGGCCTCGTCCTCCTCCCAAATTCCGGCGTTGTTGACCAGATAGTCGAGCCTTCCCCACGCCGCGACGACGTCCCGGACGAGCTGGCGGGCCTCCTCCGGGTTGCCGACGTCTCCGGCGAGGGCGAGCGCTTCGCCGCCGGCCGCGCGCGTCTCTTTCACGAAGCTCTCGGCGGCGCCGTCCTCGCGCCGGTAGTTGACGGCGACGCGCGCTCCGGAGGCGGCCAGGATCTCGGCAGTGGCGCGGCCGATGCCCCGCGACGCTCCCGTGACGAGAGCGGTCTTGCCCGAGAGATCGATCGCGACCGGCAAAGCGGTGCGTATCTTAATGAAGGCGGATCGAGGCCGCGTGGTACCCTGATTCCCCAATCTCGTCAGGGGGTTCGGATGAGTTCTCTCCATGTCCCGCCCAGGGTCCGTCTCTACTGGCCACTCCTTCTCCTCTTCTTCTTCTCGCTGCCTTCCACGCTCCAAGCCGCGACGCGAACGTGGACCGGTCTCGGCGCCGATACGAACTGGATGACCGCCGGCAACTGGGACGTGGTGCCGGTCGCCGGGGACGACCTCGTCTTTCCCTCCGGAGTTCCGGCACTTTCTCTGACCAACAACAACAACTTCCCGGCGCTGACCACTTTCAACTCGCTCAATTTGAGCGGAACCGGATACACACTGGGCGGAAACTCCATCACGCTCGGGGCAGGCGGAATCAGCAACGGCGTCGTATCGGGATCGAGTGTCATCAACTTCGACATCGCGCTCGGAGCCGTCGGAAATTTCACGATCGCTTCCGCCTTCAACAGGCTGGAAGTCTTCGGGGTGATCAGCGGCGGCTTCGGGCTGACCAAGACCGGAGTGGGACTCCTGAGACTCCGCGCCGCGAACACGTACACGGGAGCGACCATCGTCAATGCGGGGACGCTCTCGATCGAGATGTCGCAGATTCAGAGCCCGGTGACCGTCAACAGCGGCGGAACCATCAGCGGCGCGAACGCCGGGCACATGGGCGCCCTGACGGTGCTCCCCGGAGGAACGGTGCATCCGGGAGCGATCATCACGGTCGAGGGGGACCTTTCGCTCGCCGCGGGCTCGTCCTACCTCGTCGACCTAGTGGCTTCCCAGTCCTTCGACCGCGTCGCGGTAACCGGCGCGGTCGACCTGGGCGGGAGCACTCTGACGGTATCCGAACAATTCGCCGCGGCCATCAGCGAGACCTTCAACATCGTCCTCAACCTGGGGTCGCTTCCCGTTGTCGGCACCTTCGCGGGTCTGCCCGAGGGCGCCACGTTTTCGGTCGGCGGATCTCTTTACAGCATCAGCTACGTCGCCGGGGACGGCAACGACGTCAGCCTGACAAGAGTGGCCGGAGGCGTAACCGCCACGGCTACGGCTACGGCCACCGTGACGCCGACCGCGACCGCCACCACGACACCGCCGACGGCCACCCCGACCGCGACCGCCACCACGACGCCGCCGACGGCCACCCCGACTCCAACGGCAACTTCGCCAGGTCCGTCTGCCACCCCAACGCCCACGGTGACGCTCGCCGGGTCGACTCCGACCGTGACGTCGGCGGGCGGCGGACCGTCGGGTCCGGCTATCCCGACGCTTTCGTTCCCGCTGCTCGTGCTCCTGGCGTTGAGCCTCGGGTCGGCGGGCCTCTACCTGGTTCAGCGGAGCCGCTGACCGATCCGTTTCCCGGAAGCGGTGTCGGTCAGACGCCGGCGATGACGCCGCCCACATAGGCGGTGAACGTCTCGAGGATCGGCGCCGAGCTCTTCATCTTCACGTCGACCTCGGCCGCGCGCGAGAGCGCCCGCGCGAGCTCCGTCGCGGTGAAGCGCGACGAGCGCGCTGCCGCCTTGTAGAAGGGGTAGCCGCTCGCCCGACCGCCGAAGGGCGACTTCCCGAAGGGCGGAATGGGCTCGTCTAAGTACGGCGCCACGCGATCCTTGTAACGATCGAAGCTCGAGTCGATGCGCGGCGCTCCCGGCTCCGCCAGGAGCGAGCGCACGAGCAGCATCCGCCGGATCTCGTCGGTCAGCATCCCCAGGAAGATCTGGGGAAAGCCGTCCTCGAGCTCGAACGATCGCTTCCCGGCCCGGATCTCCCGGCCCGAAAAGAGCCGCTCCAGGCGTCCGAGAGTCTCGCCGGCATCCCGCCGCCCGAGCGCTTCGAAGAAGGCGTAGACGTCCTCGGACGACTCGTCCACGACCTGCTCCCCCACGTCCGCCGCGCGGATCTGGCCCCCCTCTCCCGCCCAGTCGAGGAGCTTGTCGAGCTCGGAGGCGAAGAGCGCGGGTTGCGAGTCCGTGCGAGCGCGCAGGCGGGCGATCGCCTCCGGATCGATCCGGACGTCCTGCTGCTTCGCGCGGGACATTGCCAGGCGGCCGAGCGCGCCATCGATCTCCTTTTCGCCGATGCGGACCTCCAGGAGCAGGCCCTGGCGCCCCACCTCGGCCAGGAGCTCCGAACCCTTCGGCGGCGAGGCCGCCGTGAGCAGCGCGACGAGACCGTCGTTCTTCCGCTCGAGCAGCATGCGCAGCGTCGAGATCAGGGTCGCGCCTCCCGCGCCCTTCTCCTCGGGCAGCTCCCGGAGCAGCTCCGCGAGAGGCTCCTCCAGGTCCTTGCGCTTGACCTTCCGGGCGATCGCCGAGGCGCTCTCGCCGGGGTCGCCGCCCCCCGGAAGGTCGAGGGCCACGAGGAGGCGCCGCACGCCGCGGAACGCGTCGCGCTTCCCGGCCGGGGAGCTCCGGGACCACGCCGCGACCGCCGCGACCGCGAGCTCGCCGGGGGAGTCCTCGCCGAGGAGCCGGGAGATGTCGACCTCGACCAGCCTCCGGGACGAGAACAGCGACCGGTTGAGGAGCGCCTCCGCGGCAGCGCCGGGCGGCGCCTCTTCCGAGAACCGGAGCACTTCGGCGTCGTCCGACGCGAGCCGTTCCCGCGCCTTCGCCGCCGCCTCCTCCACGAAGAAGGCGACCTCTCCGGTGATCGCGACCACCGAAGGGGCCGCGTCGAACGCGGGAATCGCCTCTTCGGAGAACTCCGTCTTCGGCACCGGCCGAAGCTTACTTCGGGGAGCCGAGCTGAATGATCGGAGGCTTCTCCGGATCGTCTTCCGCGGGAATGAAGATCGGGTCCTGCGACCGGTTGTCGATGACCGCGCCGTACCCGAAGATCGGCAGCAGCTCGCTGGCTTCCACGAGGCAGTACGCGCTCTCGACGGGCGCCGAGATTCCCAGGAACGCGAAAATGTCGTTGATCTGGAAGATCTCCCGCGCCGCGAAGAAGCGCGACGCCTCGCCGAGCTTGTTGCCGGCCCCGTCGAAGATCCGGTACGTCATGACCTGCGGGATGTCCGCCTCGTTGAACACGCCCACGTTCACCCGGACCCCGGATGCCGTCGAGGCCGGGTGCGAGAGTCCGTTGATGACCAGAAGCGGCGAGGCGCGCACGGGCGCGAGTGCCGGCACGAACATCCCGAGCGTGGGCTCCGAGCGGTCCGGCGTGTACAGCCGGCTGGTCACGACGAGCGGCTGCGCGCTCACGAGCTCGACCGCCCCGCCGGTTCCCGGGGCGTGGAAGAGCGAGGCCACGATGTCGTCTACGACCATCATCCGCCGCGGCCCGAGGAGGAAGGACTGCTCCGCGTTGCCGCACTCCCCGGTGAAGCAGACGTAACGTGCGGTGACCGTGGTGAAGGCGGTCGGAGACGCGTTCCAGATCCGCGCGTCGCTGTGAAAGAACGTCCCGCCCGCGCCCGGGAGAGAGGCCACCGCCGGAAGGGTCACTTTCGAGACCCGCAGGCCGGCGGCATCCTCCCCGCGGACGAAGATCGGGTCCTGCGACCGGCGGTCGATCACCGCGGCGTAGGCAAAGAGAGGGTGCGCCCCGTCGCCGGTGACCAGGCAGTAGAAGTCGCGGACGTCGCCGGAGCGGTTCAGCCGCCGGAAGATGTCCCCGTCGTTGACCTGGTGCGGAGTCCGGGCCGCGACCGTGTCCACGAACTCGCCCAGGAACGCCCCCGAGGCGTCGAAGAACTGGAACGCCACGGGTTGCGCGACGTCCTCGGGGTTGTAGACGCCGACGTTAGTGCGGAAGCCCGAGCCCGCGTCGGCGGAATGGGAGAGCGACGTCAGAACCAGTGACGCGTGCGCGTCGCCGGGCTTCAGACCCGGAACGAACATTCCGATGGAGGGCTCGGCCGGCTCCAGCGAGGAAAGCCGGCTCGTGACGATCAGGGCCGTGCGGCTGTCGAGCTCGATCGCGCCGGAGGTCTCGGGCGCGTGGAACAGTGTCGCGACGATGTCCGGGAAGAAGCGCACCTGCCGCGGCGGGATCGTGAAGGTCTGAACGGAATCGCCGCAGCTCGCCGCGGCACAGCGATAGGTCGCGGTGACCTCGGTCTCGCTCTGCGCGTTGCCGTTCAGGATCCAGACGTCGGAGTGGAAGAAAGTCGGGGGCAGGCCGTGCAGGGAAGCGGCGGCCGGCAGGGTCAGGTGGAAATCCTGCGCGTACAGGCTCGCGGCCGCCAGTACGAAAACGGCGAACGCCAGCCCCGGGAGATACTTTCGCCTGTCCACAGACGACAGGATCAGCAAGAGCCGCGCCTGCGGGTCCTCGTCGGGGCGGTTACCCCTCCAGCAAGCCCTTTTCGGCCAGCTCCTGGCAGTCCACGCAGTGGGGGGTCCAGGGGACTGCGACGAGGCGCTTCTCGCTGATTGCGGCCGCGCAGTTCACGCAGAACCCGTACGCACCGTCGTCGATCCGGTTCAACGCCTCGTCGATCTCGAGGAGAACGGTCCGCTCTCCGTCGGTCAGGGAGTAGAGAAACTCACGGGTGTAAGACGAAACGGCCTTGTCGGCGATGTCCTGCGTCGACTCTTCAGTGGTCTCCTCTTCGGCGTTGCGCGCCTTCGCGAGCTCGGCAGAGAGCTCCACTTTCTTCACCTCGAGGACGCGCCGGTATTTTTCCAGCTCCCGCTTGTTCCTCTTGGGCGCGCGCGCGGTCGACGATGGCATTCCCTGGTCTCCCTTCTGTGACCCCCGTTACAAAACCCGGGGACCTGTTTTTCGAGCCCGCGATGATACTCGATCCGTCGCATGGCACTGAGCAAACTCCTTGCCGACCCGGGTTATTTCGGGTCGGGATCGCGCGGGGTCTCTCGCGGCGGTCGGGCGGCTCTCTTGCGCGACCTCTCCCAGAGAGATTTTCGCGAGACGCCCAGACGTTTTGCGGCGAGCGAGCGATTGCCCCCCGAGCGCCGGAGCGTTTCGTCGATGTACGCCTCGGAGAGCTCCTTCAGGGTCCACCGCCTCTCGACGGCGGCGGCGATCAGCGATTGCGGCGAGCCGAAGGCGCCCGACGCCGGCAGGTCGGAGGCGGAGATGACCGCGGTTTCCGCGGTCAGCGTGGCTTTCTGGACGACGTGGAACAGCTCGCGGACGTTGCCGGGCCAGGGGTGACGCAGGAGCAGCGCGGCGGCGTCCTCCGAGAATCGCCGGGCCGGACGGCCGTACTCGCGCGCCGACTCCTTCAGGCACTGGCGTGCCAGCGGAAGGATGTCCTCGGGCCGGTCCGACAGCCGGGGCAGTGCGACCGAAACGACGTCGATCCGGTAGAAGAAGTCGTCCCGAAAAACCTTCTCCCGGACGAGGACCGAGAGATCGCGCCGCGACGAGACGACGAGGCGGGCCCGGAACGGGTGCACCGCGACTCCCCCGAGGCGCCGGAAAGTCCGCTCCTGAAGCACGCGAAGGAACTTGGCCTGGCCCCCGAGGGAGAGCGACGAGACCTCGTCGAGGTAGACGGTGCCGTCGGCCGCCACCTCCAGCAGACCGCGCTTGCCGGACACCGCGCCGGTGAACGCCCCGCGCTCGTGACCGAAGAGCTCGCTCTCGAAAAGGTCGTCCGAGAGGTTGGCGGCTTCGACTCTCACGAAGGGGCGGTCGCGGCGATGCGACGCGTCGTGGAGCGCGCGCGCCAGGCGATCCTTGCCGGTGCCGCTTTCCCCCTGGATCAGGACGGTCGTGGGCAGATCGAGCGCGCGGTCCAGCATGGTGATCTCGCGGGCGAGAGGGCGGCTGCGCGTCCGGAAGAGAGACTTGAGGAGGGGCCGCCGCGCGGCGGAAGGCCGCCGGGTTTCTTCAGGAGGAGGCGGCGAAGCGTCCGGTCTCATTCTGCGCGTCGCCCCACAGCCTTTCGAGGGAATAGAAGCGGCGCGCCTCTTCCTGGAAGATGTGGAAGACCACGTCGCCGTAGTCCATGAGAATCCACGTCGCCGTCTGGAGACCCTCGACCGAGATCGGCGACCCGATCTTCTCGACGATGGAGTCGGCGATCGCGCGCGCCTGCCGGTCGGAGCTGGCCGTCGAGAGGACGAAATAGTCCGCCATCGAGGTGAGCTCCGTGAGGTTGAAAACGAGGACGGCCGCGGCCTTGCGGTCGAGCGCGGCGGTCAGACCTTCCCGGACTTTTTCCTGAGAGGTGTAGTCCGGCGTCAATCCCCGACCCCGCGATACAGGCGGTGCTTCGTAAGGTACTCCGCGACCGGCTCCGGGACACGACCTGCCGGACTGCCTCCCCGGCCCAGCTCGTCTCTCAGGTCCGTCGAAGAGATTCTAAACGACCCGCCGTCGAATACCTCCAGTCGATTTTCGAGACCCTCGACCGGAGGAACCCGGAGACCCTCGCCCACGAACGGTTCCCGGTGGAAGGCGGCGACCCGGGCGAGCCGCACGATCTCCTCCGGATCCTTCCACCGTCCGAAGCTGGCGAGAGCGTCCGTACCCATCAGCAACCACAGCTCGTCTCGCAAAAATGGGGCCGACAGCGCCCGCAGGGTGTCGACGGTGTAGGACGGGGGCTCGCGGTCGAGCTCGTCGAACGAGAGAGTCCAGTCGGAACGGCCCGCAAGAGCCAGCGCGAGCATCGAGACGCGGTGACGCGCGTCCGTGGGCGGAGCTCCCTTGTGCGGGGACAGCCGCGCCGGAATCCAGAGGACGCGCTCCAGGCCGAAACGGTCCGCCGCCCGGGCGACCGGGATGACGTGACCGTCGTGGACCGGGTCGAACGTTCCGCCGAAGATGCCGATCCGCACGGGAAGAGGTTACCGGATCACCGGGAGTGGTCGGCAGCGACTGCATCGCGAGCCATGGCCTGGAAGAAGTGGTGCGTCAGCTCGTCCAGGCCCCGGTGGGTCACCGCCGAGATCTCGAAGAAGGGCAACCCGCGCCTCGCGGCGGCGCGCGCGATCGAATCCGGCCGCGCGGGATCCGACACCGCATCCATCTTGGTGGCTACGATGACCCGCGGCCGGCTCGCGACCTCGGGCGAGAACTCCGAGAGCTCGCGCTCCAGGACGGCCACGTCGTTCTCGGCGTCGCCGGTCCCGGACGCATCGACCAGGTGGCAGAGGAGGCGGCAGCGCTCGACGTGCTTGAGGAAGCGGATGCCCAGCCCCACGCCGCGGTGCGCGCCCTCGATCAGCCCGGGGATGTCGGCAACCACGAGAGTGCGGGAGTCGTCGCCCGCGACGACGCCCAGGTTGGGAACGAGGGTCGTGAACGGATAGTCCGCGATCTTCGGCTTCGCCGCGGAGATCGCGGAGATGAGCGTGGACTTTCCGGCGTTGGGGAAACCGATGATCGCCACGTCGGCCAGGAGCTTCAGCTCGATCGCGAGGCGCCGCTCCTCCCCCGCGAGCCCGGGCTTCGCGAACCTCGGCGCCTGCCGGGTCGGCGTCGCGAAGTGCTGGTTACCCCAGCCGCCGTTGCCCCCCTTCGCGAGCGCGATCCGCTCTCCCGCCGACAGGAGCTCGCCGATCGGCTCCGCGGTTTCGCCGTCGCGGACGACCGAGCCGAGCGGGAGCGGCACGACGACGTCGCTCCCCGACCGGCCGTGGCGGTTCGAGCCCTTGCCATGCTCGCCGCGCTCGGCGCGGAACTCCCGCTGGTGGCGGAGGTGGTAGAGCGTGTTCAGCGAAGGGTCGGCGACCGCCCAGACCGAGCCGCCGTGACCGCCGTCGCCGCCGGAGGGCCCGCCCCGCGGGACGAACTTCTCCCGCCGGAAGGCGATGCAGCCGTTGCCGCCGTCGCCGCCCTTGACGTGGATTTCAGCGGTATCGATGAACAAGCGAGGAAGCTGTCAGCCGTCAGCTATCTGCTGTCAGCCAGAACGTTCCGGGCTGATACCTGATAGCTGAAAGCGGATAGCTACGTCGTGACCGGCTCGACCGAGATGATCCGTCCGTCGCGGCCGCGGTCCTTGAACCGCACGACCCCTGCCACCTCCGCGTAGAGCGTGTCGTCCTTCCCGCGCCCCACGTTGGTGCCCGGGAAGAATCGTGTTCCCCGCTGACGCACGATGATCGAGCCGCCGGTGACGAGCTGTCCGCCGAACCTCTTCACGCCGAGCCGCTGGGAGTTCGAGTCGCGGCCGTTGCGCGAAGACCCCTGCCCCTTCTTGTGTGCCATGGCAGCCTACCCTTCGATCGAGTCGATCCGGACCTCGAGCATCGTCTGGCGGTGCCCCTTCGTCCGGCGATATTGCTTGCGCTTCTTCTTCTTGAAGACGAGGACCTTCTTCGTGCGGATCTCCCCGATCACGGTGGCCTTGACGGAAACCTTGGAGAGGTCGTCCGCAGCGGACCGGACGTCCCCGTCGCCGGAGACGAGCAGGACGTCGGAAAGGGTCAGCTCTTCGCCCTTCGCGGCCTTTTTCGACGAGGATTTCTCGATGCGGACGACGTCGCCCGCCGAAACCTTCAACTGCTTGCCGCCGGAGCGCAGGATCGCGTACATGAGGCCTCCCGAAGGGAAC
>JBBQKV010000045.1:0-20436 GCA_038327245.1 Acidobacteriota bacterium
CGGGGCGACGCGAAGCGTTGCCGCTCCGTATAAACGCCGGGATAAGACCGTCAGGAAGGACCATGGAGCTCGTTTACAGCGAAAACCAGAAGCGCCAGGAGGCCGTCGAATCGACGGACCTCGAGCTGGCCTTGGCCGCCCGCGGTGGCGACATGGTCGCGTTCGAGACCCTGGTGACCCGCAAGACACCAGCGGTCGTCTCCGTGGCCCGCCGGATCGTGGGAGACGGCGAGGACGCGCGCGACGTGGCCCAGCTCGTCTTCCTGCGTGTGTGGGAGCAGCTCGACCGCTTCGACGAGCAGTACTCCTTCAACACCTGGCTCTACCGCATCGCTACGAACCTCTCGATCGACTTCCTCCGCAGCTCGCGCAGTCGCGAGCGCGCGCACGGCGCCACTCTTCACCTGGTGCGGCTCCGGGAGGAGCTCACCGCATCGAGGACGACCGAAGCCCTCGAGGCGAGCGAGCTCGCCCGGCTCTTTCAGACGCTGTCGTCGCGACTGACCGGCAAGCAGAAGGCCGTCTTCGTCCTGAAGGAGATGGAGGACCGCGAAACCCGTGAGATCGCGAAGATGCTGAACTGCGGGGAGTCCACCGTCCGGAATCACCTCTTCAACGCGCGGCGGATCCTGCGGCGCGAGCTCGCCCGGGTCTGTCCCGGACTTCTCGACGGGAAGCGGGCGAAGTGAGCGCGGCCTGCGGATCGGTGCGCGAGCGGCTGCCCGAATATCTCGGCGACGCGCTCCCGGCGGACGATGCCCGGGCCCTGCGCGGGCACCTCGCCGTCTGCGGCGCGTGCCGGGACGATCTCGCCGCGGTCGAGCCGACGCTGCTCTTCGCGCGAGTCTCCCCGGAGGACGTTTCTCCCGAGGACGTGCGGCGCGTCGTCGAAGGCGTGCGGGCCGGCGTGGCTCTCAGGGCGACCGAGCGCAAGCTCGCTCTCGGGCGCTCACGGCGCCGGAGCCGCATCGCGGCGATGGCCTCCGCGGCTGCAGTCGCCGCGATGACGCTCATGATGCCCGGGTCGTCCCGTTCCACCGTCGAGCCGCGGATCGTGGCTCGACCGTCGGCCGCGTCCCCGGCGCCCGGCTTCTCTCCGGCGGCCCGGACGGCTCCGGCAGCGACTTTCCCCGCGGACGCCACGATCTACGACTGGAATCCAGCCGCGGGCACCGAGGAGCCCCGGGTGGTGTGGATCGTGGACCGTTCGCTCGACATCTAGTTCTCAGCTCTCAGTTCTCAAAGCTGAAGGCTGATGGCTGACAGCTCCCCACGGGGAGCCGGAGTTTGAATTCGCGTGAGAAAAAGGGTCCTCTATTTCGCGGCCGGCATGGCCTTTTCGCTCCTCGCGCCGGCGCTCTACGCGGCGGAGGAGGCCGCGGTCCGCGTTTTCATCCTCCGGTACCGGCAGGTCGAGGAGGCCGCGCTGCTCATCCGGCCTCACCTTTCGCCGGCGGGAACGGTCACGCTGACCCCCCGTCTGAGAGCCATCACGATCGCCGACCGGGAGGAAAACCTCCGGATGATCGCGAAGGTGATCGCCGAGTTCGACACGCCTCCGCGCGGCTTTACCTTCGCGGTGAAGCTCGTCCGGGCGCGCGCGGACGTACAGGCGGGATCGATGGAGAAGGAGATCGGCGGGCTGGGAGCCCGTCTGAAGTCTCTCTTCCAGTTCAACGACTACAGCCTGATCGACTCCGCGGTTCTCCGCGGCCTCGAAGGCGGCCCGGTGGCCGCGCAACTCGGCGCCGAGGGCGACGCCTATCTCCTCAGCTTCTGGATCGACTCCGCGGCGTCGGGTGACCAGGTGCTCCTCTCTCCATTCTCCCTCGCCCGGCTGCGGCGCAACCCGCAGGGGCGGGTGGTTCCCGTCGCTCTGTACCGGGCGCCCATGGCGGTGACGCTCAACCAGACACTCGTCATCGGAGCGTCGAAGGATCAGGCCTCGAAGAACGCCTTGATCCTGGTTCTGCTGGTTCAGGAGACCCCCCGGACCGGCGCCGAGAAGGGAACCGACGGTCAGCGGACGGTGGAGAAGAAGCCGTGAGCCCGCAGTTCTCGATCAAGGCGGGTTGGCCCGACGGCACGGTCGGCGAGGAGTCCGTCCTCGCGCCCGATTCGAAGGCCGCGCGGGTCGAGATCGAGCGGCGCGGCGGCCACGTGTTCGAGGTGCGCCGCCTGGGGCTCGCGCTGCCGGGAGGGCGCAGCGGGCGGCGCCGGCGCGTCAAGATGGCCGACTTTCTCATCTTCAACCAGGAAATGATCGCCCTCCTCAAGGCGGGACTGCCGGTCGTGCGGTCGTTCGAGATCCTGCTCGAGCGGCAGGAGAGCGCGGCGCTTCGCGCGGTGCTCGCCGACGTCAAGGACCGGGTGAACTCGGGCGCGTCGATCTCCGACGCGTTCGCCGAGCAGGGCGACATATTTCCGCGCCTCTACTGGACGTCGCTCAAAGCGGGGGAGAAGTCGGGCGAGATCGAAAGCGTCCTGCGGCGCTACCTGAAGTACCAGAAGACGGTCATCGCGATCTCGCGCAAGGTCGTTTCGACGCTCGTGTATCCGGCGATCCTGATGTCCCTGTCCGCGGTCCTGATCACGGTCCTCATGACCTTCGTGATACCCAAGTTCAAGGAGTTCTTCGCCGATTTCCACGCGGACCTGCCCCTGCTGACGGTGATCGTGGTGGGGATTGCCGGGTTTCTGCGCGACAACGCCCTGTGGCTCTTCCCGGCGATCTTTTTCGCCGGCTGGCTGCTCTGGCGCTGGGTGCGTACGCCGGCCGGGCGCTCCTGGGCGGACGGCGCCCTCCTGAAGCTGCCCTTCCTGGGCGGCCTGTTCCTCCGCTTCGCAATCACGCAGTTCACGCGCAGCCTGGCCACTCTTCTCGCCGGAGGCACTCCGCTCGTCCCCTCGCTCGAGAATTCGGCCGACGCGATCGGGAACCGCCAGGTGTCCCGGCGTGTGCGCAATGTGGTCCCGAAGGTCCGGGAGGGGGGCGAGCTCTGGGCGGCGCTCGACTCGACCGGGATCTTCACCAACCTGACGATCGAGATGATCAAGGTCGGCGAGACCTCGGGCGCTCTCGAAGAGATGCTGACGGCGGTCTCGGACTTCTACGACGAAGAGATCGACGTTCTGCTGGCGCGTGTCATCACGCTCGTGGAGCCCGCGATCCTCGTGATAATGGGGGGGATCATCATCACGATCCTTCTCTCCGTCTATCTCCCGATCTTCAAGCTCATGTCGCAGATCAAGGGCTAGAAAAAACATGGCAAAGCAGTACGCCGAAGGGGAAGCCGCGGTCCGGCTGACGTCCCGGGAAGAGGAAGAAGCGAACGCGCTCGCCCTCGCCGAACGCCTGGGGCTCCCGTACGTGAACGTCTCGACGTTCCGCGTGGATCCCGACCTCTTCCGATCGATTCCGGTCGAGTGGATGCTCCGCTACACGTTCATCCCCGAAAAGCGCACCGAGAAAGCGATGACCGTCATCTGCGCCGACCCAACGGACGTCGTGAAGTTGGACGAGCTCGAGCTGCTGACCGGCCTGCCGCTCAAGATCAAGGTCGGAAGCCGGGCCGGGATCACCGACATCCTTCAGAAGAGCGAGTCCTCGCAGCGGGTCCTGGACGAGGCGACCGAGGACTTCCGCCTCCAGCTCGTCAGCGAGGACGAGGAGGGGGAAGAGACCCTCACGATCGACCGGATCACGCAGGATGCGTCGCCGATCATCAAGCTCGTCGACTCCATCCTCTTCAACGCCATCCAGCGCCGCGCTTCCGACGTGCACATCGAGACCCAGGAGAACGTGGTCGTCATCAAGTACCGCATCGACGGCGTCCTGTACCAGGCTATGGATCCGATCGACAAGCGGCACCACGGCACGATCATTTCGAGAATCAAGGTCATGTCGGAGCTCGACATCGCGGAGAAGCGCACTCCCCAGGACGGGCGTTTCAAGCTCCGGGTCCGGGGCCGCACGATCGACTTCCGCGTCTCGATCATGCCCACGGTGCACGGCGAGGACGCGGTCATCCGAATCCTCGACAAGGAATCGGCCAACGCCGAGTTCAAGAGCCTCAACCTGGACATCCTGGGTTTCGACGCTGAAACAAAGAAAAAAGTTCGGAAGTTCATCCGCGAGCCTTACGGCATGGTGCTCGTCACGGGGCCGACCGGCTCCGGAAAGACGACGACCCTCTACGCCTGTCTCTCCGAGATCCAGTCGGTCGAGGACAAGATCGTGACGATCGAGGACCCGGTCGAGTACCAGCTTCGCGGGATCACCCAGATCCCGGTCAACGAGAAGAAGGGGCTCACGTTCGCGCGCGGGTTGCGCTCGATCCTCCGGCACGACCCGGACAAGATCATGGTCGGTGAGATCCGCGACGAGGAGACCGCGCAGATCGCGGTGCAGTCGGCGCTGACCGGCCACCTCGTGTTCACGACCGTCCACGCCAACAACGTCGTCGACGTCCTCGGCCGGTTCCTGAACATGAAGGTCGAGCTCTACAACTTCGTCTCGGCGCTCAACTGCATCCTCGCCCAGCGGCTCGTTCGGAAGATCTGCAGCCACTGCCGCGAGAAGGTGGAGATCCCGGCCCAGACGCTGGTGGAAGCGGGCCTGAATCCGGCCGTGCTCGGCGGCCAGGTGTTCTACGAAGGCCGGGGATGCCTGGAGTGCGACGGCACCGGGTTCCACGGGCGCATGGCGATCGCGGAGCTCCTCGACCTCTCCGACCGCATCCGGGGTCTCATCCTCGAGCGCCGCCCGGCCGCCGAGATCAAGAAGGCCGCGAAGGAGGAGGGCATGACGTTCCTGCGCGACGTGGCTCTCGCGAAGGTCTTCGAGGGGTTGACGACGCTGAAGGAAATCAACAAGGTGACGTTCGTCGAGTGATGAAGATTCCCTTCCTTCCTCCGGTCGTTCCGGCGCACGTCTTCTGCCTGCTGGCCCACGGTGTGACCTGGGCGAGCGTGCGCCGGGAGCCCATCCCCGGCTTCGCCGACTCGCGCCACTTCCCGTACCCTGCGAACACGGTCGGCGCGGGGCCGACCGGGACTCCGCTCCTTTCGCGCGACGCCATCGCGGCGGCGGTCGACGTCGCCCGCAAGGTCTCCGGCGGCAGGCTCACGCGCGCTTCCGTCGTCTTCCCCGACTCGTGGGCGCGCATTCTTCCGATCGACTTCGACACCCTTCCGGACTCGGAGGACGCGGTCCGGGACATGGTCCTCTGGAAGCTGAAGAAGCTCCTGCCCGGAATCAGCGAGGACCTTTCCGTCGTCTTCGAGGAAATGCCGAAGGCGGGGGAGGGCGGCGAGCTTCGACTGCTGGTGGCCGCCGCGCCGACCGAGATGATCCGGTCGATCGAGCAGGCCTTCGAATCCGTGGGGGTCCGCGTCGGCCTGCTGGCGCCGGCGAGCCTCGTACTCTTCGAAGGCCTCTCGCCGCTCTTGAAGTCACTGGCGGGCGGGGACTACGGTCTTCTGCACCGTTCGCCGGGGTCGCTCGTCTTCGTGATCGCGCGCGACGGAAGCCCGGTCTTCTTCCGCCAGCGCCCCGAGGAGGAGGGCGAAGAGGGCGAGGACCAGGACCAGGAGGTTCGACTCTCGCTCTCCTACTACTTCGAAAAGCTCCACGGGGGCGAGCTGTCGGCGGTCTTCGTGCACGACGCCGCACCCGGCCGCGAGCTCGTGAGCGCATCCGCCCTGCCGATTCGGCCGACACCCCTCTCGGGTTCCCTGTTTTCCGCGGACCGCGGATTCGACGAACGGGTCAGCGCGCGGCCGGAGCTCCTCTCGGCCTTCGCCGCCGTCCACGGAAAGGTCTGAGCCGGCATGGTCCTGAATTTCGCGCGCCGACCGTTCCGCGACTATCGCCCGGTCTACCTGGTCGCGGGAATCGCGATCCTCATGGGAGCCATCCTCTTCGCGATCAATGCGAGCCTCTATGGCCGGTTCCGGGCCGACGTCGCGGACACGCGCGAGGAGATCGGCTGGCTCGAACAGCGTCAGGCGCGTGCCCTGAGCGCGGCCGAGCAGGCCCGCAAGGCGCTCGCGGCCTACCAGCTCTCGGACCTGGCAGTCGAGAGCCGCGGGTTGCTGCGTCTCGTGGAGGAGCGGCAGTTCTCGTGGACCGGCTTTCTGGCGAGACTCGAGCGCGCGCTGCCGCCCGAGGTGCGGCTCTCCCGCCTTCAGCCGACGTTCCAGGTGAGCGGCGAGGTCCTGGTGGACATCGCGCTCGTGGGCCGCGGTCCCGACAGCGTCGTTCGGACGATCGCGTCACTGTCCCGGTCGCCCGCCTTCAAGACCGTGGAGGTGAAGAACGAGACCCGCCCGGAGGGCAAGGAGGGGGTCCCCGAGGGATACACCTTCATCCTCTCGACGGTCTACCAGCCGGAGGGGACGCCGTGAAGAGCCGCGAGAGCCTCTGGCGCCAGCGGGCCGGACTCCTGGCGGCCGCCGCGCTCTTCCTGATCGCGAACGTCGGCTTCCTGGTCGGCGCCCGCTCGATCACGTCGGCGCGTCGCGAGGCGCTCGAGGAGCAGCGGGCCGCGCTGAGACGGGACGTGACCGCCCGGGAGGCGGAAGCCGCCAAACTCGAAGAGCAGCGCAGTCGCCTCGCGAAGGTTTCGACGGTGATCGAAGAGTTCTACGGCCGTCGGGTGGGCTCCCGGCGAGCGACGCTCGCGCCGATCGTCGACGAGATCCACACGGTGATGCAGCGAAACGGCGTGTCGCCCGTGACGATCACGTACGCAACGTCCGTGCTCAAGACTCTTCCGCTCTCCCAGATGGTGATCGGCTTCAGCTTCAGCAGCGACTACGCGCGTTTCAAACGCCTGCTCGCGGCCTTCGAAGCGGACCGGAGCTGGATCGTGGTCCGGGACATTTCGCTCTCCCGCTCGAGCGGGACACCGGGCGAGGTCCTGGTGCACGTGGAGCTCGCGACCTACTTCGCGGAGGAAGAAAGGATCGCGCCGGCGCCGCCGGCGTTGCCCGCCCGTCGCACCGTGAAGAGCGTCGAAAGAAGGGTCGAGGAATGAAGGCCCCGGCGCTCGGCACCCGCAAGCAGGCGATACTTTTCGGCGTGCTCGCGATCGTCCTGCTCTTCGCGGTGGTGAAGTGGAACAGCCGCGACAAGACTCCCGCCGTGCCGCCCCCCGCCGCCGAGGTCGTTGCCGTGAGACGCGAAGCGCCGCCGGCGCGCGGAGGACGGGCCCGGGTGCGGACCGTGGGTCCCGACGAGATTCCGTTCTTGACCGAGCGCGACCTCGACCCGCGCCGGCGCGCCGGAGGAGGCGACACGACCCGTGACCTCTTCGATTTCCGCGAGCCGACGCCCACACCGCTTCCCGTGCCGACTCCGGCGCCGCCTCCTCCTCCGGGTCCTGGGCAACCCGGCTTCGTCGGACCTCTGCCCCCGCCTCCTCCTCCTCCGACGCCCGCGCCCCCTCAGATCGTGTTCACCCTGATCGGGATCTTCGGGCCGACGGACCAACCGATCGCCGTTCTGCAGTACGGCACCGAGATCGTCAACGCGCGCCAGGGAGACGTCGTCTTCCGGGTATTCAAGATTCAGAAGATCGGCTACGAGTCGATCGATGTCGGGTTCGTCGGCTTCTCGCCGAGCGAGTCGCGGCGGCTGGGAATCGCTTCATGAACCGGAACACGGAACACGGAACATGGAACACGGGGAGGCCGATGGCCCCGACGTCGTATCCCGTATCCCGTATCCCGTGTCCCGGATCCCGAACAAGAAAGGTTCGTATCTCGATGAAAAAACGAGTTCACCTGAGTCTCGGGATCGCCGTAATGCTGACGGTTCTCGCTGGCTGCACCGGCTCCCGCGCCTTCCGCGACGCGCAGGAAGAGGAAACCCTCGAGCACTGGGACCTGGCGGTCCTCAAGTACTCCCGGGCCGTGCAACTCGACCCGACCGAAAAGCACTACCGCGTGGCTCTCGCCCGCGCGCGACTCAAGGCGTCGCAGTCTCACTTCCAGAAGGGGAAGCTCTACCGCTCCTCCGCGAGGCCGGAGCTGGCTGTGGTCGAGCTCGAGCAGTCGATCCTGCTCGATCCGACCAACCAGTACGCCGAAACCGAGCTGCGAAAGGCCCGGGACGAGGCGATGAAGGCGATCGCCGACCGCACCGGCGAGACGAAGATCGAGACCCTGAAGCGACAGGCGCGCGGGTCGCGGGCGCGGCTCCCGATCCTCGAGCCGTCGAGCGACCGCCCCATCAACCTGAATTTTCCGCAACCCAAGCCCGTGAAGCAGATCTACAAGGCCCTGGCCGACGCCGCCGGGATCAACGTGATCTTCGACCCGCAGCTGAAGGACGAGAACGTCACGATCGTCCTGACCAACATGGAGTTTCAGCGGGCGCTCGAGACCCTGATGCGGCAGGAGAACCACTTCTACAAGGTCATCGACGAACGCACCATCCTGATCGCCGCGGACAATCCCGCGAACCGCAAGACGTACGAAGACCTCGTGATCCGGACCTTCTTCCTGTCCAACGCAGATGTCACCGAGGTCGCCAACTCGCTTCGGTCCCTGCTGCAGACGACGCGCATTTCGGTCAACAAGGCGGAGAACTCGATCACCCTGCGCGACACGGCGGACAAGGTCGCCATCGCCGAGCGCATCGTGGAGCAAAACGACAAGCAGCTCGCGGAGGTCGTCGTCGACGTCGAGCTGCTCCAGTTGAACACGACGAAGACCCAGGACCTCGGGGTGCTCCTGTCGGCGTACGAGTCAAAGGGCCTGCTCGTGGCTCCCGGGGGGAAGAACAACTTCGGCTCGGACATTCCCGACGGCAGCTTCACCTGGGATCAGCTCAGGGACATCTCGATCCGCTCGTTCGGGTTCACGCTGCCGTCGATCACGTACTCATTCATCAAGAACAACACCGACGCGGAGCTTCTCGCCAAGCCCCAGATGCGGATCTCGGAGGGGCAGAAGGCGCAGCTGGTGATCGGCGACCGCGTGCCGATTCCGACCACCACGTTCAACACCGGGTCGACCATCGGCGGAAACATCGTCCCGGTCACCTCGTTCCAGTACCAGGACGTCGGAATCAAGATCGAGGTGGAGCCCCGCGTCCACCACAATAAAGAGGTGACGCTGAAGCTCACGATCGAGGTGTCCAACCTGAACGGCTTCGTGGAAGTGCAGGCCGGCCAGAGGCAGCCGATCATCGGCACCCGCACGATCGCGTCCAGCATCCGGCTGAAGGACGGCGAGACGAACCTGCTCGCCGGACTCTTCCGCACGGACAAGAGCAACACGACGAACTCCATCCCGTTCCTGGGGGACATCCCGATCCTCGGCCGGCTGTTCTCCAAGAAGGCGACCACCAACGGGCAGACGGACCTCGTCCTGACCTTGACCCCGCACATCATCCGGATCCCCGACATCACGTCCGAGGACCTGGAGCCGGTCTACGTCGGTACCGACTCGAACATCTCGTACCAGAACACTCCCCGCATCGAGTCGCCCAGCACCCAGGGGCCGTTCGATTTCAGCCGCCGCGAGCCGCCGCCGGTTCCCCGAGGCGTTTCCGTGCCGAACGCGCCGGCCGTGACTCCCGCGCCCCAGATCCTCGCGCCGGGCGGGATGCCGAACGATCCCTTCCGACCCAACCCGCGGGATGCGATCCCGCCGCAGCCGACTCCGGTGCCGCCGGGGGCGGTGTCGCAGAGCAACGAATCGGTGATCTTCGACTTCGATCCGCCGTCGCTGGCGATAGCGCCGGGTGAGCAGAGGACGATGGTCGTCCGGGCCACGGGTGCGAGCGTGTCGACCTCCGGCAGAGTCGAGGTCCGGTTCGATCCGGCCGTTGCCGCGGTCGTGGGCGTCCGCCCGATCGTGGTCGGGGCGGGAACCGCGGAGGGGCGGGTCGAGGGGAACAAGGTCATTCTCGACCTTCCTTCGGCCCTGGGTCTCTCCGGGACGCATTCGCTGGCGGAGATCACCATCCGCGGAATCGCGCCGGGCGACGCCAAGCTCTCCTTCGAGAATGCAACCAGCGGCACACAAGCCGTTCTGGCCGACGCTTCGGTGAAGGTCCGAGCCCCGTGAGGACTTCGTCCGTGTCCCGTGTCCCGTGTCCTGTGTCCCGGCCGCGTGAGCTGGGCTTCACGATGGTCGAGCTGGCCGTCGTAGCGGCCATGATCACCATCCTCTCCGCGATGGCGATACCGGTCGCCCGGTACGCCCTCAGGCGTCAGGACGAGCTCGAGCTGCGCTATCAGCTCCGTCTGATGCGCAACGCCCTGGACAAGTACAAGCAGTACTCGGACGCCGGATTGATTCCTCTCGCCGGAGTGGCCACCGAGGGCTATCCCCCGGACCTGGAAACCCTGGTCAAGGGCGTCGACCTGGTCGGACAGGTCAACAAAAAGATGAAGTTCATCCGGAAAATCCCGATCGACCCCATGACGAAGAAGGCGGAGTGGGGGCTGCTTTCCTTTCAGGACGATCCGGGCTCGTTCAGCTGGGGGGGCCAGAACGTCTATGACGTCTACTCCCTCTCGGGCGGGCGCGGGATCGACAAGACGTACTACAAGGACTGGTGATGAAAGACGGGACACGGGACACGGGACACGGGACACGACGGGACACGACGCATCGGCGGCGTTCCGAATCGGGCTTCACCCTCCTCGAGCTCCTGGTGGTGATGACCATCATCGGGATCCTCGCGTCCATCGCCATCCCGGCGTTGCGCGACTCGCCGCAGCGCGCCCGGGAGGCGGCGCTCCGGGAGGACCTCTTCACTCTCCGGAGCACGATCGATTCGTACCACGGCGACAAGGGCTACTACCCGCCGGACCTCGGGACCCTCGTGACCGACGGCTATATGCGAACGATCCCGGTGGATCCGATGACGAAGTCGCGTGATACGTGGGTCGTGGAATACGAGCAGATCGAGGCTGGGGACCAGAGCACGAGCGCCACCCCCTCCGGCACCGAAACGGGAGGGCCCACGGAGCCGGCGACCCCCGGGGTCATCGACGTCCACAGTGGGTCGGAATCCAAGGGACTGGACGGGACGGTGTACAAGGAGTGGTAGACCCCGGGGGCCCGCGCCGGCGTCAGCCTCCCGGCTACACGTTGGTCGCGGTCGTCATCTTCATCGCGATCTTGACGATCGTGATCGCGGCGGTCGGTCCATCCATCTCGATGATCATGAAGCGGGAGCGGGAGGAGGAGCTCCTCTTCCGCGGCAAGCAGTATGCCCGGGCGATCGCCCTCTTCCAGAGGCGATACGGCCGCTATCCCAACTCCCTGGAGGAGATATACGAGAACCGCCCCCGCGTGATCCGCAAGCTCTGGAAGGATCCCATGTGCCGCTGCGACAACTGGAAGCTCCTCATCCTCGGCCAGCCGGACTCTTCTCCCTTTATGAACCAGAACGTCGATCCGAGCAACCGCCCCCCCTCGACCTACTCGAACCTCATTCGCACGCCCACCCCGGGAGCCTTCGGGTCGGGGGAAGGGGAGCGGAAAGACGTGGGCCCGATCGTCGGCGTCCGGTCCCGGACCCACCAGGAGGCCCTGCGCGAGTGGAGGGGGCGGCGCTTTTACGACGAGTGGCGGTTCATCGTGGGAGACGCCGACAGCGACGCCCCCATCGTCAACTTCAATCCCAACACTCTTCGGGTCACTCCCGGAGGTCCAAAGCCCTAGGAATTCCGGGCTGCGGTCACTCCAACCCATTCCCTGTCATCGATTTAAGAGAAAAGTTCCGGCACCACTCCGGCGGGATAAAATGCGCCTCTCCTGCCGGGGGTCCCGATGGTTCAGAAACACCTTCTCGATAACGGAGTGACCGTCCTCATCGATGAGATGCAGGACGTGCGGTCGTTCGCGCTCGGCTTCTTCGTCCGCGCGGGCTCCGGCGAGGAGACCCCCGGAAAGAGGGGGATCTCCCACTTCCTGGAGCACGTCCTCTTCAAGCGGACCCGCCGCCGTTCGACCGTCGAGATCGCGCGGGCGATCGACCGCCTGGGCGGGGACGTCGACGCCTTCACGACCAAGGAGTACACCGGCTTCTACGCGCACACGCTCGACACCCGGTTCGCCGAAGCCGCGGACCTGCTGGGGGATATCGTGCTTTCGCCGGCGTTCGAGTCCGACGACATCGAGGTCGAGCGCGGCGTGATCTTGGAGGAGCTGGGCGAGGCGAACGACAGCCCCGACGACCTCGTCCACGAGATGTTCGTCGGCTCCTTCTGGCGCGGCCACCCGCTGGGCGCACCCATTCTGGGCACTTCCGAAACGGTCCGGGGGATCGGGCTCGGAGACCTCCAGCGCTACTACCGGGATCGATACACCCCCGACAACCTGATCGTGTCGGTCGCCGGACACGTGCGCGAGATGGAGGTTCTCGAGTCGGTCGAGAAGCTCTTCCGGCGCCGTCCGGTGCGCGTCCCCAACGGGCAGTCCGCCGGCGGGGCGGGGAAGGGAAAACCGCATTCCTACCAGCACATCCAGCTGAAGTCGCGGCGCGGCCTCGAGCAGGCGCACGTGTGCCTGGGAGTCGAGGGCCCGTCGCAGGCCAGCGGCCGGCGCTTCGCCGCCAACCTGCTCGACATCGTGCTCGGCGGCGGCATGTCGTCCCGGCTTTTCCAGGAGGTCCGGGAGAAGAGGGGACTCGTCTACTCGATCGCCTCGACGCTGAATTCCTACCGTCTCGGCGGCTACGAGACCATCTACGCGGCGTGCGCCCCGAAGAACCTCGCGCGGGTCCTGGACGTGACCCTGCGGGAGCTCAAGAAGCTGAAGCGCGACGGGGTCCGTCCGCGCGAGCTCGCCTGGGCCAAGCAGAACCTGAAGGGCAGCATGATCCTGTCCCTGGAGTCGACCGTTTCCCGCATGTCGTCCCAGGCCCGGCAGGAGTTCTACCTCGGTCGGGTCGCTCCCGCGGAGGAGCGCCTCGCGAAGGTGGACGCCGTGACCTCCGAGGAGGTGGACGAAGAGGCCGAGCGGCTCTTCGACGGTCGCGTGCTGTCTCTCTCCGTCGTCGGCAACGTCGGAAAGCTGCCCCTGACCGCGCCGGACCTCGCCGCCGCGCTCTAACCCCTACAGGCTCCCCTTCAGGGCCGCCCGATCGGCGTCCGTTCGGCGGACGATCTCCCGCCGGAGCGCCTCATATTCCTTCGAGGTCCGGATCGGCGCGAGGAACGGGTCGTTGTCGAAGCACGGGGCGCAAGGGAATCCACTTTCCGAAGCCTCGCGCAGCAAACTGACGGCGCCCGCGGTGTCGCGCCGAATCGCGTGCACGTCCGCGAGAAAATGAAGCGCGTGATGAAAATGGCCGATATGCCGGTCGGCCTGACCGATTTGCGTCTCGAGCGCACCTGTATCCCGCCCGGCCCGGGCGCGGACGATCGCCAGGATGGCCATCCCGACCGGGTCGGCCTGTCTGGCGCGGGCCAGGGTTTCCGCATCGGGCGTGACGGCCGCCGGATCTTCCAGGGCTGCCCGGAGCCAGAGCGTCTGCCAGCGAGCCGCCCAGTTGCTCCGCTGTTCCGGCGTGAGGCCGCGGAACCGCTGGAGGGCCTGGCCGGGTTCCTCCACCCAGACGCCCATCGCCGCGGCAACCCTCTGCGCTTCGCCCGAGGGATTGAGCCGTAGCCCCGCCTCGATCTCCCGCCGCGCTTCTGGAACCCAGCCGGAGTGATACGCGATGCGCGCCAGGTCCAGGTGGGCGATCTCCAGGTTCGGCGCACGGGAGATCGCGTCCTGGAGCTCCCGGACGGCCATCGGCACGTCCCACCCGCCGAGCGAGGACCACGCGAGCGAGGCCCGCGCGACCCGCGGCTCGGCGAGGTCCGGGTCGAGTGAGACGGCCCGTTCGGCGTCGTCGAGCGCCGCGCGGTACGTCTCGTTGGTCGGTTGGGCGAACGTGACCCAGGCGCGCGCGTAGGCGCGGGCGCCGATCGCCGGGGCGAACGTCGGCTGCTCGGCGACGATCCGATCGAGCGCAGAGGCGATCTCGGCAGTCTTCTCCGGGTTTCCGGCGGAGACTTCCGGGAGGCGCGCCCGGACGGCGAGATATGCCTCCATGACGCGGTCCGGGACGGCCTGCGACGTCTCGAGCACACGCCTCTCGGCGGGGGCGATCGTGAGCTCCAGCTTGTCGACGATCCGTTTCGAGATCTCATCCTGGAGCTGGAAGAGGCGCCCCTCCGCGAGGTCGATCCGGTCGCTCCACAGGATCGCAGCGCGCGAAACGTCCGTCATCTGAACCGATATGCGCGTCATGCCCTCGATCCTCTGGTAAGTCCCATCGAGGACTGCGTCCACCCCGAGTGCGCGGCCCACCGATCCGGCCTCGGCGGGCGCCGCCTCGTACCGGGCGATCGCGCTCGTCGGCCGGACCGTTAGCTCCCGGACCGCGGCCAGCCGGCCGATCACGGAGTCGGCGAGACCCAGACCGAAGTGCTCCGGCATTCCCTCGGCGGAGATGGGCCGGAACGGCAGCACCGCGAGCGTGCGGGGAAGCGTCGGGGACGACGGCGCAACCCGGGGGCGCAGGAAGAGCGCGGCCAGGATCGCGACCGCGATGGCGCCCCCCACAAGGAACGCCTTTCGCAAATCGCGGATCGGCCGTGGCGGCGCCGCCTGCGTCGTGGTTCGGGCCGGTCCCGCGACGGAGCCGCGAAGGTCGTGCGCGAGGTCGGCGGCCGAGTGATAGCGGTCTTCCTTCCGTTTCTCGAGACACCTCCGCACGATTCTCGAGAGCTCCGGTGGCAGTGTTTCCAGGGCAAGCTCGGGCTGCGGCTCCTCCTTGAGGATCGCGTTCAACGTCTCGACGTGGGAGTCGCTCGCGAACGGGCGCCTTCCGGTCAGCATCTCCCAGAGGACGACGCCGAGCGAGAAGACGTCCGACCGCCCGTCCGCGGGCTGGCCACGGACCTGCTCGGGGCTCATGTAGCCGACGGTTCCGGCGATCACTCCGGGCTCCGTCAGAAGCGCGCTGCGCGTCGGGGCGTTATTCGCCGCGTCGCCTCCGACCGGCCCGCTCTGTTTCGCCAGGCCGAAGTCCAGGATCCGGGCGAAGCCGGACGAAGTCAACATGACGTTTTCCGGCTTGATGTCCCGGTGAACGACACCCTTCTCGTGCGCGGCAGCGAGTCCTTCCGCGATCTGGGCGGCGATCTCGGCCGCCTCGCGGGGCGCGAGCCGATCTCCCGCGAGCCGACCGCGGAGCGTCTCCCCCGAAACGAGCTCCGTAACCGCGTAGTGAATTCCCTCGTGCTCGCCCACGTCGAAAAGAGGAACCACGTGGGGATGAGAGAGTGATGCGACCGCGCGCGCTTCCTTCTCGAACCGGCGAATGCTCTCGGGGTCGGCCGCCAGAGCGGAGGGGAGGATCTTGAGGGCGACCTCCCGGCCGAGGCGCGTGTCCCGGGCCCGGTAGACCTCTCCCATGCCGCCGCTGCCGAGCGTGCCTTCGACTTCGTACGGACCAAGACGAGTTCCGGGAGGGAGAGTCACGTTCCGGGACAGAATACCGTCAGATCATGCCGATCGTCGTGCCGATGACGGTTCTTCCTCACGGGGAGGGGCTCCCTGCGCCCGCCTATGCCACCGAGGGCTCCGTGGGCTGCGACCTCCGGGCTGCGATCGAGGCGGAGCTGACGATCACCCCGGGAGGGCGGGCGCTCGTCCCCACCGGAATCGCCCTCGCGATCCCGCCCGGATACGAAGGTCAAGTCCGGATGCGGAGCGGCCTCGCGCACGACAAGGGGCTCGCGGTCCTGAACGCGCCCGGAACGGTCGACTCCGACTATCGCGGTGAGCTCCGTATCATCATCGCCAACCTGGGAGCCGAGCCGGTGACGATCCACCGGGGCGACCGCATCGCGCAGCTCGTGTTCGCGCCCGTCGCGCAGGCGCGCTTCGAGCGGGTCGGGGAGCTCCCGCCCACGTCGCGCGGCGCGGGCGGTTTCGGTTCGAGCGGAAAGAGGTGATCGCGAAACCACGAGTGCTCAGACATCATTTGTCTCGCCCTCTGCTAATCTTGATTCGTGCGCGTTTCGATACTCGCCTCCGGCTCGGGTGGAAACGCCTGCGTCGTCGAGTCGGGCAGAACGCGGGTCCTCGTCGACGCCGGGCTCTCGGCCAAGGAGATCGAAAAACGGCTCGCCGCCCGCGGCATCGCGGCGGAAACGATCCGCGCGATCTTCATCACCCACGAACACGGCGACCACTCGGTCGGCGCCCTCACCTTTGCGGCGCGGTTCGGCTGCTCGATCTTCGCGACGGCGGGGACGGCCGATGCGCTGGGGCTGGAGGGCAATCTCTTCTCCCCGTTCGTGCGGATGGAGTCGTGCCGCGAAGGAAGAATCGGCGACATCGGCTTCCGCCCGCTCGCGACCCCGCACGACTCGAACGAGTCGGTCGCCTACGCCTTCGAGTCCGACGATGCCCGGGTCGTGATCGCGTCCGACCTGGGGCACGTCCAGCGGGAGTTCCTGGACTTCCTGCGCGGGGCGACGACGCTTCTCCTCGAGTTCAATCACGACGAGGACATGCTGCGGGACGGTCCCTACACATGGGGCTTGAAGAAGAGGATCTCGGGGGGCTGGGGCCATCTCTCGAACAGCCAGTCCGCCGAGGCCGTGCGGACGACCACGGGGACGTGCTTGAAAAGGGTTGTCGCGACTCACCTCTCGCGCGCCAACAACACGCCAGCCCTGGCGCTCTCCGCTCTCGCGTCCGCGCTGGACCTCGCCGAGAGTTCCGCCACGTACGGCGCGGCCGACCAGTTCCACGGATTCGAGACTTTCGACGCGTGAGGGTATGAGGGTCGAGGTCCGCGTCTATCCGAAGCAGGGGGTCCTCGACCCGCAGGGCCGGGCGATCGCGTCCGCGCTCGAGCGCCTCGGCCACCGGTCGGTGGTCGACGTGAGGGCCGGGAAGATATTCTTCCTCGACGTCCGCGGCACCGACGCCGTGGCCGTGGAGGCGGACGCGCGCCGCATGGCCGAGGAGCTGCTCGCGAATACGGTCATCGAGGGCTACGACATCCGTTTTCCGACGGACTCGTGACCGGGTCGAAGACGAAGTTCGCGATCGTCGTCTTTCCCGGCTCGAACTGCGAGGGAGACTGCCACTACGTCGCGACGGAGCTCCTCGGCTGCCGCGCCGAATACGTCTGGCATCACGACACCGACCTGAAGAACGCGGACGTCGTGATCCTCCCGGGGGGCTTCGCATACGGCGACTACCTCCGGGCCGGCGCACTCGCGCGGTTCTCGCCGGTCATGGAGAGCGTGATCCGGTTCGCGATGGACGGCGGCCCGGTGCTCGGGATCTGCAACGGGTTCCAGGTGCTCCTGGAGGCCGGCCTTCTCCCCGGCGCGGTGCGCGTCAATCGCGGCCTGCGCTACGTCTGTCGGGACGTTCACATGAGGGTCGAGAACGCTTCCACCGCCTTCACCAGGCTCTACGAGCCGGGCCAGGTGGTCCGGATGCCGATCGGCCACGGCGAGGGCAACTACACCGCGCCGCCGGAGGCCCTGACCGAGCTCGAGTACGGGGCCGGGGTCGTGTTCCGCTATTGCGACGAAGGGGGACGGGTGACCGATGAGTCGAACCCCAACGGCGCGACCGCCGGAATCGCCGGCATTTCCAATCGCGAGGGGAACATCGTGGGCCTGATGCCGCACCCGGACCGCTGCGCCGAGGGTCTGCTCGGCAACGACGTCGGGCGGAAGATGTTCGAGTCGGCGGTCGCCTCGCTCGCGCCGGCATGACCCCCGGCGCGATCACCCCCGATCTCATTGCGGAGCACAACCTCTCCCCCGAGGAGTACGAGCGCATTCTCGAGATCCTGCGCCGCGAGCCCAACCTGGTCGAGCTCGGGATCTTCTCGGCGATGTGGAGCGAGCACTGCTCCTACAAGTCCTCGCGCATCCACCTGAAGAACCTCCCGACGACCGGTCCCGCCGTGATCCAGGGCCCCGGCGAGAACGCCGGGATCGTGGACATCGGCGACGGGCTCGCGGTCGCCTTCAAGATGGAGTCCCACAACCACCCGTCCTACCTGGAGCCTTACCAGGGCGCGGCGACCGGCGTCGGCGGCATCCTGCGGGACATCTTCACGATGGGCGCCCGCCCGATCGCTTCGCTCGACTCCCTGCGCTTCGGCGCGCTCGACGCCCCGCGCATGCGCCACCTGGTGGACGGGGTCGTCCGCGGCATCGCGGGCTACGGGAACTGCATGGGGATCCCGACCGTGGCGGGGGAGACCACGTTCCATCCCGCGTACGACCGCAACATCCTGGTCAACGTCATGAACGTCGGGGTCGTCGAAAAGGACCGCATCTTCCGCGGCCGCGCCGAGGGAGCCGGCAACCCCGTCATCTACGTCGGCTCGAAAACCGGCCGGGACGGAATTCACGGGGCGACGATGGCGTCCGAAGAGTTCGCCGGAGACGAGACGCGACAGAAGAGACCCACCGTCCAGGTCGGCGACCCGTTCACCGAGAAGCTCCTCATGGAGGCGTGCCTGGAGCTCTTCCGGACCGACGCGGTCGTCGGCATCCAGGACATGGGCGCGGCCGGGCTCACGTCGTCGTCCTTCGAGATGGCGGGCCGCGCCGGGACCGGTCTCGAGATCGACCTCTCGAAGGTCCCGGTGCGCGAGCCCGGGATGACCCCGTACGAGATTCTTCTCTCCGAGTCGCAGGAGCGGATGCTGCTCGTCGCCCGCCGCGACCGGCTTGCGACGGTCCTCGGGGTATTTCGGAAGTGGGAGCTGTCCGCGGTAGAGATCGGCCGCGTCACTGACAGCGGCCGCGTCGTTCTCTTCTTCGAAGGCAAGATCGTCGCGGACCTGCCGGCGGCGCCGCTGTCGGACCGGGCGCCGCTGTACGACCGGCCGCGCGTCGCGCCGACTCCGGTCGGGTCGGCCGGGTGGGAGCGGCTTGCCGAGCCGGCGGACTACGGCGCCTGCCTCCGGGCGATTCTCGCGAGCCCCAACGTCTCGGAGAAGTCCTGGATCTGGACGCAGTACGACCATATGGTCGGGACCAACACGGTCGAGCGTCCGGGTGGAGACGCCGCGGTCCTGCGGATCAAGGGGACGTCGAAGGGGATCGCCGTCAAGAGCGACGTCAATCCGTTCTTCGTGGCCTGCGACCCTTACCGCGGCGCCGCGATCGCGGTCGCCGAGGCGGCCCGCTCGATCGCGGCGAGCGGCGCCCGGCCGCTGGCCGTGACCGACTGCCTGAACTTCGGGAACCCAGAGCGGCCCGAGATCATGGGCCAGTTCGAAGCCGCCGTGCGTGGTCTCTCCGACGCGTGCCGCGCGCTCTCCGTCCCGGTGGTCTCCGGGAACGTGTCGTTCTACAACGAGACCGACGGGCGCGGAATCCTTCCCACGCCGACGGTCGGCATGGTCGGACTCCTGGACGACGTGTCCTGCCACGTCCGCCTGCCGTTTTCGGACGCGGGCGACGTCATCGCCCTGCTGGGCGAGTCGCGGGACGAGCTCGGCGCCAGCGAGTTCCTCCGCACCGTGCACGGCCGGGACGAGGGGCCGTGCCCCGAGGTCGACCTGGAGGCGGAGCGGCGGCTGGTCGACCTGCTCGTCCGGCTCGCGCAGGAGCGCCTTCTCTCCTCGGCGCACGACGTCTCCGACGGCGGGCTCGCCGTGGCCCTCGCGGAGAGCGCGATGACCGGCGGGCTCGGGGCCGATGTCCGACTCGATTCGCCCCTCCGGGTCTCCGCGCTCCTTTTCGGAGAGACGACCGGCCGCGTAATCCTCTCGTTTCCGGGGCGGAACGAGGGTCGGATCGGCTCCGCCGCGGCGGAGCTCGGGGTGCCGATCAGCCGAGTCGGCGCGGTCGGCGGCGCGCGTTTCCGCGTCTCCGTCGGCGGGCGGCCCATCCTCGACGAGGAGGTCACGGCCCTGCGCGACCTCTGGAAATCGGCCTTCGGCCGCGCGATCGAATCGGCCGAGGTTCTCTAGGCGCTCGACTCTGTGTCGGTCTCGCGCGGCGGCGCGACGGGGTAGTTCGGGTAGTTCACCCTTTCCAGGAAGAGCCCGGAGGGAGGCGCGGTCCATCGCGCGGGCGCGGCGGTCTTCTCCTGAAGGAACCTCGCGACCTCGGCCTCGGGAAGATTCCCGCGGCCGACCTCGACCAGGGTGCCGGCGATCCGCCTCACCATCTTCCACAAGAAGTGCGAGGCCTCGATGCGGTATCGGATCTCGGGACCTTGCTCGACCACCGTGCTCCTCTCGACGACGACGGTTGTCGACTGCTGCCCTTCCGGGTTCTCGCAGAAGGAGGAAAAGTCGTGCCGGCCCTCGAAGAGAGTCGCGGCGCGCGCCATCGCCCCGGAGTCGAGGCGGTCCCGGACCCACCACACGAACCGCTTGTCGAACGCGGTTCGGCGCCGCGAGATGCGGTAGAGGTA
>JBBQKV010000046.1:0-20135 GCA_038327245.1 Acidobacteriota bacterium
GTGACGGGTGGATCATCATCACTCCCGGCCGCGACGCGTGTTTTCCGAACGAGCTGTGCATCTGGTAGCTATTGATGTTCGCGGCCTCCGTCGCCTCCTGCACGGTCATCCCGAACTCCACGACGTTCAGGAAGAACTGCAACAGGTTCTGGTCCTGGGAGTCGCCGCCCTGCACCGAAAAGCAGAGGTACGGCCTGCCGTCCTTCAACGCGAGCGTCGGCGTCAGCGTGACGCGCGGGTGCTTGCCGGGCGCCAGCACGTTGAACGGGTTCTCGGCGCGGTCCACGACGAAGCTCTGCATGCGCTGGCTCATGCCGATGCCCGTCTTGCCGGCAATGGACGCCGGTACCCACCCGCCCGACGGCGTCACGGAAACGACCCAGCCCTCCGCGTCGGCCGCTTCGACCGACGTGGTGCCGGAGCCGAACTCCTCCGCGAATTCCGAAACGCGGTTCGCGGCGACCGAAGGCGCCGGAGGCCGCTTCGCCAGCAGGTCCGCGTAGGGGTTCTTCTGGCCCTGGAAGCGGTAGGGGTCGCCCGGCTGGACCTTCGGGTCGTTCTTCGTCCAGTCGATCGTGGCGGCGCGCGCCTTCGCGTACTCCTTGGACAGCAGGCCGCGCCGCGGCTCCTCGGGCGGGACGTAGGTGTCGCCGTAGTAGAAGTCGCGGTCGGCGAAGGCGAGGTTCATGGCCTGGTACAGCGCGTGGATGTAACGCGCGCTGTTGTAGCCCATCGCCTTCACGTCCATCGTCTCCAGGATGTTCAAGGCCTGGAGCATGGCCGGCCCCTGCGTCCAGAAGTCGAGCTTGTAGACGTCGATGCCCTTGTAGGTGGTCTTGACCGGCTCCTCGATGCGGACCTTCCACGTCGCCAGGTCCTCCGCCGTCGCGAGGCCGCCGATCTCCTGCGAGCCGCGCACGAACTCGCGCGCGATGTCGCCCCGGTAGAAGCGGTCGTAGGCCGCGAGGATCGCGTCCTTCCGGGACTTCCCGGCCGCGAGCGCCTGCTTCTCCGCATCGACGAGCTTGCGCAGAGTCGCCGCAAGATCGGGCTGGTGGAAGATCTCGCCGGCGTCGGGAGGCTGATCGCCGTCGCGAGGCAGCAGAATTCGCCGTGACTCCGGCCACTGGAGAAGCCGCTCGCGCTGGCGCCTGATCGTCGAGACGAGCTGCTGCTCGATCGGATATCCGTCGGCCATCTCGATCGCGGGGGCCAGAACGTCGGCGAGCGAGAGCTTCCCGTACTCCGCGAGCATCACCATGATTCCGCCGGGCGTCCCCGGCGTGACCGCCGCGAGCGGGCCGAACTCCGGCGGATAGGACATGCCCTTGCCGCGGAAGAACTCGGGCGTGGCGCCCGTCGGCGCGACGCCGAGAGCGTTCACGCCGACGACCTGGCGGGTGTGCGGGTTGTAGATGAGCGCCTGGGTCTCGCCGCCCCAGGAAAGCGTGTCCCACATCGTGCAGGTCGCGGCGATCATCGCGCACGCGGCGTCCACGGCGTTGCCCCCCTTCTGGAAGGTCATCGCTCCGGCCGTCGCCGCGAGCGGCTTGCCCGTGATCGCGAGCCACTTCCGCGCGTGCAGCGGCGGCTTGTTGGTCGCCGCGGGCAGGACAGCTATGGTAGTCGCTACTATAGCGACGGCCCCGAGAATTCCGATCCCGCTCCGCGTCGCCCGGGGCCGTGTCGTCTGCATGGCCGGAAGCTTAAGTCAGGGGGTAGGATCCTCGTCATGGCGCTTCTCCCCACGCTTCTTCTGGCCCTGCTCGTCTCGCCCGCCCTCTCTCCCGCGCAGGACGCGGCCCGGGAGGTGGAACAGCTGGAGCGGGAGCTCGTCGCGGCGATCGGCCGGGGCGACCTCGCAACCTACGACCGGATCGTCGCGGACGACTACGTCGCCTTCGAGGCGTCCGGCAAGACGACGCCCAAGGCCGAGATCCTCGCGTCGTACCGGTCCGGCGCCCGGAAATACACGCAACTGGAGATCTTCGACGTCGAGCCCCGCGTCTTCGGCGACACGGCGGTCCTGACCGCGAAGACGAAGGGTCTTCGGAGGGAAGACGGCCGCGACGTCCCGAACCGGGTCCGCTACGTCCGGGTCTACGCGAAGCGGGACGGGAAATGGCGGGCCGTCGCCCAGATGGCCGCCGTCGTGGCGGCCGACGAGCCCCCCAAGCCGCCGACGCCGTAGAAGTCCTCTAGCGCAGCATCCGCTCGAGCTCGTCGGACTTCTTCCCGGTCAGCTGCCAGCGGACGAGCGACGCCGGGATCAATCCGGCGTCGTCGAACTCCTTCATGAACCCCTTCATCGTGAATTTCGCGCCGAGCTGCTGCTTCCGCTCCGCCAGCAGCTTCTCGATCTCGATCTTGCCGATGATGTAACTCGTCCCGTAGCCCGGCTGCTGCAGGTAGAGGTGCTGTTCCCCCCGCACCAGGTTCCCGTCCAGGCTGAGCCACCCGCGCGGGGTGTGCGCCGACGCGAACGCCGACGCCTGCTCCAGCGTGAACTCGTTGCTGGTCATGCGGAGGTCGCCCAGTGCTCGCGCCGCACGCTCGGCGAGCAGGATGTAGAGGAGATCGCGCGTCCGCGGCCGCGCGTCGAACATCCCCGCCTGCATCATGAGCTCCTCCCAGCCGGTCGCGTGGCCCTCCGTCCGCGTGTTGAAGATGTTGTAGAGAAGCGCGCCCCGGCGGATCGGGCTGGAGTGGGGCTCGTGAACGATCCGCCCCTTGTCGAACCAGTGATACCCGTGCGTGCGCATGAGCTCCGGGTCGCGGTAGTCCACTTCCCCGAAGAACTCGCGCGGACCCGGGCTGAAGGCGCCGACCCGCGCGCGCAGCGCGGAGTCCATCCAGTCCTTCACCTCGAGGACGTCGTGGTCCTCGAGGAAGGCCATGTACTCCGTGACCCCGCTGCCGAAGCGCCGGTCGTACTCGGCCGCGTTCGCGACGGGCGCCGGCTCCGGGAGCTTCGCGTTGCGCAGCTCTTCCATCGCGAGGAGAGCGTGCGAACGCGCGAGCTCCCGCTCCATGATCGTCACTTCGTCCTGCCACGTGTAGGGCACGAGCTGGACGTTCTTCAGGTACCAGTTGTAGTTCTCGACGCCCACGCCGGAGGGCCCGGTTTTCGACGCCGCCCGCGAGTCGAGCCACGCCGCGAAGGAGTCCGTGGCTTCCTTCGCGCGCGCGACGTCGGCGGGCAGGTCGCCCGAAACGCCGGCCACCTGCGACGCGAGGTGCGCGAGGTCCGCGCTCTGCTGCCGGATGCTCTTCGTGCCGAAGGTCCAGAGGTCCTTTCCCTTTCCGACGAGGTTGGGCTTCGCCTGCGCGAGGAGCTTCGGAATCGGGCGGATCCCGGCGTCGATCTTCGCGGCGTTCTCCGCGGTGAGCGGGAACGGGTACGTCCAGAGCTCGACCGCACCCAGGGCGAACGGCCCCTCCCGCGCGGGCTGGTCGCTCTCCTCCGTGAAGACCGTGACGTAGAAGGCGGGATTGTTGGCCCACGGCTGCAGGACCCGGTGATCGAAGTCGAGGCCGTTCATCTCGGCCCGCACGACGTGCCAGTCCGCCTGCTGCGCGATGGGCCAGCCGCTCGGGTCGATCGCGGCCAGTCGGCGCTGGTACGAGGCGAGCTCGCGCTTCTGCGCGGCCATCGCGCTCGGCGTGTAGTCCGGCACCCCGTCCACGACCTTCGGTTTCTGGAACGCGCGCCAGTCGGCAAAAAGGGAGACGAGGTCTTCGTACCGGGCACTGCGCGCCGGGGGCGCCGCGTCGTGGCGCGCGCCGGCCGGGGCCGCCGCGAGAATCAGGCAAGCCGTCGTCACGCCGAGAGAGGGTCGGGACATCGCTCCACCTCCGAGTACCGCACCGAGGGTAGTCTGGTGCGCGTCGTGAGCGACAATCCTACCGTTCCCTTCGCGCGCTTGCGTTACCTCGACGGAATCCTGCTGCTCCTCTTCGCCGCGGCGCTCGCGATCCAGCTCTTCGTTCCGCCGATCGTGGGACTCGCGGACAACGGCGACTTCTCGAGGGTCGCGGGACCTCTCGGGATCTTCGCGCCGGAGGACCTCGGAGACTCCGCCTTCTTCTCCTGGATCGTTCCGCAGTACCGGTTCGACGCCCATCGGATCTGGCTTCACGGCCTCTGCTGTTACTCGAGCCAGACGGCCCTCGCCGTCGCGGCGCTCCCGGTCGGCCTCGCGGCGTCGCCGCCGGGCCGCTTCGACCTTCGGGCCACGGGCCTGGTCAACGGCCTCGCTCTCCTCGCCGCCGTTGGACTGCTGCTCTTCGAGCTCCGGCCGCTCCCGACGCCGCTCCGAATTCTCGGCGGTCTTCTCCTCGTCGTCGTTTTTTCCGACGTGACCTACGTTTCTCTCCTGAACTCCTTCTACACGGAGCCGGCCGCCCTGATCTTTCTTCTCGCCGCGCTGGCTCTCGCTCTGCGGCTGGCGCGCACCCCGAATCCCCGGGCGGGGCTGCCGACAGGGTTCTTCCTCGTCTCGGCCCTCTTCGCGACGTCGCGGCCGCAGAACGCGCTGCTCGGCCTCTTGCTCGCGGTGCTGGGATGGCGCGTCGTTCGATACGAGCGAAGCGTCGCCCGTCACCGTCGCCGACTCGTCGCGCTCGCGGCGCTCGGCCTCTGCGCCGTCTCGCTCGCGTATTCGCGGAGCACGCCTGCGCTGCTGCGGCGGATCTATCTCTTCGGCGCGGTGTTCCGGCAGCTGCTCCCGAACTCGCCGGACCCGCGGGGGGACCTCGCGACGCTCGGACTTCCCCCGGACTACGCCGGCTTCGTCGGGATGTCGGGGTTCAGCCCCGAGGCGCCGGTCCAGGACGAAAACTTCCAGCGGACCTTCGCGAAGGTGCGCTACCGGACGCTCGCCGCGTTCTACGCGGCGCGGCCGGCGCGAATCCGCAAGGCTCTCGCCCGGGGGGCCGGTGAGGCATTCGAGATGCGGCCCTTCGGCCTCGGCAACTTCGCGCAGACGACCGGAAAGGCAGCGCGCACGACGAGCGAGAGCTTCTCGGTCTGGTCACGCGCGAAGGCCCGACTGGCCCCGGCCCGCCTGGGGTTCGTCGTCGCCTGGGGGATCGTGAGCCTGGCCGCCGCGATCCACCTGCGTTGGAAGGGGTCGACCCACGCTCTGCGAGCCACCGGGGAAATCTGGATCGCGCTCGTTCTCGTGGCCGCCTTCCAGTTCGCGGTTGCTTCGGTGATGACCGGCGCGGAGTCGAGGCGCTCGTTTTTTCTCTTCAACGCCCTGTTCGACCTCTCGCTCATCGCGCTCGTTCTCCGAGGCGCCGCCTTCGCTGGCACTGTTTTCGCTGGTTTCACCCGGAATGCGGAAATCCGGGACAAATTGGCGCTCGAAAGAGCGCCGTCGGAATCGTCGTCTCTTCGGCGCTCTCGCAATGTTGGCCGCGACGCTCCTCGCGGAGCCGCTTTTCGCCGAGGATCCCGGAGCCCCGTGCCCGCTCTTTCCTGAGGCGACAGCCCGTTTCGAGGAGTTCGGAGGCGCGGCGCAGGACGCGCCGAAGCCGGAGCCGATCCCGGAGCCGGTGCGGCCGCCCGGCCGCCGCCGCTTTTTCACGGCCGCAACCGAGGTCGCGCTCCTCGAAGCGATTCCCTGGGCATTCGACCGCTACGCCGCCCGTGAAGACTATGCGTTCATTTCGACCGACACGGTCCGTGAAAATTTCCGGCGCGGCTTCGGCTTCGACTCCGACACGTTCGAGGTGAACCAGTCGTCGCACCCGTACCACGGGAGCCTCTTCTTCAACGCGGCGCGAGAGAACGGCTACGGCTTCTGGGAGGCCGGCGCGTTCACCCTGGCGGGGAGCCTCATCTGGGAGTGCTGCATGGAAAACACGCGCCCCTCCACGAACGACCTGGTCAACACGACCATCGGAGGCATGACGCGGGGCGAGGTGGCGCACCGCATCTCGGCGATGATCCTGGACAACCAGGCGACCGGCAGGAACCGGGTCATCCGGGAGATCGCGGCCGGAATCATCAATCCCGCCGCGCTGCTCAACCGGCTCCTGCGCGGTGAAGCGTTCAAGGAATTCGAGAATCCGACGGACCGCTTTCCGAGCCTCGTCGTCGTTTCCACCGACCTCGGATATCGCCGCTTCACGGGCGACGCCCCGCACGCGGACCAGTGGATCGCGTCGCTGTCGTTCCTGTACGGCGATCCTTTCGAAGGCGACATCAAGCGGCCCTTCGACTCCTTCTACGTGGGGATCGACGCCGGCTCGCCGGGAGGCGTGCTCTTCACCCGGATCGAAGAGCGCGGAATTCTGAAGGGCTGGGAGCTCACCGAGAGGACCGACCGCGTGCGCCACATCTTCGGCTTCGCCCAGGAGTACGAGTACCTGAACAACGCGTCCCAGGTCTTTGGCGCGCAGATCTGGAGCGCGGGCCTCATTTCCAGGTACGACATCCGGCCGGGCGTGCTCGCCCTGACCGACGCGTCCGTGATGGTGTTCCCGCTCGCCGGCATTCGCACGGTCGATTTCGAAAACCCCGACGCGGGCCGACACTACGACTACGCGCCGGGAGGCGGCGCCCGGGTCGCCGGGCGCGTTTACCTGGCTGCCCGCGAGGTCCTCGCCCTGGGGTACGGGGTCGCCTGGGCGCACACGGTGAACGGGCTCTCCACCAACAACACGCTGCAGTTCTTCCGCGGCGTCGCGCGCGTCCCCATCTCCGGGCCGATCGGCGCAGGAGTCGGCTACTCCTGGTACAGCCGGAAGACCACCTATCCCGGCTTCTTCGAGCCGCGCAAGACGCAGGGCGAGTGGCGCGCGTTCGTCAACGCGGCCTTCGCCTTCCGGTGAAGATCTCCTACGGCGTGATCGTCACGTCGTCCGTCGCCACCGCGTCGCCCGCCGAGATTCCCTGACCCGTCAGCTGCGCGTGGATCCTCGCGGTCCGGCTCGACTGTCCGGCGGCCAGGGTTCCCCGGGCGCGGACGGCCAGGCGGGAACGCGTGTTCGAGTCCAGCGTGCCCAGGTCCCAGACGATCCGGTTCCCGACGATCGTGGCCGTCGTTCCGGAGGACGGGTCGACCGAGAGGGGCGTGAGCGGCGCGTCGAAGGTGACGTCGACGCGGCTGTTGCGGATGTTGGAGACTCCGACGTTCGCGGCGGAGAGGTCGACGCCGAACTCGACGCCCGACTGGACGGTGCCGGGAGCCTCGACCTCGACCGCGGCCAGCGAGCCGCGCGAGCTCGTGACGCCGTCGCCGTTGTCGTTGCAGCCGGCCACGCCGAGAACCGCGAGGAGAACGATGGCCGGACGGAGAAGCAGATTTCGAATCATGGAATTACCCCCCCGGAAAAAAGATGACCGCGTCTGGCCCGGTCTTACGACCGGTCCCTCCACATTCTGGGAACGGCAATCGCGTCGCGGTATTCCCCCCTTCCGGCGAAAGTGTCCCCGCGAGGGTCCGGCTTTACGGCCGGGACGTCCCCGGGACCACGTCCGTACGCGGTCTCCCGGTCCAGAACCGCGATCGCGCTTTCATAGATGTGGTCGACCTGGGCGTGGCGGTCGCCGATGACCGTCAACCCGATCTTTCCGTACTGCGAGATCGCTCCGATCATGTGGAACAGGACCCCGGTCTCCGGGCCCTGGCTGTAGTGCAGGTGGTTCTGGGTCGTGATTTCCAGCAGGTCCTCGGGGCTCAGACCTCGGTAGGCGTCGGACCGGAGGTTGTCGGTGGAGCGATAAACCTTGGTGAGACCACTCGGGGAGAGGAACTCGCCGCTCTCCGGATCGAGCCGCCCGCCGGTCAGGAATTCCAGCGCGAGAAAAGGATGGGTCGTCCCGCCGATCCTCAGGTTGATTTCGAGAGCGAAGATTTCCCAGGGCGCCGACGCCGATCCGCGGCGGACGACGAAGTCGACCCCGAGCCGGCTGACGACGCCTCGCGCGGCGAGCACCTCGCCGACCCGGCGCGCCGCGTCCTGGATCTGCCGGCGGTAGCCGTCCTCCGCTGGAAAGCGGCACCCGAGATACAGCTGGTTCGTGGGCCCGCCGAGGAGCTGATCGTGCGTGGAAATCAGGATCACCCGGCCGCGCGGGTCGATCCGGATCTGGCAGCTGGGCGAGCGCGTCTCTTCGCCGTCCAGGAATTCCTCGACGATCCCTCCCATGGTTCCGAACTTTTCGAGGTAGGTGTCCGGCGTCTCGGACGCGACGGCGAGCTCCACGCGTGAGAGCGCGTCCGTGATGGCCGGACGACCGTCCCCGTCGGGGTATTGGAAGACCGCGTTCCCCTCGCCCGAGAAACTTTCGTCGAACTTCAGCACGGCCTTGCGGATGCCGGGCCGCTTCCCCCGCAGCTCGACGAGCGCTCCGACCACGTCGTCCCGCGAGCGAAGGCCCTCGAAGCCCTCGGGCAGCGCGACGCCCGCCTCGCGGAATACCTGCCGGCTTCCGGACTTCGTGCCGAGGTGCTGCAGCTCGGGGTCCACCCCGTTCAGCGGCATTCCGAGCAGCACCGCCAGCCGGCGCTCGAGCGGCGTCGCGTTGTAAACCGTCAGGAACGCGCGGTTCGGGTCCCCGATGCCGTATCGGATCCGCTGGATGAGGCGCGGGCGCTCCAGGATTTTCTCGGTGAGCGGGCGCGGCGAGGCGTCGTAGGCGCAGAGCAGCGTCAGCCGCTCACGGGCGTGACTCGCCGGGATCCCGGCGAGCAGCTCGAAGTAGTACTCGAGGATCAACGGGTGCACCGGCCGCGACGTGACGTACACCATGCGCGCCTGCGGGCTCCGGAGCCGGATGAGGAGAAAAAGAAGGCGCTCCTCGTAATAGCTGGCGCCCTCGAGCTTTTCGAGC
Organism: Acidobacteriota bacterium; assembly: GCA_038327245.1. Lineage (GTDB taxonomy): Bacteria > Acidobacteriota > Thermoanaerobaculia > UBA5066 > Gp7-AA6 > Gp7-AA6. The sequence continues at coordinate 8,846 of JBBQKV010000046.1, forward strand.
TCCCGCTGGTCGAGCGTCAGGGAAGGAACGACCACCGACGTGTAGGGCTGCTCTTCCTGATTCGACAACGCGTTCCAGAGCTCTTCCAGGCGGGGTTTCAGCCGGCGGAACTCTTCGAGCTCACGTTCGGGCGACAGGTCGCGGAGAAACGGCGGTTTCGGGATCACGGGTGTCGCCCGAAGGATACCCAAAGAAAGTCGCGGGGACAGGCCGAAGCAAGTTGCGGGGACAGGTCCCGCAGGGCCTGCACCCGCCGCCTCATTCGTGGTTGGATAATCCCGCTCCATGGCTGCAGTGACCTTCGAGAGCGTCGAGAAGCGATACGGCGAGGTCTCGGTCATCGAGGACCTGAACCTGGACGTTGAAGACCACGAGTTCCTCGTCCTGGTCGGGCCTTCCGGGTGCGGCAAGACGACCGCCCTCCGGATGATTGCGGGTCTCGAGGACGTCTCCGGCGGGACGATCGCGATCGGCGGGCACGTCGTCAACGACGTGCCGCCCAAGGCGCGGAACATCGCCATGGTTTTCCAGAACTACGCGCTCTATCCGCACATGACCGTCCGGGAAAACCTGGAGTTCAGCCTGAAGATGCGCAAGACCCCGGCGGCGCAGATCGAAGCGCTGGTCTCGGAGGCGGCCGATCTCCTCGGCCTGGCGCCGCTTCTCGACCGCAAGCCCGCGCAGCTCTCGGGAGGCCAGAGACAGCGCGTCGCGCTCGGGAGGGCGATCGTCCGGCACCCCGCGGTCTTCCTCTTCGACGAGCCTCTCTCGAACCTGGACGCAAAACTGCGCGTCCAGATGCGCGCCGAGATCAAGAAGCTGCAGCAGCGGCTGCAGACCACCACGGTGTACGTCACGCACGACCAGGTGGAGGCGATGACGATGGGCTCACGCATCGCGGTCATGAACGAGGGGAAGATCCAGCAGCTCGGGGCGCCGCAGGAAATCTACGACCGGCCCGACAACCTCTTCGTGGCGGGTTTCGTGGGGACGCCCCCGATGAACTTCTTCCCCGCGACCCTCGCGAACGGCCGAGCCCAGGGCGCCGGGTTCTCGCTGCCGGTCCGCGAGTCGCTTCAGGGGCAACCGGCCGGGCACGAGGTCGTGATCGGAATCCGGCCGGAAGATCTGATGGCGTCGCGGGGGGACGCGCACGGGGAGACCGCCGCGCTGCCCGTGGCCGTCGAGATCGTCGAACCGCTCGGGGATGCGGTGCTCGTCCACGGGATCGTGGGCGAAGCGCCGGTCATCGGAAAACTCGAGCCCCGCAACGCGCCGCGGGCCGGCGACCGGGTCGACCTCTGGGTCGAGCTCGACCGGATGCACGTCTTCGACGCGGCGACGAGCCGGCGGATCGAGTGACGTCCGCGCGCCCCGCGCCCCGAAAGGGCGCCCGGAGTCCGTTCCCCGACGGATTCCTCTGGGGCGCGGCCACCGCGGCGTACCAGATCGAGGGCTCTCCGCTCGCGGACGGCGCTCTCCCGAGCAACTGGCACCGCTTCGCCCATACTCCGGGCCGGGTCGCGAATGGCGACACGGGCGACCTCGCGTGCGACCATTACCGGCGATTTCGCGAAGACGTCGCCCTGATGGCGGAGCTCGGGCTGAAGGCCTACCGGTTCAGCGTGTCCTGGAGCCGCGTCCTTCCCCGCGGAACCGGAAAGACGAATCCGCGCGGCCTCGCGTTCTACGACCGGCTCGTCGACGCGCTCCTGGCGAAGGGGATCCAGCCCTTCGTCACCCTGTTCCACTGGGACCTTCCCGCGGCGCTGGAAGACCGGGGCGGCTGGTTGAACCCCGACATCGCCGGCTGGTTTGCGGACTACGCGCGGGTGCTCTTCGGAAAGCTCGACGATCGGGTCCGCTTCTGGGCGACGCTGAACGAGCCGTGGGTCGTGACCGACGGCGGATACCTCCACGGCACTCTCGCGCCGGGGCACCACAGCGCCTTCGAGGCTGCCGTCGCGTCGCACAACCTGTTGCGGGCGCACGGCGCCGCGGTGCGGGCGTACCGGGCAGAGGGTCGCCACGCGATCGGGCTCGTCGTCAACCTGGAGCCGAAGGAGCCGGCTTCCGCCTCGGCCCGCGACCGGAACGCCTCCGCGCGAGCGGACGCGTACATGAACCGCCAGTACCTCGATCCGGTGTTCCGCGGGCGCTATCCGAAAGAGCTGCCCGCGATGTTCGGGGAGGCCTGGCCGTCTCCCGCGCCGGACATGTCGGGAATCCGGGAGCCGATCGACTTCCTCGGCGTCAACTACTACACGCGGGGAGTCATGCGCAGCGCGGCCACGGCGTTCCCGCCGGGAGCCGTGAAAGTGCCGCAGCCCCGCAAGACGTACACGGAGACGAACTGGGAGGTCTACCCCGCCGGATTGACCGGCGCGCTCGAGTCGGTGCGCCGGCGCTACGGAAACGTTCCTCTCTACGTGACCGAGAACGGCGCCGCGTTCTACGACGCGCCGTCCTCCGAAGATCTCGAGCCCGACCTGCTCCGCGTGCGATACCTGCGGGATCACGTCGCCGCGGCGCGGCGCGCCATCGAGGCGGGCGTCGACCTGCGAGGCTACTTCGTGTGGTCGCTCTTCGACAACTTCGAGTGGAGCGCGGGCTTCTCGAAGCGATTCGGAATCGTGCACGTGGACTACCGGACGCAGAGGCGAACGCCGAAGGCGAGCGCCCGGTTCTACGCGGAGGTGATCCGCGCGAACGGATCTATCGTTGGAAAAGGACCTCCGCCGGCACCGTCCGCACGACGAGCTCGGTCCCCCCGAACTCCACGGCCTTCCCGCCGACGGTGACGCGCCGCGGCGCGCCGCTCGGCGGCGGGCGGAGCGCGAAGCCCCCGGGTGGAACGTGCAGGCCTCCCGAGATGGCGACGCGGAGGCCCTGGGAATCCTCCTTCATCGCGAGGTCGAGTCTTCCCCAGCGCGTGCGCAGTCCGCGCACGGAGATCCCTCCGGCCGCCCGGACCCAGTCGGCCGGCACTCCCGCGCCGAGGACGAGCGCGCCGTCCCGCTCGTAGGCGAAGAAGTCGAGCAGCGAACGGATGTAGTCCGAGCCGACCCAGCCGTGGGGCATGTCCCCGATGAACTTTGCCGCGCGGGGATCGCGCCACACGACCTCGGCCCACTGGTTCCACTCCGCCGGACGACGGTCCGCGAAAAGAAAGTCCGCGAGCTCCTTCGCCCGCTCCCTCCAGCCCAGCCGGATGAACGCCCCGACGGTCCGCCACTCGTACGGCGTGTAGGCCTCCTGGCCGTCCGTGCCGGCCCGCCGGGCGCGGAAGCTGTCCCAGTACCTCTCGAAGGTCCGTTCGAGCTCCCGCGGCGGCAGCCGCGCGCCCTCCTCCCCGGGCGAGAGCGCGATCGTGGTGGATGTGGCGTCGAGGTCCGCGAGCTCCGCGGAGCCCGGCACGAAGTCGATGCCGCGCGACGCGATCACCTGACGGATGGAGGCGTGGACGTCGGCGCGCATCTCGTCGCGGGAGGCCGCCAATCGCCGGGCGTCCGCGTCCCGGCCGAGCGCCTGCGCGAGCTCCGCCGCGTCAGAGAGGCCGCGGATCGCCCAGAAGTCGTCCCAGTACGAGTGCACGGGGTGAGCCGAGTAGCCCTCGTGGCTGATCGACTCGGGGAGGAGGCCGAAGAAGATGCGCTTGCCCGGAGTCGCGTACTCCGGGGTCCGCCGCTTCGCTCGCAGCGTATCGATGTAGGCGGCCGCCCTCGCCAGATGCGGCCAGACCGCTTCGATCGTCGCGCGGTCCCCCGTGAACCGGTAGTACTCGCCGGCGAGGTACAGGAGCTCGCCGTGGCTGTCGTTCTCGGGGACCGGGTCCGCGCCCCGGCGGTCCACGCAGCACGGCACCTTGCCGTCGTCGAACTGGAACGGCGCGAACCACCGGAGGAAGTCGCGCGCGACGGAGTCGTGCCCCAGCCGGAGGAGGGCCGCGGAGGTGAGAGCGCCGTCGCGGATCCAGGAGCGGGAGTAGGAGCGCGAGCCCGGCTGGATCGCGGGCCCGTCGCGGTTGACGAGGATCCATCCGACGTTCGACCGGACGGTCCGCGCGAACGCCGCGGCGGGGCCTGGCAGATCGAGAACGACGCCGCCGAGCTCCTCCTCCCACCCCCGCACCGCCTCGGCGAGCCGCCGGTCGAACCCGCCGCCCCACTCCCGCGGTTCGACCGGCGCACCCGGCAGCGGCACCGCCACGACGACGTCGCGCGAGCCCCCCGCGGGAAGCTCGAGGTCCCACGCGAACGCGGCCGACGCAAAGCCGTCGGGGTCCGCGACCGAAGCGGTCGGGGGCAGCTTTCCCTCCGCGAGCCACGACGAGATCTCGCCGCCGCCGAACGCGGAAGCGCCGAATCCGTCAGGCGGATCGAGCGCCACGACCGAACGGTCCCCGTCGACCCGGAGCACGTCTCCCTCGCGCGCGACCGTCCGGATGGGCGAGAAGCCGCCGGGCACGTTCAGGAACTGCGACGGCGGGTTGACCTGGATCGGCCGCGCCGCGAGGAAGAGCTTTCCGGAAACCGTGGTCTGTCCCCGGTTTTGAACGCGGTATCGCGCCCGGAGCGTCGACCCGGAAGGAGGGCCGTCGGCCAGCGCCGTGACCTCGAGCTCCAAGCCTCCGGGATAACGGCGCGTGACCGAGGGAATCGGCAGATCGCCGTTCGCGAGAGCGTGCGACTCCTCGGCGTCAACCCACCCCAGGAGCTTTCCGCCCCTCCAGAGGAACGGCTCCAGCGAAAAGCCGCCGCGCCCCGTCTCCAGCGTTCCGTCCTCGGAAAGGAGTCCCTCGTCGCGGCCGCCGTCGACCCCGACGAGCGCCCAGTAAAGGCCCTGGCCCACGAACGAACGCGGCCACGCGCCGCGCGGAGCGTCACCCGCGACGTTCTGGAGAAAAGCGGTCGGCGTATCCGAGAACTCGGGCGGGCGAACGCCCGCTTCGTGAAGGCCGTAACCCAGACCCCGCGCGCTCTCCGCCAGCTTCAGGCGGATGAATCGCGAATCCGAATCGGGAAGGTAAAGGTAGGCGCGGCCCCCCCTCGCTCCCGAAACCTCCCTGCGGAGAGTCCACGCTTTTCCGTCCTCCGAGACCTCGACCGAGTATTTCCGCGGGAAGTCGCGGGCGTCCCAGTCGAGCACCAGGCCGCCGAACTCGCGGCGGCCGCCGAGGTCGATCGAAAACTCCGCGGTCTCCCCCGAGCGGGCGGCGCTGTGCCACGCCGTCGCCGGATTCCCGTCGAGCGCCAGCCCGGCCGCGGACCCCGTCGCGGCGGACGAAGCCGACCCGGTCGCCGGAGCCGGCTTCGACGTCGCCGGCGGCAGCTCCTCGATCGTCAGATTGTCGAGCCAGACGGTCCCCTTGCCGCCGGCGGCTGCGGTCACCGTCACCTCCAGGAAACCCAGGTCGCGGAGCTCCCCGGCCCCCCTGGGCCCCCACGCGAAGGAGACCTGCCGCTTCCGGATGCGCACCGTCGTCCAGTCGCGCGGAAACCCGTACGGACGGCGCACCGACCACCACACGTTTTCCCCGGAGGCGTCGAGCAGCTTGAACTCCAGCGTCTGCGGGGGCGTGTCCCCCTTCAGACGGAGGTCCATCACCCAGTTCTCGGGCAGCCGGACCGGGAACGCCTTGCGCACGGCGGCCCATCCCGCGTGTCCGTTGAAGTCGAAGTCCATCCGCAACGACTTCCCACTCCCGCCCGCGCCGACGTCCGTCGAGAGGATGAGCCGCACGCCATCGGACGGCGCGGCCGTCCAGCTCGCCGGGTCGTCGAAGCCGTCGAGGACCCGCCGGGCTCGCTCGACCGGCGACGAGCAGAGGAGAAGCGCGGCCGCCAGGATCAGCGCCAGGCGTTTCACTCCTTCAGGCCCCCGAGCGTGATCCCCTCGATGTACTGCTTCTGCAGGAGGAGGAAGAGGAGCAGCACCGGCAGCACGGTCAGGACCGATCCCGCCATCATGAGCTCGGTGTCCTGGACGTGCTCTCCGACGAGGCTCGCCAGCGCCACCGGCAGCGTGTACCGGCGCTCGTCGGTCAGAACGATCAACGGCCAGATGAAGTCGTTCCACGTCGCGAGGAACGTCACGATCGCGAGCGTGGTGAGGACCGGGCGCAGCAGCGGCAGCACGATCTTCCAGTAGAGCTCGAGCTCTCCGGCTCCATCCAGGCGCGCCGCGTCCAGCAGGTCATCCGGGATTCCGCGGGCGAACTGCCGGATGAGAAAGACGCCCAGGATGGTCGAGGCCGCGGGGAGGACCACGCCCGCGTAACTGTTGACGAGCCCGAGCGACCGGAGGAGCAGGAAGAGCGGCAGCATGGCGATCGGCGCCGGGATGACCATCGCCGCGAGGAGCGCGCCGAACAGCCGGTCGCGCCCCGGAAAGCGGAGCTTCGCGAAACCGTAGCCTGCCATCGAGTTGAAGAGCAACGAGACGATCGTGGTCGCGGAGGCAACGAGGAGGCTGCTCCCGAACGTGCGGCCGATGTTCAGGCGCGTGAAGAGCTCCTGGTAGTGGATGAGAGTCGGGCGGGACGGGAGAAAGCGGGGAGGGAACGAGTTCGCCTCGCCCGTCGGCATGAGAGAAGCCGCGACCATCCACGCGAGGGGGGCCAGCGCCGCCACGGCGCCGACGAGCAGCACGAGGTGGAGGAGGACGGTCGCCGCCGGACGTTTCACGCGTTCCGCCTCTTCTCGATCCGGAACTGGATCGCGCTGAAGGCGAGGATCACGAGGCCCAGCACCACGGCGATCGCCGCCGCGTAACCCATGTTCCACCAGCGGAAGCCCTGCTTGTACAGGAGAAGGCCGGTCGAGAGCGTCGCGTTCAGCGGGCCGCCTCCCCCCGTCATGACGTAGGGCTCCGCGAAGAACTGGAAATACCCGATGGTCGTCAGCACCCCGAGGAAGAGGAACGTCGGCGCGAGCATCGGCACCGTGATTCTCCGGAACAGCTGCAGGCGTCCCGCGCCGTCCAGTCGGGCAGCCTCGTACAGCGACTCCGGGATCGCCTGGAGCCCCGCAATGAAGAGGATCATCGCGTAGCCGAAGTTCTTCCAGACCGCGAGCAGGATGATCGCGGGCATCGCCCACTTCGGATCGCCGAGCCAGTCGATCGCGGGAATGCCGACGAGCTCGAGGACCCGGTTCAGGCCGCCGAAGCGGGGGTGGTAGAGGTACCGGAAGACGATCGCCACCGCGACGAGAGTCGTGATGTAGGGCGCGAAGAAGATCGTCCGGAAGAGACCTTTCCAGCGCACGAGCTTCGAGTGCAGGAGGAGCGCGGCCGCGAGAGCCACGCCGAGCGTCAGCGGGCCGCCGACGAGCACGAAGTAGAACGTATTGCGCATCGAGGTCCAGAAGAGCGGATCGGCGAGAAGCCGGGAGAAGTTCCGGAGACCCACCACTCGGACGTTTCGGATGTCGCCGAGCGCGTAGATGTCGAAGTCGGTCAAGGAGAGCAGTACCGACGCGACGATCGGCAGCAGGAAGAAGAGCCCGATGACGAGGAGGCCCGGCGCGAGGAAGAAGAGCGCCGCGCGGACCTCGCCCGGAACGCGCCGCCGGTCAACGGCCATGGTCACCTCTGCGGCGCGCCAGCATCCAGCGCCGCTTCTCGAGGATCCGGTCGACGTCCCGGTCGATCGCCGCGAGAGCCGTCGAGAGACTCTCCCGTCCGCGGATGGCGGCTTCGAGCCGCTCGGCCGTGTGCTGCGCGATCTGCTCCCATTCCGGCACCCTCGGCATCGCCACGACCCGCTCGACCTGGACGCGGAATGCGCGGGCCTTCTCGTCCCGCGCCAGCGTTGGATCGTCCCAGGCCGCGCGAACGGCGGGGAGGTCTCCCGACAGCGCATAGAAGCGGGCCTGCACCGCCGGATCCGACAGGAACTCGATCACCTTCCACGCCTCCGGCTTGCGCTGCGAGCCCCGGAAGATCGCGAGGCTCGACCCGCCCGAGAAGGACACCCCCGGCCACGGCGTTCCGTCCGGAGCCGGCAGGGGCGCGGTCATCCAGAGATTCTGCTCGGCCGGGGGGAGCCGGTGCCGGAACTCGCCGAGGTTCCACGGACCCGTCATCCACATCGCGATGTTTCCCCGCGCGAACTCCTGGTACGCGTTGCCGAGCTGGGAGTAGCTGACGATCGGCGCCAGGTCCCCGTGAAAGATTCCGACGTAGAACTCGGCGGCCGCGTGGAACTCGGCGCTCGCGAACGCGCCGCGCGTGCCGTTCTCCGCGAGAAGGGGCGAGCCCTTCTGCAGGCCGAGGATCGCGAGCTGCTCCCACTCGTTGGTCGGCAGCAGGAACGGGTGCGCGGAAGGGGGCTGGATCTTCTTCACCTTCCGCATCGCGTCGAGCCACTCGCTCCAGGTCCGCGGCCCCGCTGCGTAACCGACGCGGGCGAGGAGGTCCCGCCGGTAGTAGAGAACGCGCGTGTCGACATACCACGGGATCCCGTAGACCGCTCCGTCGTAACCGCTCGTCGCCCAGACGCCCGGAAAATAGCGGTCCGCGGAAACGGACGCAGACTTCGCGACGCTGCCGTCCAGGGGATCGAGCGCGCCGATCCCGGCGAACTCCGGGATCCAGGTGTTGCCGAGCTGCGCGATATCCGGCGTAGACCGACCCACGAAGGCCGTCAGGAGCTTCTCGTGCGCCGAGGTCCACGGAATCTGCTGCACGATCAGCCGGACGCCCGGGTTGCGCCTCTCGAACTCCGGAACGAGGTCGCGCACGACCTCGCCCTCGCGTCCCATTCCCCAGAACCGGACGGTGGAACGGTCTTCCCTCGCGGCGCCGCACCCCGCAAGCGCGAGGACCGCTGCGAGGGCGACAGCGAGCCCCGGCGCTAGTCCGGAGCGGAGTCGAGCCATCCGCCCGTGAAGCCCGCGCGCCGGAGACCCCGGACGACGTGGGGATTCCGTCGCATGGTGTTCCAGACGAACTGCGTCCGGTAGTTCTCGATCATCGCCACGATCGGTCCCTGGTCTATGCCGAGGTAGTCCCCGTCGAACCAACCGAGCCCCGGCTCCACCCGGCCGTGTTTCAGCGGGACGACGGTCGTCCGGAGCGTGGGGTTGAAGGAGTCGAGGAATCCGTACTTCGTGAAGAGGTGCCCTCCGTAGCGCCGGTGCATCTCCGCGACCGCCGGAATCGCGATCTCCGGCGTGAACGGGATCGAGGAGGCGGAGGCCGTGGGTGCGATCGTGCCGTCGTCGGTAATCTTCGTCGTGGAGCAACCGCGCGCCCAGTAGGTGTGGAACGTGCGCCGCTTTCCGTCGATCGTGACCGTGACGTCGGCGGGACCGTCGCACGCGGTCAGGCCCCAGACGTTCTCTCCGTAGTCGCGGTAGCCCTGCGGGTTCGCGATCGCGTAGGCGCGGTGGGCATACGTCGCGCGGCGGGAGTTCTCGAAGTAGTCGATCCCGTGCGCGCGGGAGAAGTCGTCCCGGATCCCGCGGAAGTCGATCCAGACGTGCGTGTACTGGTAGCCGAAGAGCGCATTGAACGGGATGTAATCCTGCCCGGAGAACCGGGTCCACTGGAAATTCTGCGTCAGGCGGGGCCAGGCCGCCGCCGGGATCGGGTGCGTCGGAGAACCGAGCGCCAGCACGTACAGGATCATGGACTCGTCGTAGCCTCCCCCACCCCAGTCGTAAGGAAGGAAGCCGACCTCCGGCTTCCAGCCGTGGTTGACGAGCGGCGGGTGCGGCTGGATCCAGTCCCACTCGACGCGGCGATAGATCCCATCCGCCAGCGAGCGGATCTCGGTCTCCGCGGGGTCGTCGGCATCGAAGTACGACCCGCACACGAGGACCCCCGCGAGCAGGAGCGTCGTGTCGATGGTCGAGAGCTCGACGGTTTCGAAGCGCTCCCCCGTCTTCATGTCGAGGAAGTGGTAGAAAAATCCTTTGTAGCCAGTGACCCCCCGGGACGAAGGGCCTTGCCGCGCGGAGGAGAGGAATCGGAGAGTCGTCCGGACCCGCTCCCGCGCCGCCTCCCGCGTCACGTAGCCTCGCTCCACGCCGATGGGATAGGCGGTCAGCCCGAACCCGACCGCCGCGACGCTCGAGAACGACGGCGTGGGCCAGCGATCCGGAACCAGGCCGTTGGCAGGATTGGTCAGGTCCCAGAAATAGTCGAACGAGCGCCGCTCGACGAGGTCGAGAAGCTGTTCGTCCTGCGCCGCCGATCTCGGCGCAACGACCGGAGCGGGCGGAGCGGGCGGAGCAGCGGAAGGAACCGCCGCCGGGCGGCAGGCCGGAGAGAGAAAGAGGAGGAAGCCGAGGGTGGCGGTTGCCGCGCCGTGCCGCGACCCGAAGAAACGGAGAAAGGGGGCGGAAGTTGCTCCGCCCCCCTCCTCTCTACTCGTCACTGCGCGAAGTTCAACCGGTCGTCAGAACGAGAAGTGCAAGCCGACCTGCCCGCGCCGCGGGTTGATCGCGCAGCTTCCCTTGCCGAATTTCGCGTCTTTTACTCCGTTTTCGTTGATGAAGCCCTCGGAGAAGCCGTAACAGCCCTCGTTGACGTAGTTGAAGACGTTGAACGCTTCGAGCGAGATGCCCAGCCGCCCGAAACCGATACCGAAGTCCTTCTGCAGGCGGAAGTCGACGCTGCGGTACGCCCACGCGTTCGGGATGATGAAGCTCTTTCGCCGGGGAGTCCCCTCGTTCCAGCGGATGTCGATGTTCCCGCAGCCGCCGTGGGAGCAGTCGAAAATTGTGAACGGAAGCCCGGAACCCAGAGTAATCAGAGTGCTCGCCCGGATCTCCCAGGGCAGGCCGATGATTCCGCTCAGGACCAGGCGGTGCCGCTCGTCGTTGTCCCCGGGCACGCGGACGAAGTTCTGGGGCGTGATGTAGTCGAACCCGAAGGCGGTACCGTCGATGCGGTTCTCGTTGCCGTACTGTTCCGCCTTCGCCAGCGTGTAGGCCAGATTGAAGCCCCAGTTGGACTCGGCGGTAAAGGGCTTGTCGATCGTCAGGAATCCGGCCGAATACCAGGTCCGGCGATGAGTATCCGAAATGAGCACGCGACCGTAACCCTGTACCGGGATGTTGTCGCCGAACTTGCTCGTCGCTCCCAGACGCCGGTCGCCAAAGAACCACGTCAAACCGTTATAGCCGCGGACGTTGTTATAGCTCACCGAAAAGAACCAGGAGCCCAGAGCCTGCCGAACTCCGAGGGAGAGTTGGGTGCTTCGCGGCGGCCGGGTTTTGTTGTCGAGGAGCCACGTCTCGGGTCCGCCCGCCTGGCCGCTCGCGATCAGCTGATCGAGCGC
>JBBQKV010000047.1:0-19199 GCA_038327245.1 Acidobacteriota bacterium
CGCTGGTCGACCACGCGGTTCGTCGTGGTCGAGCGAAAGCCGGTGGGCGCCGCCGGTTTTTCGGGACTGGTGTACTCGTCGCGGTCCTTCCCGGTCGACGCGCCCGGCTTCGCCGCGTCGCTCGGCGTGGGAGGAGCGTCCGCGGACTGGCGCCCCGCCGCGAACGGGGGGGTCCCGCTGCTGACGGACTCGACCGGAACCGTGCTGGTGACGGCGCGCCGCGGGCCGGCCGCGCCGACCGGGCCGGTCTCGCGTAACGTCGCCTTTGGCCTCGCCCTCGCGATCGCGGCGCTGTGCGCCGGACGGCTGAACGACCGCGCCCGCATTGGCGTCGGCCTGGTGATTGCGTTTCTCGCGGTGGAGGCGCGGTTCGGGAGCCTGTTCTCTCTACCTCCGGCAATCCTCGCCGCCATCGCCCTCGGTTGGGCCGTGGTGCCGCTCGCGCTTCCGGCGCCCCCCGGTTCGTCGCTCTCCGTGCCGCGCCGCTTCGCGGTTCTCGCGGGCTATCTCCTTCTCGCCGCCGCCCTGTACGCGGCGACCGGCCTGGAAACTCCGGAGCTCGGCGCGGGTCTCGTCAGCTCACTCCTGACCGTGCCGCGCGTCGGCGGGCTCACCGCGCTCGTCCTGACGGCGCTCTCGCTCGCGGCGTCGGTGCGCGATCCCGTGACGCGCGGGAGAACCTGGACGACGGCCGCGTTCCTCTTCACGACCGGCGCGATCATCGGAAGCCTCGCGGCGCTCGTCGCGAGCGACTGGTATCGCGTCGGGGTCTTCGCCGCGTCGGCCATCGCGCTCGAGCTGTGGTCCCGCGCGGTCACGGCCGCCCGGGCCGGCGGGGGTTCCGGGGTGCCGCGGCTGCTCGTCGGAGCCGCACTCCTGGTGGTGCTGGTCGCGGCGCCTCTCCGCGAGCAGGACCGGGTGGACGACGCTTACCGCGACGCCAGCGCGATCCACCTGCCGGACCCCTCGCACGCTTCGGCCGGCGCCGTGCTCGCGTCGCACCTCGCGGTGGAGTCGCTTTCCCGAATCGACCTCGCGCGAGAGATGCCCGCGCCCCTCGAGCAGACCGACCTCTCGGACCTCGCGTACCGCTTGTGGCGCGAGGGGGAGGAGCTCCTTCGCCGGCCACCGCTGACCACGTATGAGGTTTTCGATTCCGCCGGCGTTTCGCGAAGCCGCTTCTCGCTCATTCCCGAGGCGGAAGCTACGTCCGCCGAGGTGCGGCCTCTCGAGGCGAGGATCGAGCGTCATCGCGTCGCGATCCTCCGCCGCTCGGCGCCACTCACGTATGCCGGATCGCCGTGGGGTCACGTCGACCTGGAGGTCGCCGACTGGCCGAGCTGGGACCCGCTGCCGCCGCGCATCGACGTCTATCGCCGGCTCGTCCTCGGCGCCTCGAGCATCGAGGAAGACGAGGCTCCTCTGCGCCCGCGCCCCTTTCTCGCGTCGTATGCGCCGGACGGGTCGCCGCGCGAGGAGGGGCCGGCGCTTCCCGGCGAGGCGATCGAGCGCCTCCGCCGCGGCGCGGCGGCGGTCCGCGTTCGTCTTCCCTACCGGGGCAGCGAGCTCTTCGGCGAGCTGAGGAGGCTCCCGGAGGGGTTTCTCCTGGTAGCGATTCCCGCTCCGAATCTCCTCGGCCGAGCGCTCACGGCGGCCCTGCTCGTGCCCGGCATCATCGCGCTGTACCTCCTCCTGGGAGCTCTCCTTCTCTGGAGATTCGCGGCGACGCCGGGCGCCGCGCGCCGGGACATCCTCCCGCGAGGATTGCGCACCTTTCGCGGGCGGCTCGTGGGCCTCTTCGTCGTAGCGGCGACGATTCCGCTTCTCGCGGTGACGTTCTTCCTGAGGTCCGCGATCGAGACCCGGTCGGTCCGGGACACGCTCGACCACGCGCGAACCGGCCTCGAGACGGCGCGCCGCGTTCTCGACGACTACCTTCCGTCCGCGTCGGCGGGGCGGGGCCGGCTCGGCCTGCTGGACGATCCGCTGCTCGGCTGGATCTCGAACGCGGTCGGGTACGACCTGTCGGTCTACGCACCGGATGGCGTGCTGCTCGCGACCTCGCGGCGGGACCTCTACGATGCCGGGCTCCTGCCGGACCGTGTCCCCGCGTCGATCTATCGCGCGATCGGGCTCTCCGGCGCCCGTCAACAGATCGGCTCCCGGATCGTCGGTGGACGCCGCTTCGAAGAGATGACGACCGCCCTGACTGCCGTTCCCGGCGTGCCGGGCGTGCGCAGCCCGGGCCTGCTCTCGCTGCTTCTTCTCCCGCAGCAGAGAGTCGCGGAGGCCGAGGCCGCGCAGTTGACCGCCGCGGTTTCCGCCTTCAGTCTCCTCGTCTTTCTCTTCTCGGCGGCGCTGGGAGGGCGGCTGGCGCTGCGCGTCGCGAAGCCCGTGGCCGACCTGGTCGAGGGCACCCGCGCCGTGGCCCGCGGCAACTTCGCTCCCCGCCTGGAAGAGCCTCCCGACGAGGAGCTGAAGGAACTGGTGCGCGCGTTCCTCTCGATGTCCCGGAGTCTGAAGGAGCAGACCGACGCGCTGTCGCGGGAAAAGGAGCGCCTGGCGACGCTGCTCGCGCACCTGACTGCGGGCGTCGCGGCCTACCGCGCGGACGGCGCGGTGCTGCTCGCGAATCCGGCGGCCGCCGCGCTCGGAGGGGGACGCGCAGACGGCGAGACCCTCGAAGAAGTGTTCCCGGGCGAAGCGATGGCCGAGCTGCGGCGCCTGCTGACCGAATCTTCCGAGGCCTCCGTGACCGCCGAGGTCGAGCCGCGATCCGGCGAGAGATGGCGCGTCGTCACGGTGCCGCTGCCCGTGGGTGGCGAGGGAGCTCGGATGGCCGTGATCGAGGACGTTTCCGAAGTCATTCGCTCGAACCGACTCGAGGCGTGGGCGGAAATGGCGCGCATTATCGCCCACGAGATCAAGAACCCTCTGACCCCGATCCGCCTCTCGGTGGAGCACCTGCGCGAGGTGTGGCGGCGCAGCGGCGGCGCGACTCCCGAGTTCGAGAGGGTGCTCGAAGAGTGCGTCACGAACGTGCTGAAACAGACCGACGAGCTGAAGCACGCGGCGTCCGAGTTCTCGGACTACGCGCGGCTGCCGCGGCCCGAGATCGGCGCGACCGACGTCGCGCGCGTCATGCGGGACTCGGCCGCGGCCTTTTCCGGAGCGCCCAACGTCCGCTGGTCGGTGCGCTCGGACCCCGACGTTTTGGCCGAGGCCGACCCGCGACTGCTGGCGCGGGTGCTCTCCAACCTCATCGGAAACGCGGTGGACGCCCTCTCCGGCGCCGAAGGTGAGATCGTCCTCTCCGTGGCGAAGAAAGACGGCCGGATCTCGGTCACGGTCGAGGACAGCGGGCCGGGCGTTCCCGCCCGGATCCTGCCGCGCCTCTTCGATCCCTACTTTTCGGCCAAGAGCGGGGGGACCGGGCTGGGCCTGGCGATCGCGAAGAAAATCGTGGAGGAGCACGGCGGATCGATCACGGCGGAAAACCGGCGAGGTGGCGGCTTCCGCGTCCGCTTCGATCTCCCGCCGGCCACCGCGGAGCGCGAGGCTCCTCGGGTGACCGGATGAAGCATACGCGGCGGAGCTCCCTCGCTGTTGTATTACTCGTTTCATCGGGAGTCGCGTGCTCGCGCCAGGCCGCGGGGCCCAAAACTCCGGAACCGCTGCACGGCAACGCGGTCTGGTTCGCGGACGGAGTCGCCGGCGACGACTCGGCGATCGAAGAGTCCCTCCTCCGGTTCCGTTGCGCGGCCGTCTTCCTTCCCGCGCGGCGGATCGACGCCGCCGTCGCCTGGACCGGGAGCGACGCTCCGGCCCCGCCGCAGCCCTTCGCGCGCATCCCGGTCATTCTCGTGGTCGGCGCGGGCTCGGATCCCCTGGCCGGCCGGGCCGAAGAGGGGCAGAAGAAGTTCGGCGCGTTCCTCGGCAGCGAAATCTCCGCGGCGCTCGCGCGGGGAGCCGCCTTCGGTACGGTTCGCGGGGTCCACCTGGATATTCCGTTCTCCGGCGCAACCGCCGAGGCGCACGCAGCCGCCCTCCGGGAGGCGCGATCCCTCCTGTCTCACGAGCTTGCGCGGCGCGCGAAGACCGGCTCTGCTCCAGCGGAGATGCCGCCCCTCTCCTGGTCGATCCGCCAAGCGCTCCCGGCCGACAAGAAGCAGCGCGAGGCGGTTGCGGCGCTCGTCTCCCGGACCGACGGCCTGGTCGGGTTCGTTTTCGGAGGCAGCGACTCCGCGGACCCCGCATCCACCGATTCGCTGGGCAAGCTCTGGTGGGCGGGCTACTCCGCGGCGGGCGAGGGCGCCGTCCGTACGGCCGCGGGAGGTCCCGGGATCCGCGTCGACGAGGGCGCTCTGGACTCGCTGACGAACGACCCCCGCATGGAGCTTCTCCACGAGCTTCCCTGGAACGAGGGACGGGGGTGGGCCTTCGCGCTCCGGGCCCTCCGCAGGATCGACGTGCAGGGCTCGCCCGTCGCCGCCGGAGACTCGGTTGCATTCGTGCTGCCGTCACTCTCCGACATGGTCGCCCGCCTGCCGGAAGACCGTGCCGGCCGCCGGCATTACCGCGGGACCGTCGTCGTTTTCCGCGGCCACTCCGACGCCCATCGTCTTTTCCCGGCGGCGGCGCTGGCAGACGTCCTCGCGGCCCGGCCGACCGTTCCGGCGCTGCGCATCTGGACCGAGGCCGAAGGCGGACTGCTCCGCGTCAGCGGCGAAAATCTGACGCCGCACGGATCCGTCGTCTCCCGGGTGCAGAACTGGGTCGAGGTGGACCTCGCGCCGGCCCGGGTCGGGGACGTCCTGCCCGGCGGCTTCGGGCGGTGGGAGGCGTACGATGCGAACGGGCGTTCCGTGTCGCCGGGCCGCGCGAGCCGCGTCCGGTTTTTCGAAACGTTCGTCGCTCCCTCCGAGCGATTCGAGCCGGCGCGCCTGCGCGTCCGCGGCCATCTGCCGTCCCCGTGCTGTCGCGTCCGGATGCACCTCGTGCCCGCGACCGGCGGAGAGATCGTGACGGACTGGGCGATCCCGGGGGGGAGTCCGGCGGCTACGCCCTGACCCCGGCGTTCCCGTGACGCCGGCGGTCTAGGGCCACCGCGAAGACCTTTGCGATGGGGCCCGACGCGGCGAAGAGGAGCGCCAGGGCGAGCAGGGTCAGCGCCGGGCGGTAGGCCACCACCGCGAACACGAGGGCGATCACGGGGAGGATCCAGGCGCGGCGCTGGCGCCGGAGGTCGAGATCTTTGAAGGAGCGGTACTTCAAGGTCGAGATCATCAGGTAGGACAGGATGACCGTGAGCACCAGCAGCCCTGCCATCCAGAAGGGCGACTGAAGGCGCTCCGGAGTCGCGAGGACGAGCGTCGAGATCGTCCCCGCCGCGGCGGGTATCGGCAGACCGATGAAGTACTTCTTGTCGACGACTCGGGTCTGGATGTTGAAGCGGGCGAGGCGCATCGAGCCGCAGACGACGAAGATGAAGGAGGCCATCCACCCGAGCCGGTGGAAGTCTGCGAGACCCCACGAGTAGGCGAGCACGGCCGGAGCGACTCCGAAAGACACGAGGTCCGCGAGCGAGTCGTACTCCGCTCCGAATTGGGAGGCCGAGTTGGTGAGGCGCGCGATCCGCCCGTCGAGCATGTCGAGGACGGCCGCCGCGATGATGAGGATCGCGGCGGTCTCGAACGTTCCGCGGATGGAGCACCACACCGACAGGTATCCGCAGAACAGATTTCCGACAGTGAACAGGGTCGGCAGGATGAAGACACCGCGCGAGAGACGCGTCCGCGCGCGCGTTCGGAGCCGCTGGCGGGGAACCTCCGCGGCCGCATCTGGCGGAAAGGCCGGCGGCGGAAACAGCATTGCGTCGTCGCCCGCGAAATCTGTTTCCCGTCTTCCGTCTCCCCTCTCCCGCCTCCCCGTCATGACCTCACGTCTTCCACCGCGCGACCGCGGTCCGGCCCGCCTTGACCTTGTCTCCCCTGGCGACCAGGACTTCCGCGTCGTCCGGCAGGAAAAGGTCGACGCGCGACCCCAGCCGGATCATTCCGATCCGCTGACCGCGCCACAGCCGCTCGCCCACCCGGGGGTAGAACACGATGCGGCGGGCGAGCGCTCCCGCGATCTGCTTGAACGTCACGGCGCCGCGCTCGGACGCGAGCGTGATCCGGTTCTGCTCGTTCTCGATGGACGCCTTCTCGCGGAACGCCGCGGAGAGCCGGCCCGTCGAATACTCGTAGTCAGCGATGTCCCCCGACACCGGGGCGCGATTCACGTGGCAGTTGAAGACCGACATGAATATGGTCAGGCGGCGCGACGAACCGGGAGGAGCCTCCGGAGCGGGAGCGACGGAGAGCACCGTGCCGTCGGCGGGGGAGATGATCGTTTCTTCGCCCCCCTCCGGAACGCGCTCCGGATCGCGGAAGAAGGAGAGGAGAAAGAGCGCCAGTGCAAAAAAGAAGAGCGCGACGATTCGATGGTCGAGAACAGCGGCGACGGCCGCGAGCGCGGTGGGAACGAGGATGAAGACCCATCCTTCGCGGGCAACCGGGATCTTCAGTGGGCGACCCCCTCGCGGCGGGTCCGGGCGATCTCTTCCATCTTGTCCTTGATGAGGAGCTTCTCCTTCTTGAGACGTTTCTCTTCGATCTCCTCGTCTTCGGAGAGCCTCGACTTCGCGGCGAGGACCTGCAGGCGCTCCTCGTGGCCGCGGTGCTCGTCGTGAAGCCGGCGGTACTCCGGGTCCTGGTCTGGCAACGCCTCCGTGTGATCGCTCAGCATCGGATCAGACCTCCTTATCGTTTGGGGGGATGTCGGGGGGAGGGACCGAACCACGGCTGGAGTCTATCGGCGCGGCAACCCGGATTCAACCTTTCAGCGGCAGCACCAGGGCGAAAGCGTCCTCGCCGTCCTGGTAGTAGGACTTCCGCCGGAACGCCTCGCGGAAGCCGTAGGAGCGGTAGAACTCCCGGGCCGGCGCGTTGGAGACCCGCACCTCGAGCGTGATCGAGTCCGCGCCGATGGCCCGGGCCCGTGCGATCGCGTCTTCCAGCAGAAGCCGCCCGAAGCCGCGGTGGCGCACGCGCGGGTCCGTCGCGATCTTGTTGATGTGAAACTCCTCGTAGAGCGACACCGCGAAGAGGTAGCCACCGATCCTCGGAACCGCGTCGGGGCTGCCCCCGAGGACGCGCGCATACCGATAGGGCTCCGAGAGCTCGCTCTCGAAGAACTCGCGTTTCCAGGGGATCCGGAACGACTCGCGCTCGATCCTCGCGATGTCGTCCAGGTCGGGCGCAGCGGCCGGTCGGGTCGCGTAGAGCGACGGCTCCGGCCTACGAAGCGCCATGCTTTTCCTCGGCCGCGCTCGGCCGCGAGTAGATTCCCTCGAGAGAGGACGCGGCGTCGCCGGGAGCGCGCGCGACCGCCCGGGCGAGCGCTTGCGAGGGCGACAGCGACGCCCGCGCCGTGTCGTCGCCGAGAAGGTCCCGGGGAAGCGCCGCGGTTTCGACGGAGGCAACGCGGCGGCGGGCGTCCGCGATCGGGAGCCTTTCCGGTACTCCCTCGATCCGGGCGCGAGGTCCCTCGAGCGAGTAAACGGCCAGCACGACGTCTCCGCGGCCCGCGTCGAGAGCCGCGGCCACGCGGGTCACTCCCCGCCCCCGGGCCGTCTCCGCCAGCGCCTCGAGAGTCGAAACCGTCTCCACGGGGACGTTCGCCGCTCGGCCCAGAGCCCAGGCGGTTGCGAGCCCGATGCGCAGGCCCGTGAAGGAACCGGGCCCCGAGCAGACCGCGATTCGATTGCACCGCGACAGAGTGGTCGCCGCGGCCTGCAGGCACCTCGCGATCGCGGGAAGCAGCTCCTCCGAGGCGCGCCGATCCCGGGAAAGGGTTTCTTCCCAGACTTCCTCCCGGCGAAGAAGGGTCACCGAGGGAAAGGGGCTTGCGGTGTCCAGCGCGAGGATTTGCATCCGGACTCAGTCGGCGAAGCTATGCTAGCACCCCGGTGAGCTCGCCCCCTTCGCGCGTCACACCGATGCTGCGGCAGTACTTCGAGATGAAGAGCCGCGTACCGGACGCAATCCTGTTCTACCGGATGGGCGACTTCTACGAGATGTTCTTCGACGACGCACGCGAAGCCGCGCCGCTGCTCGGCATCGCTCTGACCGCGCGCCACCGCGATTCCGACATCGAGGCGCCGATG
This sequence comes from Acidobacteriota bacterium, assembly GCA_038327245.1. Lineage (GTDB taxonomy): Bacteria > Acidobacteriota > Thermoanaerobaculia > UBA5066 > Gp7-AA6 > Gp7-AA6. The sequence continues at coordinate 8,210 of JBBQKV010000047.1, forward strand.
TGCGGCGTGCCCTGGCATAGCGCCGACGCCTACATCGCCCGGCTCGTCGCGGCGGGACGCAAGGTCGCCGTCTGCGACCAGGTCGAGGATCCCCGCGCGGCCAGGGGACTCGTCAAGCGCGACATCACGCGGATCGTGACCCCCGGGACCGTGGTCGATCCCCAGGGACTGGTTCCGGAGGAGCCCTGCTATCTCGCCGCCCTGCAGCCCACGGATTCCAGCTGGGGCATCGCTTTCCTCGACCTGTCCACCGGCCGGTTCCACGCGGGGCTGCTGCCGCCCAGCCGCCTGCCCGAGGCGTTCTCCCTCTTCCGGCCCCGCGAAATTCTTCTGCCCGAGGGGTGCGAGCTCGATTTCGAGCCCGGCATCTCGCTGACCCGCCGCCCGCAACCCTGGTTCGACCGGGCGGGCGAGGAGGCCCGGTTCGACGGGCCGGCTGGACCTGTCGAGGGGATGGATTCCGTCTCGCGCGCCGCCGCCGCGGCCGCCCGCGTCTACGCCGCGGAGTTCCGGCCCCGGGGGCTCCCGCACGTCCTCGCGCCGGAGCTGCTCCGCTTCGACGAGCGCATGCGCCTGGACGCGTCCGCGGTCGCGACCCTCGAGCTCTTCGAGTCCTCGGACCGGGATTCGCGGCGCAGTCTTTGCTCGCTCCTCGATCGCACCCGGACGCCCCTCGGAGCTCGCGCGCTCAAGGAGACGATCTCCCGGCCGTCGCTCGATCCGGTGGACCTCGAGGACCGCTGGGATGCGGTGGAGGAGCTGGTTGGCAACGCGGACGCCCGGGAGGCGGTCCAGGCGCAGCTCGCGGACGTCGGCGATCTCGAGCGCCTCTTCGGGCGGATCTCGGTTGGCACCGCCGGGCCGCGCGACGTGGCCGCATTCTCCACGGGCCTGAAGCGGATCCCGGGTCTCCGGGCGGCCGGCGCCGCGCTTACCGCGCCGCGGCTCCGGCGCTCGATCGACGGGCTGCCGGATGTGACCGACCTGGTCGACCGCATCGACGCCACGATCGCGCCGGACCCGCCGGTTCTCGCGTCCGCGGGAGGGGCCATCCGTTCCGGCGCCGACGCCGAACTCGATTCCCTCCGCGAGCTGCGGCGCGGAGCGCAGGGAGCACTGCTCGAGATCGAGGCGGAGGAGAGGCGTCGCTCCGGGATCGCGACGCTCCGAATCCGATTCAACCGGGTCTTCGGCTATTCGCTCGAGGTCGGCGCGGCTCACCGCGACCGCGTGCCCGCGGACTGGATCCGCCGGCAGTCTCTGGCAAACGCGGAGCGCTTCGCGACCCCGGCGCTCAAGGAGCTGGAGGAGAAGATTCTCGGCGCCGAGGACCGGATCGGCGAAATCGAGTCGCGCCTCTATGGCGAGCTGCTTGCGGACGTGGCGAAGGGAGCGGACCGCGTCGCCCGGGCCGCCGCCGCGATTTCGGGCCTCGACCTCCTCGGCTCGCTGGCGGACGTGGCGCAAAGCGGGCGATGGGTCCGGCCGAAACTGTCGCCCACCCCGCGGATCTGCATCGCCGACGGCCGCCATCCGCTGGTCGAGCACCACCGGCGCGAGGAAGCGTTCGTGCCGAACGATTGCGACCTGTCGCCCGCAAAGCGCATCGTCGTTCTGACCGGACCGAACATGGGGGGGAAGTCCACCTACCTGCGGCAGACCGGGACGATCGTCCTTCTCGCGCAGATCGGGTCGTTCGTCCCCGCGAGCCGCATGGAGTTCTCCCCGGTGGACCGGATCTTCACCCGGGTGGGCGCGGCCGATCACCTGTCGCGGGGAGAGTCGACGTTCATGGTCGAGATGCTCGAGGCGGCCGCGATCGTGCGCGACGCGACTCCGGCGAGCCTGATCCTGCTGGACGAGGTGGGCCGCGGCACGTCCACGTTCGACGGACTTTCGATCGCGTGGGCGCTCGTGGAGCACTTGCACGACACGCCCGACAAGAGCGGCTTCGTGCTCTTCGCCACGCACTACCACGAGCTGACCGAGATCGCGCTCGTCAAACCCGCCGTTTCCAACGCGACCATGGCGGTCAAGGAAATCGGGGGGCGCGTCGTCTTCCTGAAGAAGGTCGTGCCGGGCGGCGCGGACCGCAGCTACGGGATCCAGGTGGCCGAGCTCGCCGGCCTCCCGCCATCCGTTCTCGACCGCGCGCGCGAGGTTCTGTCCAACCTCGAAAAGCAGGAGCTCGACGTGCAGGGCGCGCCGGTGATCGCGCGGCGGGCCGGCGAAAGCGCGGGGGAGGGGCAGCTCCTGCTCTTCAGCGGGTCCGAGGAGCTCGTCCTCGAGAAGCTCCGAGCCGCCGACCTCGACCGGCTGACGCCCATCGCCGCGCTGGGCCTCCTCTCCCTCCTGCAGGAGCGACTGAAGGGATGAGCTCGTCCGCTGCGCGCCTCTTCGGAGTCGGTCTCGCCGGACCAACGCTCGACCCGGCCGAGCGCGCGATCCTCGAAAGGCTGCCGCCGCGGGCCGTGATCCTGTTCAGTCGGAACATCGAGACGGAAAGGCAGCTCGCGGACCTCTGCGCCGAGGTCCGGGCTCTTCCGGGCGAACCCATCCTCTGCCTCGACCAGGAGGGCGGCCGGGTCGACCGGCTGAAAGAGATCGCGGGACCGTTCCCCTCGTTCTTCGAGGCCGCGCGCGCCGGCGTTTCCCGCCGTGCCGGGGAAGTCGCCGGGGAGGCGTGCGCGCGCTTCGGGTTCGGAGTCGATCTCGCGCCGGTCGTGGACCGCCGTGTGCCCGGCGCGGGCGAAGCCGTCCTCGGCGACCGGGCCGCCGCCGAAGAACCGGAGGCGGTGACCGCGGCGGCCCGCGAATTTCTGGCGGGCCTTCACTCCCGGGGCGTCGCGGGGTGCATCAAGCACTTTCCGGGGCTGGGCCGGGCCCGGTTCGACACGCATCTCACGCTACCGACGCTGCCGGCCGACGACGGGGAGCGCGAGAGGGACCTCGAACCCTTCCGGGCTCTGCACGAGCTGGCCGGCGCCGTGATGATTTCGCACGCTGCGACGCCGCTCGAAGCGCTCCCCGCCTCCCTCAGTCCGGGGGTCGCGACGCGCCTTCTGCGCGACGTCCTCGGATTCCGGGGCGCCACGTTCTCGGACGACCTGGAGATGGGGGCCCTCGCCCTGTTCGGAGGCCTGCCCGAGAGGTCGGCGGACGCGATGCGGGCCGGGTGCGACCTCCTCTTCGTGTGCTCGAGGCTCGAGGAGTATCCCGACTGCGTCGCCCGCGTGGAGGCCGACGTCCCCGAGGATCGGCGCGCGAAGGCCGCCGGCCACCTCGACCGTTACGCCGAGCAGCTCCGGAGCCTCGCCCTTGCGGGCCCGAGGCCTCGAGTACTGGAGGCGATCGTCCAGGACGTCGCGCTCCTGCGCGACGCCATCTCTTCAACTAACTCCGAGGGTTAGAAAGGCACGTCGTCGTCGTATGCCGCCACGGGCTCTGCGGCTTCGCTCTCCTCGCGGGCCGGCGCGGGCTTCGAGGCGTCGGAGCGCGGCGGCGGCGAGAGCATCACGACGTTGTTCGCCTTGATCTCGGTCTTGTAGCGCTTCTGACCGGCCTGGTCCTCCCAGCTCCGCGTCTGAAGGCTGCCTTCGATGTAGACCATCTTTCCCTTGTGCAGGTACTCGCCGCAGATCTGCGCGAGCTTTTCCCAGGCGACGACGTCGTGCCACTCCGTGCGCTCCTGCTTCGCGCCGGACGCGTCCTTCCACGTCGTCGACGTCGCGACCGAGAACCGCGCGAGCGACGTCCCCTGCGGCGTCGTACGCATTTCGGGGTCCCTTCCCAGGTTTCCGATCAGGATGACTTTGTTGACGCTGGCCATGTGTTCCTCTCTCCTTTCAAGTGATCCGCAGAATATCGCGCCGACTCCTCGACAGATGATGTCCCACCGGGAAAGCCGTCAGGTCTCCGCTGTCGGCGCGGAGCCGGGAACTTACAATGCCTTCGAGCCATGACGGCCCTGGCAGCTTGACCGACCCGGCCCCGGCGGCGGAGGAAGCCCGCGGGAGGCTCGTCCGTTCGGCGTCCGTCATCACGCTGCTGACGCTCGCGTCGCGCCTGACGGGATACGCGCGGGACCGGACGATCGCCGTCCTTTTCGGCGCGAGCGCCGCGAGCGACGTCTTCTACACGGCGTTCCGGATCCCCAACCTCCTCCGCCAGCTCGTGGCGGAAGGGGCCCTGCCGGGCGTCTTCATCCCGTCCTACGCCGAGAAGCGGAAGCATGGCTCGACCGAGGATGCGCGCGTTTTCGCGGCCCGGATCCTCTCGGCGCTGACGCTGGTGGTTTCGGCGATCACCGTGGCCGGAATCCTGTTCGCGCCGGCCATCGTGCGCGTCCTCGCGAAGGGCTTCGGGTCGACTCCCGGGAAGATCCCCCTCACGGTCTTTCTCACCCGGCTGATGTTCCCGTACCTGTGCTTCATTTCGGTGGCCGCGCTCCTGCAGGCGGTGCTGAACGCCCACGGGAAGTTTGCGGTGTCAGCCATGTCGCCGATCCTCCTCAACCTCTCTATTGTCGTGGGCGCCACGGTGCTCGCTCCCCGGTTCGAAGAGCCCACGGTCGCGCTGGCGATCGGAGTCCTCGTCGGCGGAATCCTCCAGATGGCGGTCCAGATCCCGGCAGTCCGCTCGCTCCGGGCCATCGGCCGCTGGGAGCTGCGCCTCTCGGATCCGGCGGTCCGGGGAGTTTTCGTCCTCCTGGTGCCGCGGCTCTTCGGCTTCGGCATCTACGCGATCACCATCGCGCTCTCGACCCGATTCGCCTCGGTGTTCGGAGATGGCGCGGTTTCCTACCTGACGTTCGGTAACCGGGTCATCGAGCTCGTTCGCGGGGGCTTCGTGATCTCGGTCTCGACCGCGATCCTTCCGCTTCTCGCGCAGCAGGCGCTGGAGCCGGACCCCGGCTCGTTCAAGGACACGCTCCGCTTCGGGCTGCGGCTGGTCGCGTTCGTGACCGTGCCGTGGGCCGTCGGTCTCGCGGTCCTGCGGGAGACCGTCATCGCTGCCCTCTTCCAGGGTGGACGCTTCGGGCCGGCGGCCACGGCGGCGACCGCCGAGGCGCTGGCCTATTACGCGATCGGCCTCTTCTTCATCTCCTCCAGCAGCCTCCTCGTCTTCGCGCACTACGCCCGGAAGGACACCCGAACGCCGGTCCTGTGCGCCGCCGTGGACCTCGCGGTCTTCGTCCTCGTGTCGATCGTGCTCCGGCCGTGGGGCGTCCCGTCCGTCGCTTTCGCGACTTCCTGCGGCGCGATCGCGAACTTCGTCCTGCTGCTCGCCTTCCTGCGCCGCCGCGAGGGACGGCTCGGATTGAAGGATCTCGCAACCACGGTCTGGAAGGTGCTGGCGGCGTCGGCGGCGATGGCCGTCATCGCGGGGCGGGGCGCCGCCTGGCTGCTCGCGGCGCACCCTCCGCGGAGCGGGGCCGAGAGGGTCGTCTTTCTCGCGGTGGCGACGCTCGCCGGCATGGTCGTCTATCTGGGTACGGCGTTGCTGCTCCGCGCGCGAGAGCCCGGGGAGTTCGTGCGCCTTCTCCGCATGCGCCGCGCGCCGCGGCCTCCCGCCGGTTCTCCGTGAGGCTCGTGATCCAGCGAGTCGCGTCCGCCGAGGTGCGCGTGGACGGTCAAAGCGTGGCCCGCATCGAACGCGGGCTGCTCGTTCTCCTGGGAGCCGAGAAAGGAGACGACTCGGCAGCCGCGGAGGAAGCGGCGCGGAGGGTGGCGGGCCTGCGCGTCTTCAACGACGAGAACGGGAAGATGAACGTCGACCTCGCGGCGGTCGGCGGGAGCGTGCTCGTCGTGTCGCAGTTCACCCTCGGCGCGGATCTCTCGCGCGGACGCCGGCCCGGGTTCGAGCGGGCGCTGGCCGGCGAAGACGCCCGTCCGCTCTACGACTGTTTCGCCGCGGCGCTCGCCGGGCACGGCGTGCCGGTTTCCACCGGCCGCTTCGGGGCAATGATGCAGGTGTCGCTGGTCAACGACGGCCCGGCGACGTTCGTGATGGACGTCAGATCACCCGGATCGGGACCAGGCTGAAGCAGAGCAGAAAGACCGCGAGGCACAGGAGCGCGATCATCTGGTGGCCGAACGGGAGCGGCTCGTCGTCGTTGTCGACCGGCGGGTGGGCGACGCCGAGAAAAATCGCCGTGAAAAAAGAGAAGAACGCCCAGATCGGTCCCCGGGAGACCGACAGCGCCGCGAGAAGGAGAACGGCGTAGGACGCGATGGGCTGCCTCCGTCCCAGAGCCGCGCGGACGACGTGACCGCCGTCGAGCTGGCCGATCGGCAGAAGGTTCAACGCCGTGATGAGAAGGCCGAACCACGCCGCCATGAAAGCCGGGTGTTCCTGGACGCCCGCGCTGGTGTATCGGCCCGCGCCCGTCAGGTCCTGCGCGAAACGGACCACGATCGGGTACTCGAAGAGGACGGAGCCCGGAGTGACCATCGCGCTCACGGGTTTCGCCCGCGTCACCCCGTAGAAGAGGAAAGGGAGCGCCGTGAAGAATCCGGCCAGCGGACCGGCGGCGCCGATTTCGAGGAGCGCCCGCTTGTCGCGGATCGGCTCCTTGATCCGGATGAGAGCGCCGAACGTCCCGATGAGGCTCGGGATCGGCGCCGGGAGGAAGTAAGGCAGCGTCGCCGCGACCCCGTGCCGCCGGCAGACGAAGTAGTGGCCGAGCTCGTGGACCCCCAGAATGACGAGAAGGGGAACCGAGAACTCCAGGCCGTCGGTGAAGTGACCTCCCCGCAGGGGACCGCCGCCCCTCGAGAAGACCGCTCCGCCGAAGATCGTCGTCGTGACGAGCGTCAACGCGAGGAGCAGCAGGTGGAAGAGCGGATGTTCGGGGACTTTCCAGCGCCGGCGTTGCGGGCGATCCCACTTCGGAGGCGACGAAAACGGATCGGGCGGGGGAACCTCGCCGGACGGAGAAGACACGCGATGCTTATATCAACCGAGAGCTACTTCAGGGCAGGTCCCTCAGATCTTTGCCCGGCTTGAATCGGATCGTATTTCCGGGAGGGATCGTGACTTCGACGCCGGTCTTGGGGTTGCGGCCGATTCCCCTCTTGCGCCGCTTCACCTGAAAGACTCCGAAGCCGCGTAGCTCGATGCGATCGCCGGCGCCGAGCGCGGAGCGCATCGACTCGATGACGGTCTCGACTGCCGTCGCCGCTTTCGCGCGAGGGATCTTCGCGAGGTCGACCACGAGGTCGACGATGTCCGCTTTGATCATTCCCCCTCCGGATTGACTCGACGCATTATATCTCTGACACAAAGCGACTTCGCTCGACCTTGGACTTCGGACTGGGCGCTGAGGACTCCCGCAGGCACACCGGCGGGCGCGTGCTAGATTCGGCCCGGGCATGAAGAGCGATCGATCGGCGTTTGGTCTCTCATGAAAACTCGCCTGGCCGCTCTGGGACTCGCCGTCGTGCTCGCGTGCGGATCGCTCCTCGGCGCCGATGTGCGCGAGACCCGGAAGGCCTTCCTCCGAGCGCGCTCCGCCGTCAGCGAGGGGCGGTACCGGGAGGCCCTGGAGCTCTACCGGAAGGTGATCGAGCTCCTGCCGGAGGACGCCGTCGTCCGGTTCGAGTACGCGCAGCTGCTCCGGGACCTGAACGTCGGGGACGAGGCGACGAAGCAGGCGCGCGAGGTCGTGCGGATCGACCCGGATTTCGTGGAAGGGCACCGGCTTCTCGGAGCGCTCGAGTTCGCCGCGTCCGAGAAGGACCCGTCGCGACTGGACGCTGCGATCGCAGAGCTCGAGGCAGCGCGCAAGCTCACTCCCGGCGATCCCTCGATCGCGGGACCTCTCGCCCGCGCCCTCCTGGCGCAGGGAAAGGCCGCGGAGGCCTCTCGCGTGCTGGACGAGGCCGGAGAGGTCGCACAGCCCGCGCTCGCGCGCCTCGCGGCCGAAGCCCGCGCGAAGAGCGGCCGTACGAAGGACGCCGAAGGCATCTACCGCGCCCTGCTCGAGGACAACCCGGACGACCGCGAGACCGCCGCCGCCCTGATCGATCTGTACGAGAACGACGACCGTCTCGATGACGCCCTCGAGCTCCTCGGGCGCCTCGAGAAGACCGACGCCGAGAATTCGGCCATCCCGGAACGCATCACGCTCGACCTCGCCCGCGCCGGACGGTTCGCGGAAGCCGAGGCTCGCGCCCGCGCGCTCGCGGCCAAGCGGCCCGAGAACCGGGCGATCCGGCGCCTCCTCGCGCAGGTCCTGTTCGAGAAGGGAAGCTCCCCCGAGGGAGAGAAGATCCTGCGGGCTCTCGTCATCGAGGATCCCGACGACGACGCCACCCGCCGCTCTCTCGTTTCCGAGCTCCTCCGGGAGCGCCGCTTCGCCGACGCCCGGACGATGCTCGAGGAGGGACTCAGGCGCGCGGGAGACGACCCCCGGAAGGCCCCGGCCCGCGACGCCCAGAACGTCGAGCTCGGATACCTCGCGGTCCTCCAGAAGGACTATCCCCGGGCCCAGACGATCCTCGCGCCGCTCGCGGTCAAGGGCAGCGTCGTGAATCCGCGGGCGGTGCGCATCTCCGCCACGGGACTGCGGGAGAAGGAGGACTTCGCCGCCGGCGTGGCGCTGGCGCGGTCGGCCGCGGCGGCCCAGCCCGACGAGACCGAGTGGACGGCCCTCCTCGCCGAGTTCCAGTATCGCTCCGGCGACCGCACGAAGGCCGCGGAATCGCTGGTGAAGCTGTCCAAGTCGCAGGATCTCGAGGACGTGCTCCTGGCGGCGGACGTCTCCGCGCGCGTCAAGGACTTTGCGGCGGCGGCCCGCGTGGCGCGCGACGCCTCCATACGTTTCCCGGAGAGCTCGGAGGCCCTGTTCCGCCTGGGCTCGAGCCTGGAGCGCAGCGGCTCGTCGGGCGAAGCCGAGAAGATCTTCCAGAAGCTCCTGGAGAAACGGCCCAAGGATTCCGCCACGCAGAACTACCTCGGCTACATGTGGGCCGACAAGGGCATCCGCCTGGAGGAAGCGCGGGAGCTCCTCGAGAAGGCGGTCGCGCGGGAACCTCGCAACGGGGCTTACCTGGACTCGCTCGGCTGGGCCTACTTTCGCCTGGGCCGGCTCGAAAAGGCCGAGGGATTGCTGGCGGCCGCGAAGGCGCAGGACCCGGACGACGCGACGATCGAGGAGCACCTGGGCGATCTCTCGGAGCGTCAGGGCGACGTCCGCAAGGCCGCCGCCCATTGGGAGCACGCCCTGGAGCTCAAGCCGGACGAACCCGAGAAGGTGCGCCAGAAGCTCGCCCGCCTCGCGCGCAAGAACTAGTTCTTGGACTCGCGGCGCCGGCTTGCCCTCCTCGTTTCGGCGCTCCTCTCCCTGACGTGGTCCTGTACGTCGAGGCCGGCGCCGTTCCGGCCGGCCGGCGCGGAGGACGCCCGGCGCGCTCTCGACTCCTGGCAGAATGCCCTCGCTCGGGCCGACTCGCTCCCCGCGGTCCGGCTTCTCTACGACGCCCGTCTCTCCGAAGGCCTCGTCAAGTTTCCGGGGACGCTCGCCGTCACCGCGCAGGCGGATCGGCTGGATGCCACGCTCACGGGACCGTTCGGAACACCGCTTGCCCGTTACGAGTCCGGCGTCCTGGAAGGGAAGGGACTGCGCCCGATCCCCCTCGACGCCGAGGAGCTCCGCGCGGTTCTCGCGGGCGTGTGGCGCGCGACCCCCGAAATCGCGGGCGCCCGCGGTAACCAGGTCCTGATCCGGTTTGCCGGCGACCGGCCGGTCGAGGGCGTCCTGGACGTGGCCGAGGGGCGCCTCGACAGCCTCCACATCTCCCGGCCCGAGGCGGATCTGGTCGCCACCTATGACGGCGCGCGGAATCCGTGGCCCGAAAAGATCTCGCTGGAGGATCGCCGCTCCGGCCGGCGCGTTCAGCTCACGCTCGTCGCGAAGGAACCCGCGGACTCCGCTCCGGCCACTCCGTGAGGCTCCGCGCCCAAGCCCCGGCGAAGATCAACCGGGAGCTGCGGGTCGGCCGGATCCGCCCGGATGGATTTCACGAGATCCGCTCCCGCCTGGTCGCGATCGACCTCGCGGACTCGATCGAGGTCGAGTCCGGCGCCGGGTCGCTCCACCTGTCCTGCACCGGACTCCCGGTTCCCGCCGATGAATCCAATCTGGTCGCTCGTGCCGCGCGCGCCCTGGCCGAGCGCCTGGGCCGGCCCACCGCGGACGCCGTGATCCGGCTGGAAAAGAGAATCCCGGTCGGAGCGGGCCTCGGCGGAGGCAGCTCGGACGCGGCGCGAGCTCTCGATCTCCTCTCGCGGCTCTGGGAGTCGAACCTTTCCCGGGACGAGGGCGTTTCGCTGGCCGCCTCGCTCGGCAGCGACGTGCCGTTCTTCCTCGTCGGCGGCGAGGCGGAGGTCACCGGCCGCGGCGAGAGGGTGAGCCCGCGACCCGATTCGCCGGTCGAGGAACTCCTCGTCGTCGTGCCTCCTTTTTCGATTTCGACCGCCGAGGCGTACGCGCGCCAAGGGCGCCGCGCGGGGGACGCCGACAACAGGAAGATTCTGCCCCTGGAGATCGATTCGTCCGGAAAGTACTTCGGGCCCAACGATCTGGCATTGGCCGTGCTAGAGATCAATTCGGAGATGGGTAAATTGCTCGAATTTGCGCGCTCGCTGGTCGCCGAATCAACGATCACGGGCTCCGGTTCCGCGATCGTGTTGCGGGGAGCGTCGCCGGATGCCGAGGAACGGCTTTCGTCCGCGTTTCCAGAGGCCCGAGTCTTTCCTTGTCGGACCCTGTCCAGCGAAGGGTACCGACTCCGTACCGACCCTTCGGGAGGTTCTCAATGGAGATCACTCAAGTAAAGGTCTTTCCCGTAGAGGAAGAGCGGCTCAAAGCGTACGTCTCGATCGTCCTCGACGACTGTTTCCTGGTTTCCGATCTCAAGGTCATTCAGGGCCCCAACGGCGTCTTCGTCTCGATGCCGTCGAAGCGCAAGAAGAACGGGGAGTTCAA
>JBBQKV010000048.1:0-18566 GCA_038327245.1 Acidobacteriota bacterium
GACGACGCCAGGGCGAACGCGGCGTTCGCGATGGCCGCCAGCAGGGCCGACAGGGCGAAGACCCGGCGCGGCGGAAAGACGTCCGAAAGGTTGGCGATCGCGCTGGCGAGGGTGCCGGCCACGAACCCGAGCTGCACCGCGAGCGTCAGCCGTCCCGCGTCGGCGGCCGCAAGGCCCCACCCGGCTGCGAGCGCCGGAGCGGCGGCCGAAGCGCCGAACCACAGCGACATTCCGGCGAGCTCTGCCGCCGAGAGCAGCGCGAGCGCGCGCCAGCGGGTCAGGGGGACAGACCACGGTTTCCGCAAGCGTTTTGCGGAAAGAGCTCTGTTCCGGAAACCGTGGTCTGTCCCCTTTTTTCTACGCCGCCTCTTTCGCCAGCTTCTCCGCCTTCTCGCGCACCTCTTCGATAGTGCCGGCCATGAAGAACGCCTGCTCGGGCAGGTCGTCGCACTTGCCCGCGACGATCTCCGAGAACCCCTTGATCGTGTCGGCGATCTTCACGTAGCGCCCCTCGAGGCCCGTGAACTGCGCGGCCACGAAGAACGGCTGGGACAGGAACTTCTGGATCTTCCGCGCGCGCGCGACCGCGAGCTTGTCCTCGTCGGAGAGCTCGTCGATCCCGAGGATCGCGATGATGTCCTGGAGGTCCTTGTATTTCTGGAGGACCTGCTGGACGGAGCGCGCCACCGCGTAGTGCTCCTCGCCGACGATGCGCGGCGACAGGATCTTGGACGTCGAGGAGAGCGGGTCGACCGCGGGATAGATGCCGAGCTCCGCGATCTGGCGCGAGAGCACCGTGGTCGCGTCGAGGTGCGCGAACGCCGTCGCCGGTGCAGGATCCGTGAGGTCGTCCGCCGGGACGTAGATCGCCTGCACCGACGTAATTGAGCCCTTCTTCGTCGACGTGATGCGCTCCTGCAGCTCGCCCATCTCGGTCGCGAGGTTCGGCTGGTAGCCGACGGCCGACGGCATGCGGCCGAGCAGCGCCGAAACCTCCGAGCCCGCCTGCGTGAACCGGAAGATGTTGTCGATGAAGAGAATGACGTCCTTCCCCTCCACGTCGCGGAAGTACTCGGCGACCGTCAGGCCCGAGAGGCCGACCCGCAGGCGCGCGCCGGGAGGCTCGGTCATCTGTCCGTAGATCAGCGCGGCCTTCGACTTCTTCGGGTCGCCCGGCGTGATGACGCCGGACTCGGTCATCTCGAGGTAGAGGTCGTTGCCCTCGCGCGTGCGTTCGCCGACACCCGCGAAGACCGAGTAGCCGCCGTGGTGGATGGCGACGTTGTTGATGAGCTCCAGCACGATGACGGTCTTGCCAACGCCGGCGCCGCCGAAGAGGCCGGTCTTGCCCCCCTTCGAGTACGGCTCCAGAAGGTCGATGACCTTAATTCCGGTCTCGAACATCTCGACCTCGGTTGACTGGTCTTCGTATTTGGGCGGATCGCGGTGAATCGGCCAGCGCTCCTTCGCGTTGACCGGGCCGAGCCCGTCCACCGGCTCGCCGACGACGTTCAGGATCCGGCCGAGCGTCTCCTCGCCCACCGGCATCGTGATCGTCGCGCCCGTGTCCGTGGCCTGCATTCCGCGAACCATGCCGTCGGTGGGCTTCATCGAGATGCACCGGACGCGGTTCTCGCCCAGGTGCTGCGCGACCTCCGCGATGACGTCGATCGGGATGCCGGTCTCCTTGCCCTCGTCCTTGACCACGACCGCGTTGTGGATCGGCGGCAGGTGGCCCTCCGGGAACTCGACGTCGAGAACCGGCCCGATCACCTGGACGACCCGACCTGTTTTTTGTTCAGCCATATTCAGCCTCCTAGCTCGAGAGATCCTTCGCCGCTGCGCGGCTCAGGATGACAGTTGGCCTGCCGGCCAAGTGTCACTCCAGCGCCGAGGCGCCGGAAACGATTTCGATCAGCTCTTTCGTGATCCGCGCCTGCCGCGCGCGGTTATAGGTCAGCGTCAGCGAGTCGATCATGTCCCCTGCGTTCTTCGTCGCGGACTCCATCGCGGTCATCCGCGCGCCGTGTTCGGCGGCGGCGGACTCGAGCAGCATCCGGAAGATCGAGAACTCCAGATACCGCGGGAGAAGCTTCGCGAGGATCGTCTCGGGGTCCGGCTCGTAGATGTACTCGGTCGCCGGCGCGCCGGACTCCGCGGCGGCGGCGAGCGCGGTCTCGGAACGGGAGATCGGGAGGATGCGGTCCCGGCGCACGATCTGCGACATGACCGACTTGAACTCGTTGTACACCGCGTACGCCGTGTCGATCCGGCCCTCCACGAACTCCGTCGTCAGGTAGTCCGCGATCTCCTTCGCGTGCGAGTACTCGACGCGCGCGAAGATCCCGGCGTACGTCTTCGGCGCGAGCGGCGAGGACCGGCGCTTCCAGTAGTCGAGAGCCCGCTTGCCGATCGGCAGGACGGTGACGGACTCCCACTCCTTCTTCTCCGCGAGCAGCGCGCCGACCGCGCGGTTGATGTTCGAGTTGAACGCTCCGGCGAGGCCTTTGTCCCCCTCGACGACGAGGAGCGCGACCCGCTTCTCCTCCCGGCTGGCGAGCAAGGGATGCTGCGCCTCCTTCACGCGCGACGAGACCGACGCGAGCACCTCGCGCAGCGCCTTCGCATAGGGGCGCGCGGCGATTACGCGGTCCTGCGCGCGACGCAGCTTCGCGGCCGACACCATTTTCATGGCGCGCGTAATCTGCTGCGTGTTCTTCACCGACTTCAGGCGCCGGCGGATGTCGATTAAGGAAGCCATCAGCTAATTCGTAATCCGCTCACGCCGCGACGGCGTCGGCGTTCTCTTTCACGAAACGTTCCTTGAAGGCGCCGATCACGCTCGTCAACGCCTCGTCCGTGACCTTTTCGAGTTTGCCGGTGTTGACGATGGCCGAGAGGACATCGGCGTGATCTCGCTTCATGTGCTCGTGCAGCGCCGTCTCGAAAGGGAGAACCGACTCCACGCGCAGCGAGTCGAGAAAGCCGCGCGTCCCCGCGAAGATCGACACGACCTGAAGCTCGACTGGCATGGGCTGGAACTGGGGCTGCTTCAGGATTTCGACGAGACGCTTTCCGCGCGCCAGCTGCGCCTGAGTGGACTTGTCCAGGTCGGAGCCAAACTGGGCGAACGCCGCCAGCTCGCGGAATTGCGCGAGATCGATCCGCAGCGTGCCCGCGACCTGCTTCATCGCCTTGATCTGGGCGTTTCCGCCGACGCGCGAGACCGAGAGACCGACGTTCACGGCGGGGCGAACGCCGGAGTAGAAGAGGTCCGACTCCAGGTAAATCTGCCCGTCCGTGATCGAGATGACGTTGGTCGGAATGTAGGCCGAGACGTCCCCCGCCTGGGTCTCGATGAACGGGAGCGACGTGAGCGACCCTCCGCCGCGCGCGTCCGAGAGCTTCGCGGCGCGCTCCAGCAGCCGGGAGTGCAGGTAGAACACGTCGCCGGGATACGCCTCGCGCCCCGGCGGCCGCCGCAGCAGGAGCGAGATCTCGCGGTACGACGCCGCGTGCTTGGACAGGTCGTCGTAGATCGTGAGCGCGTGACCCTTGTTGTAGAGGAAGTACTCCCCCATCGCGCAGCCCGCGTAGGGCGCGATGAACTGCATGGGCGCAGGGTCCGACGCCGTCGCCGAGACGACGATCGTGTGCTCCATCGCGCCGTATTCTTCGAGCGTCTTGACGACCTGCGCCGCGGTCGATTTCTTCTGGCCGATGACGACGTAGACGCAGATCACGCCCTTCCCCTTCTGGTTGATGATTGTGTCGAGAGCGACGGCGGTCTTGCCGGTCTGGCGGTCTCCAATGACGAGCTCGCGCTGTCCGCGGCCGATCGGGATCATGGCGTCGATGGCCTTCAACCCGGTCTGCACGGGCTCGCGGACCGGCTGCCGCTCGATGACGCCGGGCGCGGTGCGCTCGATCGGATAGTGGTCGGCCGCGGCGACCGGGCCCTTCCCGTCGATCGGACGGCCGAGCGCGTCCACGACCCGCCCGACCAGCGCGGGGCCGACCGGCACCTGGATGATCTTTCCAGTGCGGCGGACCTCCTGGCCCTCGCTCACCTCGCGCGACTCGCCGAGCAGCACGACGCCGACGTTGTCTTCCTCGAGGTTGAGCGCCAGACCGAAGAGGTCGTGCCCGAAGTCGAGGAGCTCTCCGGCCATCGCCTTGTCGAGGCCGTACACGCGCGCGATGCCGTCGCCGACCGACAGGACGGTGCCCACTTCCGCGACGTCGATCGACTTCTCGTAGCCGGCCAGCTGCCGCTTCAGGATTTCGGTGATTTCGTCAGCTTTGATTTCCACTGTGCCTCCTAGCCGCCTGCGTCCTTTTCGAACCTCTCGATCGCCCGGGCCGCGGACGCGTCGAAGATTTCGCTGCCGACCCTCGCCACGAATCCGGCAAGGATGTTTCGATCGACGTCGACTTTCATGCGAACGCGGCGGCCGGTCTGCCGCGCCAGCGCTTCCTGGATCCGCCGCTCTTCCTCCGCCGCGAGCGGAGCCGCGACCGTGACGCGCGCCTCGACGACGCCGGTTGAGCGATCGCTCCCCGCGCGGATCGCCGACAGGATCTCGGAGAGAGCGGCGATACGGCGGTTCGCGAGCACGAGGCCCAGGAGCTTCCGGCCCGGTTCGTCCACGCCGGCCCGCGCGCAGAGGTCGTCCAGCACGCGGCGCTTCGCGTCGGCCGGGACGGACGGGCCCGCCAGGAAGTTCCGCAGGCGGGAGTCGGAAGCCATCGCCTGGACGATCACGCCCGCGGCGGAGAGAAAGGCCTCGACGTCGTAGCCCTCCGGCAAGGTCTCCAGGAACGCCTGTGCGTACGGCCGGGCGAAGCGGCTCACGACGGCCGCTCCTCGCTCGCGAGACGCACGACGCTCTCGTCTAAGAGCCGGCGGCGGTCGTCGTCCGTGATCTGTGAGGTCAGCAATTCGCGGGCGACTCCCGCGGTCAGGTCCGCGGCGGTCTTCCGGAGCTCCTGCTTGGCCGCGGCGAGCCGGCGACCGATCTCCTGTTCAGCTTCCTTCCGGACCCGCTCGACCTCGCGGTCCGCCCTATCCACGAGCGCCGCCTGCTCGATCTCCCCCTCCGCGTGGCCGCGAGCGCGGATCTCGGCGATCTCCGAGTCGAGACGGGACAGGCGCTCCTGGACCTGCGCGCCAAGCCGGGCGGCTTCCTCGCGGAGCGCCTTCGCTTCGGCGAGCCGCTTCTCGACGTCGAGCTGCCGCTGGCGAAACATCGCCGCCATCGGCCGGGCCACGAAATAGAGGAGAACGCCCAGGAACAGCACCAGGTTCGCGAGCTGCCAGATCCAGAGCGGCAGCCCCCAGAATTTCGTGGCGTGCTCTTCGGCCGATTGGGCGAGGAGCGTCAGCGGAAACAAGGCCGGCTTCACGCGGCGAGCTTCCGTCCGAGGATCTTCGCGGCGAGCTCCAGGGCCAGCGTACGCGCCCTTCCGGGCAGCTCCACCGCCGCGACGCTAACCTGATCCGCGATCGCCCGGCTCGCTCCCTCCACCGACGACGTGGCCGCGGCGCGCGCCTCGCCCAACTTCTCTTCGAAGCGCGCGAGCCCGGCGGCCCGAAGCGTCTCGCGTTCCTTGAGTGCTTCCCGGCGGGTGAGGGCGAGCCGCGCCTCCGCTTCCGCGACCGTTCTTTCGAGCTCGCGCACGCCCTCGGCATGCAGTCTCGCCGCGACCTGCTCCTCTTCTTCGCGCTGTTCCAGGATCGCGCCCAGCGGAACGAAGAGGAAACGTTTGAGGAGCGCGTACGACACGACGAACGCGAACATCACGTAGAGAAGGGTCACATCGGGGGCCTTGATCATGGCTCTGGCGCGCTTTCCTCGGCTTTCGAGAGTCGTGGACTCGGGGGAGAAGAATGTCCGACGGACTGGGAGCGCGTAGAAATAGCACACGCTCCCCGGGCGGTCAAACGGGGCGGAGCCCGCTTCGAATTTACCAGCCCCGTCTCTGCCGTTCTTCTATAACTTCTTTATTCTCAGTTACTTAACTATGCCGCTCTCCCGCTACGGGTGTCGGCATTCCGACGACGTTCGAAGGAACCTCCTGGCCCATCTTGCAGGACCCCTGGAAGAAGGCGCCCTCCTGGATCGCGAGGTTCGGCGTCGTCAGATCCGCGAGGACGCGCGCTTTCGGATGAAGCTCGATCCGGTCGGTCGCGACCGCGTTTCCCTTGAGCGAGCCGTTGACCGTGAGCCGCTCGACCTTGATGTCCGCTTCGACGTCCGCGTTTTCGCCGATGACGAGATCGCCGCCGGCCGTGATCTTGCCCTCGAACTTTCCGTCGATTCGGAACCCGTCCTCGAACTTCAAGTCACCGGTCAGGTGGCTCCCGCGATCCAGAAACCCGTTCAACGTCGCTTCTTCCGACTTTCCCCGCATGGACCCTTCCTTTCGGGTTCGATCCGCCTGGACTCCGATGGCCTACGCTCGCGACAGCCGATCGTACAGCCCGATCAGCTCTTCTTCCGATCCGAATGCAATTTCGATTTTCCCGCCGCGCCGGCGGCGTGCGATCTGGACCCGCGTGTGGAGGTGCCGCGAGAGCTTCTCCTCCGCGTCCCTCGTGAAGGGGTCCCGCTTTCGCTCCCGCCGGAGCTTATCCATCCCTCCCACGCTCGCAACCCGCTTTTCGGTCTGCCGGACGGAGAGTCCCCGCCGCACGACTTCCTCAGCCAGCCGCTCCTGATCATCGGCGGACGTCAGGGCCGCGAGGGCGCGGGCATGGCCGCCGGACAGGAGTCCCGAGCGGATCCGGTCGCGCACGCTGGACGGCAGCTTGAGAAGCCTCAGGGCGTTCGTGATGGTCGTCCGGTCCTTGCCGACCCGATCCGCGATCCTCTCGTGCGACAGTCGGAACTCGTCCTTCAGGCGCGCGTAGGCCTCCGCGGCGTCCAGCGGATTCAGGTCTTCCCGCTGGAGGTTCTCGACCAGGGCGACCTCGAGAAGGTCGGTCTCGGAGTGCTTTTCGCGCAGCACGACCGGCACTTTCGTGAGCCCGGCCAGCGCGGCAGCCCGCCAGCGGCGCTCTCCGGCGACGATCTCGAACTTGTCGCCCCGCACCGTCACCACGATGGGCTGGACGATCCCCTGGGCGCGAATGGAGGCGGCCAGGTCGGCCAGTTTGGCTTCGGAGAAATCCCGCCGGGGCTGATATCGGTTGGGAACGAGGTTGCCGATGTCGACCTCGCGGGCGCCTGTTTCCCGTGGAACGTCGTCCCGACCCGGCAGTAACGCGGAGAGTCCCCGGCCCAAAGCCTGTTTCTGGCTCATCGAGTCTCCTTCCTCTTCAAGACCTCACGTCCCAGAGCCAGATACGACTCCGCACCCTTCGACTTGACATCGTAGGCCAGGACGGGTTTTCCGAAAGACGGGGCCTCCCCCAGCCGGACGTTCCGCGGGATGACCGTGTCGTACACCAGCTTCCCGAAATGGCTGCGGATGTCGGCCAGGACCTGACGGGCGAGGTTCGTCCGCTCGTCGAACATGGTGAGAAGAATGCCCTCGATCTCGAGCCCCGGATTGAAAGAGTGGCGCACGCGGTCCACCGACTCCATCAGCTCGCTCAGTCCCTCGAGCGCGAAGTACTCGGTCTGGAGCGGGATGAGCACCGAATCCGCAGCGGTCAGGGCGTTGACCGTCAGGAGCGAGAGCGACGGGGGGCAGTCGATGAAGACGAAATCGTACTCCTGCCGAATCGCTTCGACCGCGGTGCGGAGCCGGCTTTCGCGTCCCTCCTGGTTCACGAGCTCGATTTCGGCACCCACGAGATCCCGCGCCGAAGGGAGCAGGGAGAGGTTGGGAAACCCCGTCTCCTGCAGGGCCAGGTGGGGGTCGGCGCCCAGCAGGACGTCGTAGGCATTGGACCCGTTCTGGTGCCCCCTCCGGCCCAGTCCGGATGTCGCGTTGGCCTGGGGATCGAAGTCGATGATGGCGACTTTCCGGTCGAACGCGGCCAGCGCCGCTCCGAGATTGATGGCCGTCGTCGTCTTTCCCACGCCCCCCTTTTGATTTGCGATTGCAACGACTCGCCCCATTTTTCGCCATTCTGGAGCCTTACCGCCGAAATGGAAAGCTCGGTGGGCTAACGACCACTACTGAGTTGTCGCGGGGAACATGTGCCACGTGGAACATCTCCGCGCGGAAGCGGACTCATCCATAACGATAAAGCGCAATGACACGCTCCCGGGTGAGCGGAATCGCCAGGACGCCTTCCCGCCGGAAGCCTTGCGGAGGAGCGCCGGCCGCGCCGCCGGCGGTCGTCCAGAGAAGCAGGCCTCCGCCGGGTTTGAGAAAGCGGTCCGGATACAGACTCTCGATCGCCACGGCCCGGGAAGTCGCGAAGTCGTATCCGGACTCGGGCAGGTCTTCCGCCCGGGCCGCCCGCACGACGGCGTTGTCGACGGGCACCGTGCGCGCGACGTGCCGGAGGAATGCGACCCGCCTTTCCCGGGCTTCGAGCCAGGTCACGGATAGGTCGGGCCGCAGGATCGCCAGGGGAACTCCGGGAAACCCGCCGCCCGTGCCGATGTCCACGACGGTTCCCTGGCGCGGAAGGAGCGAGGCGCCGACCGCCGATTCCAGCGCGTGAGAAACGAGGTTCTCGCTGGACAGGCGCCCGGTCAGGTTGACGCGCCGGCGCCAGGCGTCGAGCTCCGCCAGGAAGCGGGCGAGGTGCTGTTGCTGGAGCTCCGGGGGGTCGAGGGAAAAGGCCGGGAGTGCGTTCCGGAGAAGTGTTCGAAAACCTTCAGGGGGAAGAGGTTCGCCCGGCCCGCTCGCGGACGGCATGAGCGCAGATTATCGCGACCGCGGCGGGCGTCACCCCCGGAATCCGGCCGGCTTCGCCGACGGTGCGGGGGCGCCGGCGCGAGCACTTTTCGACGACCTCGCGCGAGAGTCCGGGGATGGTGCCGTAGTCGAGTCCGTCCGGGATCCGCCGCTCCTCGAGCGGCTTCAGCCTCGCAAGCTTCTCGGTTTCGCGACGGATGTATCCCTCGTAGCGGATCCGACTTTCGAGGATCGCGAGCTCTTCCCGGGAGAGATCGGCGAAGGGCACGGGCGAATAATGGCTGAGCGTTTTCGCGTTTAAGTCGTCTCTTTTCAGTAGATTACGGAGATTCGTCGGCTCCTGCAGAACGATGCCGGTGGCCGCCTCGAGCGCCTCGCGGGTCGAGCGGTCCGGCCGAACGTCCCACGCGGCGAGGCGGGAGTCGGCGTTCCGGACCCGCTCCTCCGAGCGCATCGCCCGCGAGTATTCCGCCGCGCTGACGAGTCCGAGCTCGAGCGCGTACGGCATCAGTCGCGGAATCGCGGAGTCGACGCCGAGGAGCAGGCGGTACTCGGCGCGCGAGCTGAAGAGCCGATACGGCTCTTCGAGACCCTTCGTCGTGAGGTCGTCCACCATCACCGCGGCGTAGGCCTCGGAGCGCGCGAGTCCGAACGGCGCGTCTCCGCGTACGGCGAGGGCCGCGTTCACTCCCGCCCAGATTCCCTGGGCCGCGGCCTCCTCGTAGCCGGACGTCCCGTTGATCTGGCCGGCGAGAAAGAGACCCGGGATGTCGCGCGCGCCGAGCGAAGACTGAAGCTGCTCCGGAAACGAGAAGTCGTACTCGACCGCGTATCCCGGCCGCAGCATCTCCGCGCGCGCCAGCCCCGGGATCTCGCGCAGGATGGCGCGCTGCACTTCCTCGGGCAGCGACGTCGAGAGGCCGTTGATGTAGATCTCCTCGGAGTCCCACCCCTCCGGTTCCAGAAAGAGCGAGTGCCGCGGCTTGTCCGCGAACTTGACGACCTTGTCCTCGACCGAGGGGCAGTAGCGCGGGCCGATCCCGGAGATCCGCCCCGAGTACATGGGGCTCCGGTCCAGGTTCGCGCGGATCAAGTCGTGCACGCGCTCGTTCGTGCCGGTCAGCCAGCAGAGCGCCTGTTGCTCCGCGAGCTTCTCCGTGCGGAACGAGAACGGAACCGGAGGGTCGTCGCCGGGCTGCGGCACGCAGAGGTCGTAATCGACGGTGTTACGGCGAACCCGCGGGGGCGTGCCGGTCTTGAACCGTCCGAGCCGGAGGCCCGCGCGCGCGAGCGCCGCCGAGAGGCCGTTCGCGGGCATCTCGCCGATCCGGCCTCCCGCGGTCTGCCGCTCCCCCGTGTGCATGAGCCCGCGGAGGAAGGTCCCGGTGGTGACGACGACCGCCGCCGCGCCGATCCGTTCTCCGGTTCCGGTGACGACGCCGGCGACGCGGCCCCCCTCCTCCACGAAGTCCTCGACCATCGCCTCGACGAGAGTGAGGTGGGGGACTTCGGCGAGCGTCTCCGCGGCGAGACGGGAGTAGAGCGCCTTGTCGCACTGCGCGCGCGGTCCCCAGACTGCCGGGCCCCGGGACCGGTTGAGGATCTTGAACTGAATGCCGGCGCGGTCCGCGAGGCGGCCCATGAGACCGCCGAGCGCGTCCACTTCCTTGACGAGCTGACCCTTCGCGAGTCCGCCGATCGCGGGATTGCACGACATGCGCGCGATCGCACGGAGGTCGCCCGAGACGAGCGCGGTCCTGCAACCCATGCGGGCCGCGGCGTGAGCTGCCTCGCAGCCGGCGTGCCCCGCGCCGATAACGAGGACGTCGAATTTCCTGTGCGTGATCACGGCTCCCCTGTCATCCTGAGCGAAGCGAAGGATCTCTAGCTTTCTGGCCAGAGATCCCTCGTCGCTGCGCTCCTCAGGATGACAGCTTCGCTGTCACTTGCCGATGCAGAAAGTCGAAAATATCCGCTGGAGCACGTCTTCGGAAGTCGTCTCGCCGAAAATGTCGGCGAGCGCCGCCAGCGCGGTATCCACGTGGGTCGCGGCGTATTCGGGCGAAACGCCTCCCTCGAGCGCGCGGAGCGCCTGACCAGCCGCGGCGCGGGCGCGCTCCACGAGGTCGCGCTGCCGCACGGACGCCAGCACCTCCGATGCCGCGTCGCTCGTGACGCCGGCCGCGATCGTCCGCTCGAGAAGCGACCGCAGGGTCGCTCCCGCTTCGGGGGCCAGGCCGCAGAGCGGAAGCGGAGCCGGGTCGGAAGGCGCGTCCCTTCCGGCCGGCTTCCGCGCGCCTTCCAGTCGGTCGACCTTGTTCGCGACGATCGCGACCGGCCGGCCGTCGAACGACGCCACCGCCGCGCGATCCTCGCCGTTCCAGCCCTCCGCCGCGTCGTAGACGTAGAGGATGGCCGCGGCCCGCTCCCCCTCGTCCCGCGCGCGTTCGACTCCGATCCTCTCGACCCGATCCTCCGTGTCGCGCAGGCCTGCCGTATCGACCAGCTCGACCGGAACACCGCGGACGTCGATCGTCGCCTCGAGGGTGTCGCGCGTGGTGCCCGGCACTTCCGTCACGATCGCGCGCGCTCTTCCCACGAGCGCGTTGAAGAGCGTGGACTTGCCGGCGTTCGGTCTTCCGAGGATAACGACGCGACAGCCCGCGGAGAGAAGCCTTCCGGTCTCGTAGCTCGCCGCGAGGCGGGCGAGCGTGTCGCGGGCCGCACTCAGGCGAAGAGCGACTCCGGGGTCGAGAGTCTCCCCGACGTCTTCCGCGAAATCGATCGTGGCCGTCAGACCGGCCGACGCCGCGAGCAGGTCCTCGCGGACCGCCGCGAGCCGCGACGAGAGCGCGCCGGCCAGTCGCTTCGCGCCGGCGCGGGCGGCCCCCTCGGTGCGCGATTCGATGAGGTCGCGGATCGCTTCGGCCTCGACCAGGTCCATCTTTCCCAGCCGGTACGCCCGTTCCGTGAATTCGCCGGGCCGCGCGGGCCGCGCGCCGGCCGCAACCAGCGCGCGCAAGAGCCCCTCCACGACGACCGGGCTGCCGTGCACCGAGATTTCCGCCAGGTCTTCGCCGGTGAAGGACGCCGGTGCCGCGAACAGGGTTACCAGTCCCTGGTCCAGCACGTCGCCGTCGGCGCGGGAGAGCGCAACGAGAGAGGGGCGGCGGGGCTCGATCGGATCCGGGAGCTCCGGGGCGACGGCGGAAAGGATCGCGCGCGTCCGGTCGCCCGAGATCCGCACGACCGCGATGGCGGAGCGACCGAGCGGGGTCGCGAGCGCCGCGATCGTGTCGAGGAGCGATTCGGAATTCGGCCGCATCGGCCGGACGCTTTCAGCTCGACTTCAGCCGGACCGCGACGCGCTTCAGGTATCCGTCGCCCTCGCTCTCGGTCTCGACTTCCGGGTCCTCCGCGAGGGCGAGGTGAACGAGCCGTCGCTCCCCCGGCGAGAGCGGCGGCAGGAGCTGCGGGCGGCGCGTGCGCTTGGCCTCGTCCGCCGATCGCTGGGCGAGCTCCTGGAGCGAGTCCTTCTGGTGCGCGCGGAATCCCTCGGCGTCGAGTCGCGGGTAGACCGGGTGTCCGAGCCGGCGGCTCGCGATGCGGCCCGTCAGGACCTCGAGCCCGTTCAGTCCCTCCCCCTTGTTCGCGAGGAGCGGCTCGACGTCGTCGCCGATCAGCTCGATGACCATCTCGTCCGAGGAGCTGCGGCGCCGTGTCTCGACCAGGAAGCCCGCGGTCGAGAGGAGCTCCGAGAGCGCGGACTCCACCGCGGCATAGGACTCTTCGTCGAGCGGCGCGGGCCCCTCGCGCCGCGGGCGGGGAGTCGGATCCGCATCCGCAGACGGCTCGGTGCGAACCGGCGCAGCGACCACCGGTTCAGGTTCGAAGGCCGGAGCCTCAGCTGCGGGGGGCGGAGTCTCCGCCTCCGGGTCGGCGACCTCGATCTCGACGATGCGCCCGCCCCAGAACGATTTCTCGTCGCGCACCACGCGATACTGGACGGCCTCCGCCACCCGGTTGAGGGCTCGCGCCGCCTGCTCGACCGCATCCGCTTCGGTTTTCGCCTCGAATCTCATCGCCAGCCTCCTCCGCTCAAGAAACGGCGCGGGTCACGCGCGCGCCACCTTCACCCGCACGGGCTTGCCCGGTCCCGGCTCGTCGCGCCCCATTCGATTGATCAGCATCTGCTGAAGGATCGTCAGGACGTTCGAGAAGAGCCAGTAGAGGACGAGCCCGGAGGGCATGTCTTTCAGCATGAATCCCCACAGGAGCGGCATCGCCATGAAGATTTTCTTCTGCATGGGATCGACGGTCGAGGGAGTCATTGCCTGCTGGATGTACATCGTGACGATCATGAGGATGAGGAGCAGATAACTCTTGTCGACCGCGGAGAGGTCGTGGATCCAGAGCACGAAGGGCGCGTGCCGAAGCTCGACCGCTTTCGAGAGGACGTTGTAGAAGGCGACGAGGATCGGCAGCTGGAGAATGACCGGGAAGCAGCCGCTCATCGGGTTGTAGCCCTCGGCCTGGTACAGAGCCATGAGCTCCTGGTTCATCTTGGCGCGCTGCGCCGCGTCCGTCTTGGCTTTCTTGTAGCGGTCCCGAATTACGTTCATCTTGGGCGCGAGCTTCTGCATCTTCTTCATCGACGCGTAGCTCTTGTGCATGAGCGGGAAGAGGAGGATCCGGATCAGGAGCGTCACGGTCAGGATCGCGACGCCGAAATTGCCGGACCACGCATACGCCCGCTTCAGGAGCCACAGGAGCGGCCGCGCGAGGATTCCGAACCAGCCGAAGTTGACGGTCTTCTCGAGCCCCAGGCCGGTGCGCTCCAGGACCTCCACGTCCTTCGGACCGAAGAAAAAGCGCGCGTCCAGGGTGCCGGTCGTCGAGACCCCGGCGGCAACGAGTGGGTCCGGCTTCGCGGCGGGGTCGGCGGAAGCCGCGGGCGGCGCGACCGTAAAAACCCGCGCGGCGGCCGGCTGCCGCGGAACGATCGCCGCGAGGAAGTAGTTGTCCTCGATCCCGACGAAGCCTCCGGGCGGGAGAGCCCAGCGCTGTTCGGCCGTGAGCTTGCGGGGGGAGATGCGCTGCAGGCCGTTGCCGGCGATCGCCACCGCCTCCGCCGGTATGACATAGCGCGACACGTGTTCGCCGGGCGTCGGGTTGCGCAGCCCCGTTCCGACCATGAGCGTGAACTCCGGCCCGGCCACCGACACCTTGACGTCGAAGACGTATCCATCGGCGGGGCGGATCTCCTTCGTGACCGAGAGCCTTTCGTCGCCGTACCGGAATCGCAGCGTACGTCCGGAACCCTTCTCGACGGCGTAGAGCGCGCTCGAAGCCAGCCGCGTCAGCTCGGGGTTCCCCGGAAACAGGACGGCGAGCGGCTTCGTGGAAACGTCGGGGAGGGCGCGCACCAGCTCCAGCGGCCGCTTCTGGTCGTCGAAGTGCTTGCGCAGGACGAGCGACGTGAGCACCGCGCCGCGGTTGGAGAACGTGGCGCGGGCGACGTCGTTCTCGATCGTCGTCAGCCCCTCCTCCGTTCCCGCGATCCGGACCGCTCCCGGCGCGGCAAAGGCGACTCCGGCGACGGCGGTCGGGGCGACGGCGGCGCCGGCGGTGGGAACCGGTATCGGCAAGGTCGGCCGCCGGACGGGCTGGGGTCCCAGCCACGACCAGAGGACGAGGACGCCCAGGGACAGAAGCGCCGCGAAGAGGAGACGTTTTTCCACGGGCGCTGGATCAGGCCGATCGGCTGGTCAAAAGGTTTGCCTCACGGCACGGGGTCGAAACCGCCCGGCCGGAACGGATGGCAGCGGGCGAGCCGCGCGAGCGCGAGGCCCGCGCCGCGACGGAGTCCATATCGCTCGATCGCCTCGCGCGCGTAGGCCGAACAGGTCGGCTCGTAACGGCAGGCGCGCGGGAGGTATGGAGACAGGGCCGTTTTGTAGAACCGGAGCGCCGCCGTCGCGGCGCGTGCGCCCGGGCTCATGGCGACCGCCGACTGTCCGCCGCGCGGGCGAAGCTTTTGACCAGGAGCGAGCGGTACTCCTGCGAAAGTTCCTCGAAAGTCGCGTCGGAGGCGGACGGCCGTGCGTTCAACACGACGTCGGCCGCGCGCGACCCGAAGAGCTCGCGGCTCCGGCGAAAGATCTCGCGGAGCCGGCGGCGCACCCGGTTGCGGGTCACGGCTCCCCCGACCCGGCGCGACACCGAGATGCCGAGTCTCGGCGGGGGCGGGGCGTCCGCCGGCGCCGTCCGCTCCAGCAGGAAAAGCAGGAGATGGCGCCCGGAGACGCGCACTCCGGAGGCGTAGCACTCTTCGAATTCCCGTCGTTTCCGAAGGCGGTCGTCGCGGGAGAACGTCTCCCGGCGACGAACCGGGCCTGAATTCACACCGAGAGTTTCTTGCGCCCCTTGCGCCTCCGCGCCGAGATCACGGCGCGGCCCGAGCGGGTTCGCATGCGCACCAGGAACCCGTGGGTGCGCCGGCGCCGCCGATTGTTGGGCTGATAGGTTCGCTTCATAAAAAACGGGCCATGCTAGGTGTCGGTCGGCCGGAAGTCAAGCGCAGGAAACCTCTCCGAGCCGAAACGGCCCCGATCCGGCCCGAAACGGCCCCCCGAAAATCGGGCGAGCTCCTGCTATATACTGCGCCGCTTCCCCCGGGGGTCGCTTTCCACAGCTGCGGAAAAACTTGCGGAAAACCCCTGCGGAAACCGGGGTCCTGCCATGAGCGAAATCTGGTCCTCCATCGTCAAGAGCCTCGAGGGCAAGCTCGATCCCAAAGAGCTGAAGACGTGGTTCGCTCCCACCCGACAGGTTTCCTTCGAGGACATCGGCAACTCCCGCGTTGCGCTGACCGTTTCGGTGCCGAGCCCGGTCTTCGCGGACTGGATCCGCGGCCGGCACGGA
Source organism: Acidobacteriota bacterium (assembly GCA_038327245.1). Taxonomy (GTDB): domain Bacteria; phylum Acidobacteriota; class Thermoanaerobaculia; order UBA5066; family Gp7-AA6; genus Gp7-AA6. The sequence continues at coordinate 15,745 of JBBQKV010000048.1, forward strand.
GACCTGCTCGCCCGGGAGGCCGCGGCGGCCGGGTTCCCCGACCTCGACTTCCGCTTTCAGGCGGCGGCGGTCGAGATTCCGGCGGCCGCTCCTTCCCCGTCTCCGGCTCCCCCGCGCGGCCTCGTCCTCAACCCGCGCTTTACGTTCGACAGCTTCGTCGTCGGGTCGTCCAACCAGTTCGCCCACGCCGCGGCCCGCGCCGTCGCCGAATCCCCTTCCCGCTCCTATAACCCGCTTTTCCTCTACGGCGGCGTGGGGCTCGGCAAGACGCACCTGGTCCACGCCATCGCGCACGAGGTCCTGCGCCGGTCGCCGGCCATGAAGGTCATGTACCTCTCGGCTGAACGCTTCCTGAACGAGCTCATCAACGCGCTCCGGTTCGAGAGGATGCACGAGTTCAAGAGCCGCTACCGGGAGCTCGACGTGCTGCTCATGGACGACATCCAGTTCATCGCGGGCAAGGACTCTACCCAGGAAGAATTTTTTTACACGTTCAACGCGCTCCACGACGCGCAGAAGCAGATCGTCGTCACTTCCGACGCTCTGCCGAAGGAGATCCCGACGCTCGAGGAGCGCCTGCGCTCCCGGTTCGAGTGGGGGCTGATCGCGGACATCCAGCCGCCGGACCTCGAGATGAAGGTTGCGATCATCCGCAAGAAGGCGGCGGCCGAGAAGGCCGAGATCCCGAACGACGTCGCCCTTTACATCGCGGGCACGGTGAAAGCGAACGTCCGGGAGCTCGAGGGCCGGCTGAATCGCGTGCTGGCCTTCTCGTCGCTGACGGGCAAGCCGGTTTCCGTCGAGCTCGCCAAAGAAACTCTCCGCGACATCCTGGGTCGCGAGGAGAATCGCGCAATTCCCGCGGAAATCCTCAAAACCGTGGCCTCCCACTACGGGCTGCGCGTTTCGGACCTGAAGGCGAAAACGAACGCGAAGCCGATCTCGTTTCCGCGCCAGGTCGCGATGTACCTGTGCCGCAAGCTGACCGGCCTTTCGTACCCCGAGATCGGCCGGCTCTTCAACGACAAGCATCACTCGACGGTGATGCACTCGGTCGAGAAGATCGAAAAACTCGTCGAGGACGACCCCGATTTCCGCAAGGTGATCGAGGGGTTTCAGCAGCCGTACCGTTAGTCCGCGCGCTCCGCCGCGCCGCTTTTCCGCCAACCGCTTTTCCACACGGCCGGTACCGCCGACGGGATCTTTGTCGCGATCGGCATTTCCTCGGCGCGGCGCCGGCGGACGCTCCTGCCCCGTGAGCGTTTCAGCCCCGTATTTACTGACTTTTTTCGATGTCGCCGCATTCCTCCACACGCCTGTTACGACAACTGAATGTGATAGACTTTTTCTCTATCCGAGAGGTGGGATTCCCCATGGAATTGACGCTCAAGCGAGGCGATTTCCTGAACGAGCTTTCGCTCATGCAGGGTGTCGTCGAACGGAAAAATACGATCCCGATTCTTTCCAACATTCTCCTCAAGGCTTCGGACGGTCATCTCGACCTCACGTCGACCGATCTCGACCTGACGCTTCTCTCATCCGCGGTCGCGAACGTCTCCCGACCCGGCAGCGTGACGGTTCCGGCGCGCAAGCTCTTCGACCTGATCCGCAACCTTCCCGAGGCCGACGTGCGCCTGAAGCTGATGGAGAACCACTACCTGGGCGTCACGTGCGAGAGGTCGAGCTTCCGGCTCGTCGCGCAGCCGGCCGAGGACTATCCGACCGTCCCCAAGGTCGAGGGGAAGGGCGGAATGACCTTCCCTCTGGAAGCCTGGAAACGACTGACACGAAAGGTCTTGTATGCCGTCTCGTCGGAGGAGACCCGGTTCCAGCTCATGGGCGCGCTGCTGAAGGAAAAAGGGAAGGAGTTCGAGCTCGTGGCGACCGACGGCCACCGGCTCGCGCTGCTCGACTTCGCGCGGGAGAACGCGAAGGGAACGCTCCCGAACGTCCTCATCCCGAAGAAAGCGCTCACCGAAATTCTCAAGATGGACGGGGGCGTTGGGGGAGGCGAGCTCGAGATCAAGCACTCCGAAAATCACCTTCTCTTCCGCGTCGGCAACCGGCAGTTGATCGCGCGCCTGCTCGACGTCAACTTTCCCGACTACGAAAAGATCCTCGGAAAGGGCAACGACAAGGTTGCCATCGTTCCGCGCGTCATCTGCCAGTCCGCGATCCGCCGCGTGGCGCTCTTCTCGCCCGAGCGCGCACGGGGCGTTCGCCTCTCTTTCGAGAAGGACCTCCTGACGATCGCCTCCGCGAGCCAGGAGCTCGGAGAGGGAACCGAGACTCTCGACGTGCGTTACGACGGCGAGCCGCTCTCGATCGGGCTGAACGCGCAATACCTCCTGGACTTTTTCGACGAAGCCGAGACCGAGAACGTGAAGCTCGAGTTGAAGGACGAGAACACGCAGTGCCTCTGCTCTCCCGAAGGGGGGCTCGAGGGCGCGACGCGGTACATCTACGTCGTCATGCCGATGAGGCTGTGACGGCGTTGCACGCGACAAACTCCGACCCGGAAAAATCTTGCGTCTTCTCGATCTGACCTCCCGCGGGTTCCGCAACCTCACCCCCGACGCCGTCTCTTTCGAACCCGGGTGGAACCTGGTCGTCGGCGAGAACGGCCAGGGGAAGACGAACCTCCTCGAGGCGATCGCCCTCCTGTGCGGGCAGCGCTCGTTCCGGCGGGCGACCCCCGCGGAGATGTCCGCCGATGGCGAGAGCTTCGCGGTCGCGGGCCGGTTCCGGCGGGGCTTCGCGACCGAGGACGTCCGGGTGGCCTGGCAGAGGGGCGAGGGGCGGACGTTCCGGCGCGCCGGCAA